>CAZIJO010000148.1:0-15027 GCA_964539515.1 uncultured Bifidobacterium sp. | reverse complement strand
CGGCGTTGATGCGGAAGTAAGTGGAAAGCTCCATCGGACAGCGTACGCCCTTCGGGATATAGCAGAACGAGCCGTCAGTGAACACCGCCGAGTTGAGCGCGGCGTAGAAATTGTCGGTGTAGGGCACGACCGAGCCGAGGTATTTCTTGACCAGCTCGGGATGCTCATGCACCGCCTCGGTGAACGAGCAGAAGATCACGCCCTTTTCGGCAAGTTGCTTGCGGAACGTGGTCCCGACCGACACGCTGTCAAAGATGGCGTCCACCGCCACGCCGGCGAGCCGCCCGCGTTCCCGCAACGGGATGCCGAGCTTCTCGTACGTCTCCAACAGTTTCGGATCGACTTCATCGAGACTCTTCGGCGCGTCCTTTTTCGGCTTGGGCTGCGAAAAGTACACGATGTCCTGATAATTGATTTTCTCGTGCTGCACCTTCGGCCAGGTCGGTTCCGAGAGCGTGAGCCAGTGGCGATACGCCTTGAGGCGCCATTCGGTAAGCCATTCCGGCTCGTTCTTTTTGCGTGAGATCAGCCGGATGGTGTCCTCACTCAAGCCGGGCGGTGCGGACTCGGTTTCCACGTCGGTGTAGAAGCCGTATTTGTATTCCGTCTTTACCAGATCTTCGATGGTCTCAGTGGCTGTGCTCATGAAAAATCACCTTTTCCGCGGGCCCGCGCAACTGGCGCAGCGGCCGTGGACCGCGATGTCGTAGCGATCCACCTGGAAACCCTTTGGCCCTGGCAGGGTCGGCGCTTCCGCCGGCATGGCAACGTCGAACACCGCCCCGCACACGTCGCAACAATAGTGGCAGTGCTCCGCCATGTTCGGGCAATACCGGGTGGCCCCCCGCTGCAGTTGCACCTGGCGCACCAGCCCGCATTGGACGAGCGCCGCCAGGCAGTTATAAACGGTGGCATGGGAGATTTCCGGCATCTGGCGTTTGGCCCGCATGAACACATCGTCCGCGGTGGGATGATCGCGCTTGTGCAGCAGCACGTCATAGACATGCCGGCGCTGGGAGGTGAAGCGAAACCCGCTCGTGGCCAGCCGCTCGCCCAACTCGCGCTCAAAATTTGTGTTCTCGTCCAGGTTCATCCAACAAGCCAGTTTAGCCATTGGGTGCGCCGAGTCAATAATTGGAATGATTCTAAATAAGGCCGCGCGTCCGGGGCCGGGGTGGAATTCGCCTATTTTCCGGCTCTGCATTTGCCACCCGGTTCGATACGCTCGGTTCTCGTGCAAAGCGCCTTGTCGCAAACCAACCTCGCGCCGCCAGTGCAACCCGCCGCCCGCTTGCAAGCGATCGTGGATCGCGCCATTTCGTCCGTGTTGAAACAATTCGCCGGTCAGAACCTTCGGCCGGATCAGCTGGCGGTGACGGTGGTGGACTTGCGCGAACCCACACGCCCGGAGTCGGCGGCCTTTCGCGGGGGCGAACGGGTTTATCCCGCCAGTGTCATCAAGCTGTTTTACCTGGTGGCCACACATCGCTGGCTGGAGGACGGCCGGCTGACGGACACCGCGGAATTGCGCCGGGCTCTGCGCGACATGATTGTAGATTCGGGCAACGAGGCCACCGGTTACATTGTAGACTTACTTACGGAAACAACCAGTGGTCCGGAGCTGGCGCCGGCCGAGTTGGACGTCTGGCACGAAAAACGGAATGCCGTGAATCGTTACTTCGCCGGGTTGGGCTTTCACAACATCAACGCCAATCGCAAGACCTGGCACGCCGTTCCCTACGGTCGGGAACAGCAAGCGGTGCCCGGGGGCCAGTCCAAGGATTGCAACGGGCTCACCACCGACGCGACCGCGCGCTTGCTGGCCGAAATCGCTACGGGCCAGGCCGTGACCCCCGAGCGCAGCCGGCAGATGCTGGCGCTGCTGGAGCGCCAGCCGTTCGTGGCCGGCGCCGGCGGCCAGGCCCGCGAATACACGGGCGCCGCACTGCCTCCGGGTGCGAAACTCTGGTCGAAAGCCGGCTGGACCAGCGAGACGCGACACGATGCCGCCTATGTCGAACTACCCACGGGCAAGCGGTTCGTGCTGGTGACGTTTACGGTCGGGCACGCCAAGGAGAAGGGCGTTATCCCCGCCGTCGCCCGGGAGGTGATCGCCGGCTTGAACGAGGTGACTTGAGGGACGCTTCGCCTTTCGTTTCACCCGCAAAAATTCGTTGTCTCGCCGCGGCAAAGCCTTAGCATCGCCGCTCGCGTCAACAGCGCGAACAACCGTTTAACTCGATGAAATCATTCAAGATCGCAGCGCTCGCCGGCGACGGCATTGGCCCGGAAGTCATGCGCGAAGCCATCAAAGTCCTGCGTGCCGCCGAAAAGAAATTCAGCTTCCAGCTGGCCATCACCGAGGCGCCGGTGGGCTGGGCGGGCATTGACGCCGCCGGCAAGGCGCTGCCCGACGCCACCCTGGCGCTCTGCAAACAATCCGATGCCATCTTGTTTGGCTCGGTCGGTTTGCCCGATCGCGATCCGACGATTCCGAAGGAGGAACGCCCCGAGCGCGCGGCCCTGTTGCGCATCCGCAAGGAATTCGGTTTGTACGCCAACCTGCGGCCCGTAACCCTGCCCAAGGCGCTGGCACATGCCTGCCCGTTGGCGAAGGAACGTCAGGGCGACGGCATTGATATCCTGGTGGTCCGCGAACTCACCGGCGGCATGTATTTCGGCCAGCCGAAAAGGACGGAAGACCTGGGCGGCGGAGTGCAGCGGGCGACGGACACCATGGTTTACACCACCCCCGAGATCGACCGGATCGCGCACGTGGCGTTTCAGGCCGCCCGGTTGCGCCGCCGGAAACTTACGAGCATCGACAAGGCAAACGTGCTCGAAAACGGCATTTTGTGGCGGGAAGTCGTCACCCGCGTCGGCAAGCATTATCCCGAGGTGACGTTGGAGCACATGTTCGTGGACAACGGCGCCATGCAGCTCATGCTGCGCCCGACGCAGTTCGACGTGCTGCTGTGCGAAAACATGTTTGGCGACATCCTCAGCGATGAAGCCGCCGCGCTTGGCGGGTCACTTGGCATGTTGCCCAGTGCCAGCCTGGGCGCAACGACCGGCGGAAACACGTTTGGCTTCTACGAACCCGCCGGCGGCACCGCGCCGGACATCGCGGGCAAAAACCTCGCCAATCCGATTGCGCAGATCCTCTCCACCGCGCTCATGCTGCGTTATAGTTTCCAGCTCAATGATGCGGCTGCCGGCATCGAGAACGCCGTGCGCCGGGCGATCGATGCGGGCAACCGCACGGGTGACATCTTCAGCGCGAGCGAAGCCAACGCCCGCAAGATCGGCACGCGCGAAATGGGCGACGCAATTGCCGCGGCGGTGTGAAGTGATTTCGCGTCCCCACGGTCTGAACCAACGGCGTTGATCTCCCCAGAGGCGCTGGCAGTTGGTCGCTTCGCGCGGGCTATTCTTTCACCCGCGCCGCCGTTTCGATTTCCGCCACCAATTCCTCCGGCGTCCATTTGTTCTCAGTGATTATTTTCTGCACCCGCCCCCGTGCGTCCACGATTACTGTGCGCAGGTTGTGGCTGATGCCGGTCTGCGGATCGCGCCAGAATGTCAGCCCAAACTGCTCGCCGAGGGCCGTGACATCAATCAGCGCACCGGTCAGGAAGCTCCAGTGTTGGGGATTGCCGCCGTACATGGCCGCGTAATTTTTCAATTTGTCGGGCGTATCGAACTCCGGATCGAAGGTGAGCGTGAGCAAATGCCAGTTCGTTGGCGTATTCGGATTCTTGAGCAGGGCGTCCTGCACGGAGCGAAAATTGTTTGACATCAACGGGCAAAAGGTCGGAAACGGGCAGCGCGTGAAGATGAACGTGAGAGCCAGCGCCTGTCCCCGAAACTGGCCCAGGCTCACCGCCTGTCCGAGTTGGTTGGTGAAATGGTATTCGGGCAGCGCATCGCCCGGATTCAGCGGCTCGACATCGCGCACAATGCGGATGGGCGCGTTCGGTGGCAGGGTGTTGACCAACTTTGGCCCCTCCAGTTTCTTGATTTGATCGATCCAACCGTCGCTCTCGGTGACCAGCATGCGAAACGTCACGTGGTCACCCGCGTTCAAACCGGCCAGCTCATTGGTGTCCTTCACGTCAAACGGCATCGTCATGGCCTCCATGTAACCGGGGATTTCCTCGTGCTGAATGCGGACGGATTTTTCGGCGGGCGACAACGCCACGACGACACCTTTGACCTGGAAGATCTGGACGTTGGTGCTGGCCGGGGTGGCGACCGGGGCCGCCTCCGAAACGCGCCGGGAATCCGTTGATTTCGGCTCACAGGACAACGTCAATGCGAGCAGACCCAGCGGCGGCAGCAAATTCCAGAAACGCATGACCGCGGCACCATGCCGGATTTTTGCGGCTTCGGCAAGCTGGGTGGTTGGCTGATCAGCGGATCACCCCAGCTTGCTTCAAGCCGAAAACCGTGTTTAATCCCGGCGTCATGTCTGCGCACACCACCCCGAGCCAGAGCGCCGAGGATTATCTCGAACGCATCCACGAATTGATCGAGGCCAAGGGCTACGCCCGGGTCGTGGATATCGCGTCGTCGTTGAAGGTCCGGCAGGCGTCGGTCACCAGCATGGTGCAAAAGCTCGACCGGGCCGGGTTCGTGAAATATGAAAAGTATCGCGGGCTCCTGCTGACCGATCAGGGCCGCGCCGTGGCGCGCAACATTCAAAACCGCCACGCCACCCTCTCGCGCTTCTTCTCGCTCTTTGGCCTGGCGGCCGAGACGCAACGTGCCGACATTGAAGGCCTCGAGCACCACCTCAGCCCCGACACCCTGGCCATGTTGGGGGATCTGGTGACGTATTTTGAAGAAAATCCCGCGGCGCTTCAGTCCTTCAAACAGGCTCGCAAGCGCGGTCGGAAGAAGTGAACTCGCCGCGGCCGGCGTTGCCGCGCAAACCGTGCAAGACACCCACAATCCTTTGCCTGGCCGGGCTGTTGCGGGGGAGGAAGATAGTCCGCACTACGATAGCGCGCGGAATCTCGTTTTCATTTCTTTCCGCCCCGATCCGGTCGTGCGGAAGAAATGGGTCAATGGCCTGAACTTGCCGGCGGACCAGAAGAGCCAGCTGCTGAAGCGTAGGCCATAGTCGCAATCCGCCAGCCCGAGGGTTGCACAGGGCACACAAAACGCCGACGAACCGTAGCCGCCGACGTGAGGAGGCGGACTGTTTGCGACGCGGTTCCATCCGCCTCCTCCCGTTGGCTACGAAGTCTGCGGCCTTGCCAGCGCACAACCCCAGGCAATTCGAACCGCGGTTCCCGGCCAGGCGACGGCACCGTTAGTTTACTCCCGGTTGGCGCGGCGTATGGTAACGGAGCCACAGGAGATCTGGATCGCTCGCCGTCACCGATGGAGCTGAGAAAGTGAACTTAACCGGAACTTTCAGGAGACTGGCCTGCCAGCGGTGGATCTCGGAATGGCCGTCCGCAAAGGCGACGCCAGCCCCGCCATCGTGATAGTTGGCCGGCAGATCGATCCACGATGCTGTCTGGGGGGCGAAAAAGCGACTATCGTTGATGCTGTCCGGATGTTCATCAACGGATACCCAAGTCTCTGAGGGCCTGGGATTGTACAGCCCGGTCAGTTTGGTCACTTGGGCATAGGGCGGCGAATCGGTAGCTCCGATGTTACTGGCCGCATACACGTTTTGCGAAACGCTCCGAACGCGCGCCTTCCAGGCGAAGGAGCGTTGAACTGGGCTGACATACTGATCGGCCGGACATTTAAACAGGCGCGCATCTTTGTCGAAATACCCGGCCATGATCGAGTAGCGCGTATCGGTCAGGTAAATCGTGTTGGTATTGCCCTCCGTCGTTGTCCAATCCACACGTCCAGCGGCCCAAGAGGGTTGGGTTGGGGTTGGAGACTCAAACACACTGATGGCCAGCCGGTCGTTGTTGTCACTTGCGTACATCAGCCAGGCGCGGCACAACTGGCGGTGATTGTTTATGCAGCGGGCGGCGCGGGAGTCCGGCTGCGTGCGGGCGAGAGCGGGCACGAGCAGCATGGCCCCAAGCGCCAACACCGCCAGGACAACTATCAGTTCCACGATCGTGAAAGCAGCCGGCCGACCTTGCAGTCGTTCGCCGCGACAAAATTGAGTGAAAAAGTACACCTGGGAGTGAAACGGTGGCGTCAGTTGGCGCCCGGTTTTCGCGGCGTGCGGTAACGGAGCCAAAGGAGATCCGGATCGTTCGTTACCGTGAATAGCCCGCTGAAATTCTGGAATGTCACCGGTGACCTAAGCACGCTGGATTGCCAACGGTGCATCTCCACATGACCGTCCGCAAAAGCGACGCTGACCCCGCCATCGTGGTAGTTGGCCGGCACGTCATTCCAATACGTGGCAGGCGGTGCGAAAAAGGCACCATCGTTGATGCTGTCGGGATGTTCATCAATTGTTATCCAGGTCTCAGCTGGCTTGGGACGCAGCAGCCCGGTTAACTTGGTTACATGCACATAAGCAGGGTCCGTCGGCCCAGATTCGACATTGCCGTTTGATGCAAAGAGGTTTTGCGAAATGCTGCGAACGCGTTCTGTCCACCCCCGGGCGCGCTGAACCGGGCTAAGGTAATAGTCAGCAGGGCACTTAAACACGCGAGCGTCTTTGCCGCAATACAGCGCCAAGATCGAGTACCGCGGATCGCTCAGGTAAATTGCGTTGGTATTGTCCACGCTTTGAGTCCAGTCCAACCACCCGCGGGCCCAGGTCGGCGGGGATGAGGAACTGAAGCCACCATGCATGCTGGTCGCCAGTTCATCGTTGTTTTCGGTGGCGTACATCAGCCAAGCGCGGCACAACTGGAGGTGGTTGTTGAGGCAGCGGGCGGCGCGGGAGTCCAGCTGCGTGCGAGCTAGGGCCGGGACCAGTAACATCGCCCCGAGCGCCATCACCGCCAGAATAACCAACAGTTCCATTAGCGTGAAAGCAGCAGGCCCTGAAACAATCGTGCGTTCTGTGGGTCCGCCGAACCAGCAACTTTCACCGCGACGAGATCGAGTTGGAGGATTCATTAGCGAGTGGAGTTGCGAGATTTAGAAAGAGATGACGCGATAAAACCTTTCCGGGCTGGCCGGCGTCATGTCCTGAAGCCAAACCTTGACCCCAATGTTCGTGCTGCTGCCGGGCAAGTCCTGCCAGAGGGGATCGGCGAGGCTGTTCTTGAATTGCACGCCGTAGTTGTTGCCCGGAACAAAAGGCCAACCTAGCCAGGGGCCTTGCCCCGGCGTGGTTGCCGGCAGGATCATCGCCGTGAAAATGGTATGGGCGAAGACATCGCCGCTGTGGTTGAAGTCGCCAGCCGTCAGGTCGGACGCCCACGATTGGATTAACAATGTCTGTCCGTCAGCACTGAAGCTCGCGCGCATCGAATGGTCATCCGCCGGGCCACCAGTGAATCGGCTGGCGCTCACCAAGGTGTTGGATCCGGTCTGCCGGTCGAAAAGGATGATTTGTCGCGTGATGCCGCTGGCGCCGGTCACGATATTGGTCGCCAGTGTGCGGAATGAAACAAAGCGGCCATCGGGGCTCAGGTCCGGCGAATCCGAGTGGCCGCCCCCTCCGGCCGCTGAGTTCATCGCATGGCTGACGAGCAGTTCCGTCCGGCCCGGGATGTCGTAAAGGAAAACCTGGTTCGAGCCGGAAACGTTGCGGGAGTAGGCGAGCCAGTTGCCGTCGGCGTTGAACCGGGGCAGGGGTCGCGAACTGGTGGTGATGGCGCTCACCAGCCAGTTCGTCTGGGCGCCAAGGTCCGCGAGGCGCAATTCACTGGCGGTGCTGTAGGCCAGGCGGCTGCCGTCGGGACTGATGGCGACCCCGGTGATTCCGGTGGTCGTGTTGGTGAACACCCGGGCGGTCAACGTGGAATCCCAAACGTAGAGCCGCGCCGCGACACCGGGGATGCTTCCGAAGAACGCGACGAAGCGACCGTCCGGTGTCATGGCGGCCGCAACCACGCCGGCGGTTGTTAGTGCCTGGTTGGTACCCAACTGCAAATCGCGAAGAAAGAGGTTTTCGGTGCCCGTGAAGGTACCGCTGGCGAGATCGGTGGCCTGACTGCGGAACAACAGCCAGCGTCCATCGGCACTCAGCGCGGGTGAGGAGGAGGCTTTGTTTCCCGGCCCACTGCCGTTGAATTTCAGGCTCACCAGGACCATCGAACCGGTCTGGAGATCGCGCGCGAAAACATCCGTCACCTGGTTGATGTCGCCTGCAACGAGGTTGGTGGCGCTGCTGGTGAACGCAACGTAGCGGCCATCGCCGCTGATGGCCGGTTCAGCGGAGAGACCATTGCCACTTACATCACCCGGATCCGCGCTCACCAATCGATTGGTATTGCCGGCCAAATCGCGAATGTACACATCGCGGAACCCATTGGTATCGCCGGGGACAAAATTTTCCGCTTCGCTGGCATACGCGATATAACGACCGTCCGCGCTGGCTGAGAACGCCGGGAGCACGCTGAAGTTGTTGGGCGTGGCCGAGGCAAGTGATGGATGGCGGACGGAAATTAATTCATTCGTGCCCGCAGCCAGGTCACGGACGAACACATCCTGGTAGTGATTGTTGTCATTGGAAACCAGCCCGCCGTCGGGGCACGCGAAGGCAGCGAAACGCGCGTCAGCGCTCAGGCTCGGGACGGCGGGGAAGGCCACCGGCGAACCGGCGTTGTTCGTGTCGGCATCCACCAATGTGGTTGTGGCCGCCGTTTGATCGCGCAAGTAAATGTGCCAGGTGCCGGGAATGGCATTGGAGGTCAGATTGGTGGCGCTGGAAAGAAACGCGACATACCTCCCGCTGGGATCGATAACGGGACGAGTGGAAATGGAGTTCGTGCGCACCGCCTCGGCGAGATCACCGCTTGCCAGCATGGTCAGGCCCGTGGCCGCATCCCAGGCCTGGATGCACGTGGTGGCGCCCAACACGCCATTGGTGTTTGCGACAAACGCCACCAGCCGTCCGTCGGGAGTGATGTCCAGATTGCGGGTTTCCTCGGCGGTGGGAATTGAAGTAGGTGCGTTGGTATGAATCAGTTCGGTGATGCCGGTATCAAGGCTGTATCGCAGTATGTGCCCGGAATTGTTCGTGGTGGGCAGCGGTGTCTGGCTGGCCTGGTAGGCGACAATCTTTCCGTCGGCACTGAGAGCGAGATTGTAACAAATGCCGTTGGTCTTGCCCGCCACGGATTGCAAATTCGTGCGCATGCCGCTGCTGGCCCAAGTCGTGGTCCCGGCGATCACGTCGCGCACGTAGATGTCGCCGACCGTCCGTACGCCACTTACCACATTGGTCGCGGTGCTGGAGAAGGCGACCCAGCGGCCGTCCGGCGTGATCTGCGGCGCCTCGGAACTGCTGACCGGCACGAGGGCGGCGGGATTGGTGGACAGGGCGCCGGTGCTGACGAGCGTCGTGGCCAATGTTTGCAGGTCGCGGACGAAGACATCCGCGATGCGGTTCGTGTCGTTGGGCACCAAGTCGCTGGCTTCGCTGACGAATGCAACAAAGCGCCCATCCGGAGTCATGACGGCGCTGCGCGAGGCCCCGTTGGCGGGAAGACCGTTGGTGTTGATGCTGACGAGCAACGTCGTACCGCCGGCCAGGTCACGGACGAAAACGTCCGCCACCTTGTTGGTGTCGCCAGCGATGAGGTCGCTGGCGCTGCTTTCAAAAAGCGCCAACTGGCCATTGGTCGAGATGGCGACGGGAAAGGAATCGCCATCGCCGCCGGCGGTGCCGTTGAGGTTGAGACTGATGAGGGAGGTGGTCTGGCTGGTCCGGTCGCGCAGGAAGACATTGAACCGGGCGGGCACCCGCATTGGGATCGGCGCGGCGTTGCTGAGCAATACGAGATTGTTGGCCGTACTGGAAAAGATGACGTAGCGCCCGTCCGGACTCAGGAGCGGCAGGTCGGAATCGCCATTGCCGCCGGCAGGTGGCGCTTGGTTGGGGCCGAGGAGGGAGACCGGCTGAATCAATCCGGCCTGGGCCGGTACTGCGATTGAAAGCAGAATCCCAACCAGCATCACCCACCCACCAGTCTTGCGACTCATCGCGTTCATGGTTTGCTTCCCAAGCTCTTGCGGCGATTCCAGCACCCTTGGTCAGGATAAGCAAGCGGATACTGACTCCTCCCAAGAGGCCTTTTCCGGAAGCGAGTTCCGAACGTGACCGGCGAAGCCAAATAGCTGACGACCCTCTAATTGCTCGCCAAAAAATTGAAGTTGCTGCCGCGATGAAATCTGGAGAAATTTTGCCGTGAACCTGGCACGTCGGAATCGTTCCGGATCAATCCCTTTTCGATTTTCGACCGGGAGGGGGGCAAACTTCCGGCTCGTCCTCGGCGCCGCCTTGCTGTTGACTGCCCGGGACTGCCGGATCTTTGCCGCCGACACGGGGGTCTCGACGAACCTTATTCGCGGGGAAGTCATCATCAACCGCACGAACTCGGCCTGGCAGTCGCAGCAGGTGCAGGAGCCGTGCATCCTCCCCAATCCGAAAGACCCGGCTCGCCTCGTGATGTTTTACTCGGGCGTGCCTGCGACGAACCGAAACCTGTGCTTTGTCGGCAAAGCCTGGGCGCGGAAGTCAGACCCGTTTACGTGGCATCAGGACGAGCACAATCCGGTGTTCAGTCCCGGGAAAAAGGGTTGGGATTCCGGGAGTATCCGGCTCGATGCCGTGCTTTACCTCCCGGAAGCGGACGCTTACTACATCTATTATTCCGGCACCACCGGTTCGATTCAGGACCGCATCGGTTTGGCCATCTGCCCGGCGGGGGACGACGGATATTCCTCCATCACGCCCGCAGCCATCCAGCGCGTCGGGTCGCAACCAGTGCTCGCGCCCGAGCCGGCTGAGCCGTATTTGGAGGACATGGCCTCGCAGGCGGCGGTGTGGCGCGAATGGAATGCAAAGGACCAGCGGTGGGACTGGTTCCTGTATTATTCCTACCGTGGCAAAAACGGAATCCTCCCCGGTCTCCGGCTCGCGACCTCGCGGGATGGAAAAACCTGGACGCGCCACTTCAACGAAAAGGATCCACGCGGCATGGGCCAGATTTTCCGATCCACGCCCGGCGCCTATTACGAATGGCATCAAGTCTCCAAGATCGGCGACACGTACATCCTCGCGATGGAGGTCGGCATTGCGGCGGGGAAACGCTGGCGGCCCGTCATCGCGGTGAGCAAGCATCCCGCCACCGGCTGGGTGCAGACCGACGTCGATTCAATGCTTCAGACAAAATGGGAGGGAGTGTATCGCGACGACACGATTTACCACGTTGCCACCCCGGCGCTGTACCAGATCGAGGGCAAATGGTATCTCTACACGCAAGCCTGCCCGCTGCCAACCAACGGCAACTACATTGACGGCCACTGGGACATGTGGGGCTTCGCGTGCGACCGCTTGATCCCGACGCTGCCCGGCTACGAAAGCATTTATATCCCCGGCCCGCCCACGGCTGCCGGCGCCGGACGCTGAGGGCCCGCTGCGTCCATGACGTTACCCGCGCCGGGCTCCGAAATTCAGCGTTGGGTGCCGCCCGCCGTTCCGAGCGTGTTGATGGCATGCTGCAACCGGCGTTCGATGGCTTTCTGCCGTTCGACGGAAAGGATTTTTCCACCATCCCGTTCGCGGACGTAGAAGCTGTCGATCGCGGCCCCCTTTTCCGTGCAGATGCGGGCGGTGGAGATGTCGAGTTCCATGTCCGTCAACGTGCGGGCGAGGGTGTAGAGCAGACCGATGCGATCCTCCGT
This sequence comes from uncultured Bifidobacterium sp., assembly GCA_964539515.1. Taxonomy (GTDB): domain Bacteria; phylum Verrucomicrobiota; class Verrucomicrobiia; order Limisphaerales; family JADLHS01; genus JADLHS01. The sequence continues at coordinate 3,234 of CAZIJO010000148.1, read as the reverse complement.
CTCGATCTGAACAAACGTGCGGGTGTCGGCGGCGGCATTGTCGAAAACGATTTGCGTGGGTATCTGTTCCCCGCTGTACGCCTGGTAGAGGGGGTGGGAAATCCGCTGGCGCGCGATCAACGCCGCCAGATTCACCGAGTCGTCGGTTAATACTTCCGTCAAGACCCGCTCGAACTGTTCGCGCTGTTCCCCGGTGGCCAGTTTGCCGGTGAACGCGTCGGTAACGAAAAACTTGTCCAGCGCCACCCCGTCGCTGCGGGTGAAAATCTGCGCGCTGAGAATATTCAGCCCCACCGCGCTGAGCGCGCCCGCCATCTTGCTGAACAGTCCCGCCCGGTCCCAGGTGCAGACCCGCACAACACTGTAGCCCCGGTCGGGCTCGTTGTGCAGGTTCGCCACCGGCGCGAGTGGTTGCTGGTCCTCGACGATCTGCCGGCGCATGAACCGGCGGACAAGGAGCACGTCGTCCTGGATTTCGCGCGCGGAGTGAATCTGAAAATACCGGGGCGGCAACGCGGCAAAGTGCCCCGCCAGTTCCTCGTCCGGGATGGCAGACGGCAGCAGGGCACGAACTTCGGCCAGCAAGATTTCCCGCTGTTTTTCCTCAGCGCGGACGAATTCCGTGCCCCCGGTGAGCAGCGGCGCGGCGCGCTGGTGCAGTTGCCAGAGCAACAAATCCTTGAAACTGTTCCAGAGTTTGTCGCTGGTGGCCTGCGCATCCACAAAGGTGAGGAGCGTCAGGAGACCAAGCGTCTCGGGGGTTTCGACCTGCCGGGCGAAATTGCGGATGACCGAAGGGTCATCCAGATCGTGGCGTTGCGAAATGACCGCCATGAGCAAATGATGCTCGATGAGCTGGCCAAGCGCGAACAGGGCCGCGCTATCCAGTCCCAGGCGGCGGCCGACCCGGGCCGCGAGCTTCGCCCCCACAGTGGAATGATTCCCATGGCCATCGGGCTTGCCGGTGTCATGCAGCAGCAAGGCGAGGTAGAGGATGTGGGGGCGCTCGATTTCCTTGAAGAGGGTGGCGTAGCTTTGATACGGCGCCGCCTTCGCCTCCCAGATGCGATCCAGTTGTTCCAGACAAACCAGCGTGTGTTCGTCGGCCGCGTATTGGTGGTAGAACTCGTGTTGCACCAGGCACGTCAGTTTGCCGAACTCCGGGATGTATTTCCCGAGGAGGTCCACCTCGTGCATCGCCCGCAGGATGGGCGAGACGTTGCCGCGCTGATGGAGAATGGCCAGAAATGACTCCGCGACATGTTCATCGCGGAGGAAATCCCGGTCCACGAGCGCGAGCTGCTGGCGGATGAGTTGCGCCAGGTCGGGGTGCAGCCGCAGGCCGCGCTGTTGCGCATGAAGAAACACGCGCATGAGCCGGCGCGGCTGATCGCGAAAGACGCGGTTGGAGGTGGCGTGGATTTCACCGTTGATGAACTTGAAGCCGTCCACGGGTTCGGCCACTGCTTCGCGCGCGCGCGGCAGCAGCCGGCGCAGCGACAGACGTGGCGGCGGCGTCTTGATGAACGCCATCCGCTGCTCCAGCGTCCGCGTGATGATCAGCACGTTGCGCGCGTGCGTGTAAACGTCCCGCATGAATTTCTCGATGCGCCTGCTCGGCGAACGGTCAGCGTAACCCAGCGCCGAGGCCACGGCGGGCTGGAGATTCTTGGTCAGCGCATCCGAGGGGCGGGGAATCTGGTAATGCAACTCCGTGCGCACCCGCAGGAGATAATCGTAGGCGGCTTCCAGTTGCTTGCGCTCGCGGGGCATGACCAGCCCGTGCTGTTGCAGCTCGGCGAGCGAGCGCGTGCGGTATTTGAAGAAGGCCATCCAGAGCAGGTTCTGGAAATCGCGCAGGCCCCCGCAGCCGTTCTTCAGGTTCGGTTCCTGCATGCAGGCCGAGTTGCCGAATTTGGCGCGGCGGGTGGCTTGATCTTCGAGGCGTGCGGCAATGTATTTGTCCTCATAACCCGCAACGCATTTGGCCAGGACCGTTTTCTGGAACTTCGCGAAAAGCTTTTCGTCCCCGACGATCAATCGCGCTTCGATCAGCGAAGTGCGGGTTTCGATCCGGCGGGCGTCATCCTTGTCGTTGGCGGCGCTGACGCATTCGGCGATGGAACGGACCGCGTGGCCGGGTTTGAGGCCGAGGTCAAACAGGGTGAGCCAGACGCCATTCAGGATTTTGTCCAGAATCGGCAGTGGTTTTGCGTGCCCGGCGACCTGGCCCTCGTGCAGGAACAGCAGGTCGATGTCACTGTGCGGGTTGAGCTCGCCGCGGCCATAGCCGCCGAGGGCGACGACGGCGATGGGGGGAAATTCCTTCCGCGCCTGGGCGGAGAGCGCGTTCACCGTGGCGGCCCATAATGCCCGGATGACGCAGTCAATGGCCGCCGACCGCGCCCGGCAGACTTCCAGGCCGCCGCCGCCGTTCTGGTGGGCGAGTTTGACGCGATGCATCACCTGTTTGATGAAGGCGCGAAATCGCGGCAACTCCTGGCTGGCGAGGCGGTCGGGTGGCAGGGACAGTCGCTCCGCCGCCGCCGCCTCAATTTTTTTTAGCAAATCCTGCACAGGGGAAGAGGTTGCGGCCAAAGGGAGTGGGAATCAAGCGAACGGCGGATACAAACGGCAAGGGTGGGAATCCATGAATCAGCCCGGCTGCCAGCTCGGCGGAATTTCCTTCAACCTTGCGGTCTCCAATTCCGGCCTTGATCTCCGGCCAAACCACGGTTTGGACTCCCGGAAGCCGGTTTCCAGCCGTTTCGCGATGTAGTCCCGGCCGAACTTGGGGAAGGAATTACCGCATCAGCTGCTTCTCGAGGTAGAGAACCACCTGTCGGACGTTGGCATCCACTTCCATGCGATCCTTAACGAGCCGGCAGGCATGCAACACGGTGCCATGATCACGGCCGCCAAACGCTTCGCCGATGGCGCTCAAGGAATTCTCGGTCATCTGCCGGGAGAGGAACATGGCGATCTGGCGCGGGAAGGCGATGTTCTCGGGCCGGCGCTTGCTGGTCATGTCGGCGATGCGCAGGTCGAAGTGCTCGGCGACGCGCTTCTGGATGACCTCGATGCTGAGGGTGAAGCGGCTTTCCTCGTGCAGCACGTCGCGCAGGAGGTTCTCGGCGACCTCGATGCTCATCGGCTTGCCGGTGAGCGAGGCGTAGGACACGACGCGGATGAGCGCGCCTTCGAGGCGGCGGATGTTCGTGCGGATGCGGTTGG
>CAZIJO010000147.1:10010-15322 GCA_964539515.1 uncultured Bifidobacterium sp. | reverse complement strand
CGTTATTGTCATGCCCCCAGCTTACTCGACCCGCCAAGAAACTGAGATGCGCGCACTGGGCGAAGGAAAGCTTCCGCCGGCGATTTTGCCCGGCTTGAGTCGTTGGCTGGTCCGGAGAACGGCCCGGCTCACTTGGCGGGAGGCGACACCGGGGCATTCGTCGCGCCCGCCGGCGCGTTGGTGCCCGCCGGGGGCAGGGAGATTTCAGGGGGCATCCGCAATTCCGTGCGCAAGACGGCGCGCATCTCGAATGGGAGCATCGCCGTGGTTGGATCCAACAACCGCTCCCGGACTTCCTTCTCGATCTCCTCCACCGTCGGCAGCCCGATACGTGCTTCGTTGCCCTCGATATTGCTCATGTACGAGTCCCGCAACAGCCGGGCCTTCAGCCGGTACCCGGCAGAACGATCAGCCTGGCCCGTGATCAAATCCACATAACCGCGGACCAGCATCCCTTCGATGGCGGCTTTCACGCGGTCCCGCGATGTTTCCCCCAGGTCTTCCACGATGCGGGACACGGCGTAATCGTTAAGCGTGAGGTTGCGTGGAAAGGAGTTGGTGTTGCCATCAATCAGGAATTTTTCGGGGTACTTTTCTCCGAGGTAACGATACCATTGCGCGGCGTCGGCCAGGCGGTTGTTTTCGTAGAGAAAATAGACCGCGTCGCGCAGAAAATTCCGGTGCGCCTTTTCGATATGGTCGCGATTCGGCGCGTCTTCCTCCATGGCCTGCTCGTAAGCAGCGCTGACCTTCGGAATGATGTCGAGGTTCGGGCCGAACTCGAACGACTTCGCGAACGAATTGGCCGCCAGCCGGCCGCGCTGGAAACTCAGCTGCATGGACTGGTAAATCGCCCGGCGCAGCTGGATCAGGTCGTCCGGTTTGATTTTCGTCGGATTCTCCCGGGCTTTCTCCAATCCTAGGGCCGCCCAGTAAACCGCATGCGATTCGGGAAGCCGCCATTCCAGCGGGCCGTAGCGTTCATCCACCTGCCGCATCAACTTGGGATCCATCTTGTATTTGTCCGTCAACAAGCGGGCGCGCCGGCGGGCGTCGTCGGTCTGGGGGTTGATCAGTTCCTCCAAGTCGGGGTTTTTTTTCCCGAACACCTCGGACATTTCCTTCAGCCACTCCTGCTTGTAACGCATGTTCGCGTCGTCAAGGTTCGCGCCCATCTTGTGCTGAAAAAACCAGGCCAGCTCGCGATAAATCAGCGTCTCGTTGGGGTTGAAGCGCAGGCCGTCGTCCCGGAGCAGGGCGATGCCACGTTGCACCCAGCGCCAGCGGTCGTCGAAATCCTTGAACTTGACCGAAATGTTGTAGGCCATGTTCCAGGCCTGCACGAGCCAGACCTGAACGAAATGCGGTTCCAGTTTGGTGATCCAATCCGCCAGTTGGGCCATCTCGAAGAACTTGTCCTCGTCCTGCAATTCGGTGGCGCGAATCCAGAGGGCGTTGGCGATCAGGCCGCGGAACCCGCCGAGCGCCACGGTGGTGAAAGCCAGCACCGGCGGCGCATTCTCCAGCGGATCGATGCGCGTCAGCCCCAGGCGCTCGCGATCAACGTTCAGCGTCCGTTGCACCCGGGCCACGCCGAGGAGCAAAACGACGGCGACCACGAACAACAGAATCTTCTTTAATCGCGGGTTCATCGCGTTCCCTGGGCGGTGGCCAGCTCCCGCCGGCTGAAGCACCAGATGCCGACCAAGGCCAGGAGGCCGCCGAGCAGTAGCACAATCTGGCCAAACGCTGTCCCCAGTTCCTGCCAGGTAATGCTCCGGCCGGTGCTCAAGGAATCAATCGGCGAAAAACCCTTGGCCAGATTGATGACGCCGAGCGCGGCGCGAAATACGGGAATGGCCACCGCGTCCAGCGGGGAATGACCGCGCTGGCCCGATTCCGAATCCTGGCCCATGATGGTCCCTTCTTCCACCGCGGTCGCCAGGGTGCCGGTGGACAGCGACATGCCCAACGCGGCGAGCGACGCGAATGCGGCAACCGGAAACGAGAGAAAACTCGCCGCCGCCAAACCCAGGGTCGTGAACAGCACCATCCAGCAGAAAACGATGCCCAGCCCGCGCGCGAAGTTCAGCCCGAAACCGCCCTCGCGGTACAGCACTTCCATTCCGTCCTCGAGCGGGAATAACAGCGCAGTATTGTTCGGGTTGACGAACATGATGGTCAGGATTCCGTTTTCGTCGAAAAGATCGGGTGGAATTTGAAACTCATGAAACGTGTCCGGGGCCAGACTCATTGGCACTTCGGTACGCCAGAGTTTGGTCTTTTCCGGCACGCCCACCATCCAGAGCGCGAGGAACGTGCCCGAGGGGCTTTTCTCGGCGGCATTAAACTTGACCCGGAGATAGAGCGGTTGATCGCGGAGATAATATTTGGCGAAACCCAGGTCTATCTGCCAGGGGCGCGTGTAACCGGGCGGGACGACCTGTACCTCGGCTTTGAGGTCTTCCATGATTTGGCGTCGCATGGCGGGCACGTCCAGCTTGGCCCCCGTTGTTTTTGCCAGCGCTTCGCCGACTCGCCGCGCAGTCTCGGCTTCCAAATCCGCGGCGATCGACGGCTCCCGGGCCGAGCCGCGCGCCACCAGGACTTCATTGCGCAGGATCTTCTGCTCCGCCTCTGGCAGCTTGGTCGAGCGCCATTGCAGCAAGGCGTAAACGCTCAAGCCGGAGATCGCCAGCAGGGCCGCATTCAGCGACACAATGCCCAGCCACTTGCCGAGCCAGATCTGCCAGCGGGCAATCGGCTTCACCGCCACCATCTGGATCTGGCACTCCTCGATGTCGCGCGCCAGGGTGCCGCACGCCAGCCAAAGCGTGGACAAGCCGAGCAACGCGGTGATCGTGCTCAACGTGTAGGCCAGCAATATCTGGGTGAACCCGCGCGCCGTGCCGTCGTCCTTGATCAAGATCGGCAGCCCGACGACGGCCGCCAGCAACAGTACCGCCACGACGATGAAAAGCCGGAAGCGAAAGGCGGCTTTCCAGGTCAACCAGGTGATGGCGAGCAGGCTTTGCATCAATCTTTCAGAGGGACACCGGACGTCCGCCGGCTCAACAAATCTTTGCTGAATTGGTGGTTGAGCGGTTGGTGTTTCTGGTTACAGCAACTTTTCGTCGATGGTTACTTCTTCTTACCCAGCAAGGCCGCGAGCTTCTCGTCCGCCTTCGACAAATCCTCCGGCTTTCCTTCGGCGACCACCGGTTGGCTTGGGGCCGGAGCGGGCGGGGCGACTTTCGTCATGGCTTCCAGTTTCTTTTCATCGACCGCCGGCGACACCGGCTCCGCTGGGACGGCGGCCGCGGGCGCCGCTTGCGGCGAGGTGAGCCGCTCCAAGACTTTCTCCGTGGCGGGTTTCGCTTCTGCGTCACCGCGCAAATAGGCGGCCACCCGGGCGCCGGACTGCGCGCCGCTGGTTTCCGCCGCGGCTTGTTTGGCTTTCGCCACCACGTCGAGGAAGTAGCTTTCCAGGTTTTGCGTGGGATTGTCCACGCGCACCTTGTCGGCCGCCACATCCTGGCGGATGACGTCCAGCACGCGCGCCATGGTTTCGCGCGGCAGCACCGGCGTCGTGATGCGCAGGGTGTCAGGGGTGGCGAGCAATTCTTTGAGCGTCCCCAGCGCCTGGACTTTGCCGCCGTAGTAAATGACCACGCGATCGCAGACGTCCTCCACATCCGACAATAAATGACTGCTGAGAATCACGGTCTTGCCCCGCCGCGCCAGCGCCAGGATGAGGTCCTTGATTTCGCGGCAGCCGATGGGGTCGAGACCGGAAGTCGGCTCGTCCAGAATCACGAGGTCGGGATCATTGATCAGCGCCTGCGCCAGCCCGATGCGACGTTGCATGCCCTTGGAGAATTCGCCCACGGCGCGCATCCGCGTCTGGCTCAGGCCGACCATTTCCAGCAATTGCTCCGCCCGGTTATCGCGGTCGCCTTTGTCGAGGTGGAACAGGTTGCCGAAAAAGTCCAGCGTCTCGCGCGAGTTGAGATAGCGGTAGAGGTACGACTCTTCCGGCAGATAACCAATCCGCGCCTTGGTCTGGACGTGCCGCGGAGAATGGCCAAAGACCTCGATGTGGCCCTTGGTCGGGTTCAGCAAACCGAGCAGCAGTTTCACCGTGGTGGACTTGCCCGAACCGTTCGGTCCCAGCAAGCCGAACACTTCGCCGCGTTTCACGTCGAAGTCCACGTTGTCCACCGCGCGGGCCTTGGGCCGATTCCAGAAATCCTTGAAGACTTTCGTCAAGCCGCGCACGGAAACGACGACTTCGACGTTCGACTGCGGATTGCGGATTGCGGATTGCGGATCCAGTTCAACGGCTGTCATGTGAAAGTATTATTCGTTGGCACGTTTGCGAAATAGTTCCGCCAAATCGGCTTTGCTTTTCTTCTTTTCCGCCACGTCAATCATGGCCGAGTAAAGCTCCCACGTCTCAGGCCGGACGTAAACGCCGTTTCGTGCCAGAAACACCAGTGCAGCGACAACTGCGGTGCGCTTGTTCCCATCAACGAACGCTTGCGATTCCGCCAGATGAAATGCATAACTGGCAGCGACCTCAAACAGGTCTCCGTTAGCGTAGTAAAAAGTATTTTTCGCCGAGGCCAGCGCCGATTCGACCAGTCCCGGATCGCGTGTGCCGTCGCTGCCACCATGCTCGGCCAGGCTTCGGGCGTGGAGCCGATGAACTTCATCCAGCGTGAGAAAAATCGGCTCGGTCACTTGGCCAACGCGCTCAAAAGTTCGCGGTTCTCACGAAACACAACGTCACAGGCTTCCTCGAACGATAATTTCTTGCCCATCCACGGAGCTGGCTTGGCGCTTTGCCCGCCGACCACTTTCCTGGTCAAAAGCACAAAAAGTTTCTGCTGTTCCTTTTCAGGCAACGCTTCGATTTGCTGCATGATCTCAGTGGCGCTCATGTCATCAACTTATTCTTTCCGAACCGCGTCAGCAAGCCCGCGCACGGAGACGACGATGCTATCGAATTTGTGCTTTCCAATCTGCGATTGCGAATTTATTCGCCGACCGGCATATAACGATCAGGTGGAGAGGTTTTGAGTTGCGTATCGTCCTACGCCGCCTTGGGCGTCAGTTGTCCCGCCGCCTCGTGGCGGGAACCACCGTTACCGCCGGCCGCCGGCGCCGTGGTCTCCGGATGATAATGCTCCAGTTCCTCGCCCTTGCGCACGAGCCGGGCGCTGTTGAAGATCACGATCAGCGATCCCACGTTGTGCAGGATGGCTGCGATGATCGGGTTCAAATAGCCAAAGGCCGCGGCGGTCAGGCCG
>CAZIJO010000147.1:0-10000 GCA_964539515.1 uncultured Bifidobacterium sp. | reverse complement strand
GACCGCGCGCGTGCTGCGCGACAGCTTCACCAGGAACGGCAGCCGGCGCAGGTCGTTGTTCATGAGCGCGATCGTGGCGCTGTGGATCGCCACTTCGCTGCCCGCCGCACCCATCGCAATGCCGATGTCGCCGGCCGCCAGTGCGGGCGCGTCATTCACGCCGTCGCCGATCACCGCCACTTTGTAGCCTTTCGTCCGCACGGCCCGGACAAACTCGACCTTGTTTTGCGGCAGGCACTCGCCCTTGGCTTCCTCGCAGCCAATCTCGGCCGCGACGCGGGTGGCCACGGGCTGACGGTCACCGCTCACCATTGCAATCCGGCGGACCCCGGCGTCCCGCAGCTCGCCCAGCGCTTCTTTCGCCTCGGCCCGTGTCTGGTCCTGCAAGCCCACCCAGCCGATGCACCGGCCGTCGCGTGCCACGAATATCAAACTCCAGCCTTCGGTCTCATTCAGGTCCACCGACTTTTCGAAGTCATCTTTGACCCCGTTGTCCTTCAGCCATTGGGCGCGGCCCACGAGCACTTTGGCGCTGCCGATGTCGGCCTTCACGCCGCGCCCGGCGGTCTCGGCGAAATTCTGGGGCTCGGCCAGCGTTACGCCCGCCTCCCCGGCAATTTGCGCCAGCGCCTTCGCCGTCGGGTGGTTGCTGTATTTCTCGGCGGACGCAGCGATGCGGAGCAGCTCGGCGGGTTTCGTTTCACCAAGCGGCACCAGCCGGCTGACCGCCAGCTCGCCGGTGGTGAGGGTGCCCGTTTTGTCGAAGATGAACGCGTTGATTTTCGCTGCCGCTTCAATGTCCGCGACGTTCTTGATCAGGATGCCGAGCCGCGCCGCGGCGGAAAGGGCGGCCACCATGGCCGTGGGGGTGGCCAGAATAAAGGCGCACGGGCAGGACACGACAAGCACGGCGATGACGCGATTCAAATCATGCGTGAATGCCCACACGAGCGCCCCGATCACCAGCACCAGCGGTGTGTACAGCCCCATGTATTGATCCACGATCTTCATGATCGGGAGCTTGGTCTTTTCGGCGGCAAGAATCAGTTCGCGGACGCGCCCCAACGTGGTGTCCGTGCCGGCACGGCTGACCTTGATTTCCAGCACGCCCGTCAAGTTCTGGGTGCCGGCGAAAACTTCGTCGCCTTGCTTCTTGTCCACGGGCAGGGATTCGCCGGTGATGGTGGCCTGATTGAACGAGCCCTGGCCGTTCACAATTAAACCGTCGGCCGCCACATTGTCGCCCGGGCGGATGCGGATCACGTCCCCGACCGCCAGCTGACTGGCGGCGACTTCCTCCTCGGTCTTGTCCGGTTTGAGCCGCCGGGCCTTGGTGGGCGTCAGTTTGATCAGGGATTCAATCGAGGCCCGCGCCCCTTCGGCGGTGCGGGTTTCGATGATTTCGCCGAGCAACATGAAGAAGGCCACGACGCCGGCGGTCTTGTAGTCCCCGGAGGCAAACGCCGCCAGGACGGCAATGGCCACCAGTTCGTTGATGCTGAGATGCCCCCGTTTCAAGTCCTTGATGGCGGTAACAACAATCGGGTAGCCGAGCAGGATGGCCCCAATGAACGCGCTGGCGCTGGCCACGGTGTGCGCCGCATCAAACGCCCAGTCCACCACAAAGGCATTGAGCACCAGCACGACCCCGAGCAGGGTCTGCCACAGGTGGATCTGCGCATGTTCGTGATCGTGGCCACAACTGGCACATTCCGGCCCATGCTCGTGCTGGTGGTCGTGCGCGTGCTCGCGCTGGCTGAGAAGGGAGGTGACTTGCATGTTAAGGGTGCTGCGGGAAACGTGAAGTCCGAGGCCCGCCGGCCCGGCACCGTCGGCCGCGGAGTCGGATTTCGCAATTTGTCATTCGCAATTCGCCATTCATCACGGCTTCGTTTCTTCGATTTTCGACTTGGGCGGTTCGCGATTCAACAGTAGCCGCAGTTCGACGGGTTTGCCATCGGCCGTGGTCGGTAAAAACATCTTGTCCTGCGCATTCGTGAACACCCGGCCCATGGCTTCGATCAACCGCGTCTGGGTGAACAACTCAGGGTTGCTCTGATACGCGGGCAACAGGTTCTTGAAACGATCGGCCTCGGCTGTGATGCTGTCCACCATCAGTTTTTTCGCGACGGCCGCGGTATTGACCCGGCCCGCCGCATCGGCCCCGGCCCGGCTGAGCACCTTGTTCTGATCGTTGCGGGCCTCGGTGATGATCTTGTCGCCGTTTTGACCGGCGATGATGACGTTGTCGAAAGCGGTTTTCAACTGGCGCGGCGGGCGGCTCTGAACGATGCATTGATCCACCACCAGCCCGAGCTTTTGTTCCTGAATCAGCTTCCCGACCCGGCGGCCGACGGCTTCCTGAAAGCCGGTGACGTCGTTCAACAGAATATCGTCCACCTTGTAGCGCGCCGCCGTATAAACCAGGGCATTGTTCAACGCGCTCAACACCGCGTTGGACACCCCGGCCAGGCTGAAGCTCTGATTCGTCCCGGCGGCGAACTCGAAGACGCAGCGGCGCGGGTCTTCGATGCGATAGCTCAAGGTCGCCTTGGTGTGAATGATGTTGCCGTCGCCGGTGATGGCGTAACCGTCCACCGCGGGATTGAGGGAGCCGCCGGCCGGCGGGTCCTGGTTGAGCGCCTCCTCCTCGGGGGTCTGCAAAAACCAACTGCCCTTGGCGGATACCTTTTGGATTTCGGTGATTGGGATCTTGATGACCTCGTCAATCGGGTAGGGCCAGGCCCAATGCGTGCCCGAACCGATCAGGACCTTGTCCCCTTCGCCCACCGGCCGGCCGAAGCGCAGCTTGATCGCCTTCTCCTGCGGTTCGACTTTGAAGATGCCGGAAAAAACAAACACCACGAACAGGACGGCCATCACCACCTTGACGATGGCGAAACTGCTGTGCAAAGCCTCGGCGAGGGCCTGCGCCCCGCTATCCACGGGCGACGGAGTTTGGGGTTCGTTCTTCATTGCCCTCACTTGGCCGGCTTGCCCACGGCGCTGTTAAACAAGTCAAAGGGCGGCGTGCGCTGGTCAAAAATCAAAATGGACCGCTCTTTCAACGAACCCTCCAGCGCTTCCGTCTTCAACAGGAAGGTGGCGAGCTCGGGATTCTGCTGAAAGACGGGCAGGACTTGCGCCGCGACGGCCTCGCCCTCGCCACGAATCCGGAAGGCCTCGGCGTTGGCGCGGGAGTTTACCTCCGCCGCCTGGCGCTCGGCCGAAGAACGAATCTCCTGCGCCCGGGCGTCGCCTTCAAACTGAATCCTGTCCGCCAGCAGTTTTCGCTCGGCCGTCATCCGTTCAAACACCGCTTGCGTCACGCTCTCCGGCAGGCCAATCCGTTCGAGCCCAAGATACTCAATGCTGACACCCCAATTATTCGCCTGCAGCTGCGCTTGGGCGTTGGCTTTGATCTCGGCCTCGATCGCGTCGAACTTCAAATCCTTCGCGTTTTCATTGACGAAATCGCCAAGCCGGTGTTTGCCGACCACCGCGGCTTTGGCCTGCGTTACGACCTCCTCAATCATCCGCTCGGCCACCGTGACCGAGCCGCCGGCGAATTTTGGGAAAAATGTTTTGGCGTCCGTGATGCGCCAGCCGACATAGACGGAGGTGAGCAGGTTGTTGTAATCGGCGGTCAGCGTCTCGGTCAACTTGTCTTGAAAGTTTTGAATGCGCTGATCGAGTTTGTAAACGCTTTCAATCGGCCAAGGCAGCCGGAGATACGGGCCCGGATCGGGCTTCTCACGGTCCACCCGGCCAAAGCGCGTGACAACCACAACTTCCGACTGGCGCACCTGGAAAACAAACAGGAGCAGGGCGAAGATCAGGATCAGCACGCCACCGATGACAATGGTCAATAGATTCCGGTTCATGACATCAATTCAATGGGTTATTTCTTGGGGGGCGGGACGGCGCCGCCGATTTTGTTGAAGTAGTCCTCGTCGAGCCGCCGTTGCAGATCGAACGTAATGACATCCGAGGTGTTGGTGGCGAGGACGAGATACTTGGTCGCCTTGGCCGTGGCCGACGCGAAGGTCTGCAAATACGCGCGCTGACGGTAAACGCTCGGCGCGGCATTGAACGCCGGCAATTGGTTGGTAAACGCAGCGGCCCGGGCCAGGGCAATGACTTGCAGATTGATGCGCGCGGCTTCCGCCGCGTTCGTGACGGTAACCGCCTGGGCCCCGGCGAGCGTGGTGGCCCGAATGCTTTCCGCTTCGGCGGCGAGAATCTTGGCCTGCTTCTGATGGATGGCCGCCACTACTTTCTGGTATTCCGGCGCCACCTTGACCGGCGGATGAAGGTCCTGCAAACCGACGAACAGGATCCGCACCCCCAAGGTCTGGGCGTCCGCCGCGCGCTGGATCTGATCCCGCAGGGCCAGCGCCGATTCCAAGCGGCTGTGCGACATGACTTCGTTGACGTCCACGCTGGCCAGGTAGCGTACCACCTCCCGGGTGGCGACCTGCCGGAGCAGATTGGAACCGTTCTCGTGGCGGTAAACCCACTGCGTCAGGTTCGTGATCTGAAACTGAACCGGGATGCTGACCGTGATGAGACTGACGGGCGGAGCCTTGCGGCCAGTGGCCGCAGCGGCGGCTTCCCCGGTGGGTTGCGCCCGGTTGGCCACCAGGAAATTCTCCTCCTTGGAGTGGGCGACGGTCCAGAGCACCACTTTCTCCTCGTGTTCGTCCGCCTCCGGCACACTGCCGACGTGAATGGATTGAATCTGTTCCGTGCGATGGCGATAGACCTTGTCCACGGGCCACGGCAGTTTCAGGTGGGCGCCCGGCTCCAACACCGCTCCGCCGGCCAGCGGCTTGCCGAAGCGCTCCAGCAGGCCCTGTTCGCCGGGTTCGATGAAGACAACGCTGGTGGACAACAAGAGCGCGCCGAGCTGCAGCAGCAACATCCAGCGCACGGCGTTGCGGAAGAAGAGAAAGAACCACGTCTCGGAAACCTTGAAGCCAAACTGGTAATCGAGGGTTTGCGCCGCCGTGACTACGAGGCCCTCCGGTTGCGCGAGCAGGCCGACGAGGCGCGAGTCGTAGAGTGCGCGGCCGATCTTGCCCTTGACGCGCGGGCGGTAGATTTCGAACACCAGCGTCGCCAGCGTCTCGACGGTCACCAGGCCGAGCACGACAAGGAAGGCGCGGGCCACGTAAAGATCGGTTTTGGGAAACTCGCTCTTGAGCCCGGCCAGGGCCGCGGCACACAGGAAGCAGAGATACGCCCCCAGCAGCAGGTAGCTCGCGCTGGGGCGGAGCAGCCGGTGATTCTCCAGCCGGGCAATGGTGGCCGAGAACCGGCCGATAAGAAACAGGATGAGCGCGAGCAAACCAAAAAGCGCCAGCCCCAGCAGGTCCTGCTTGACCGGCGGCAGGGCGGGGAGCTTGTCCAGCCAGCGCCAGAGCAGAAAGGTCCCGGCGCCCTGCAGGATTAGCAGGATCACGCTGAATCCCGGCACGAAGAATTTCTCGAATTGCTGCCGGGAACGTTGCGCCGGGAACAGCTCCGCATCCCGGCCTTCAAACAACGTGGCGCTGCCCTTGGACCGGGCGAGTTCGTCCAGTTCCAGTTTCTCCACCCGTTCGCGCTCTTCCAACCGCATTTGGAACCAGCTCACGAAGGCCACCAGGGCGCCAAGGCCAAGGAACAGGGCAGCCACCTGGCCGGCTAGCGAGTTGGACTGGCGCGCGATGCCGTATGCCGCCGCCGCCACGGCAAAAAGCGTCAGCAGATTCACCAGCCCGTTTCTTTGAAGGTTGCGTTCCAAAGGAAAATTAGGAGTTAAAAATTAAAAATTGAAAATGCAAAACCAATGGGTGACCGGCAGTCCGAGGGGCGGGCCTTTTTAATTTTACATTTTGAATTTCGCATTGATTCAACTGAGTTCCCGGTCCTCAAACAAGGCCACGGCCATCGCGAGCGCCGCCCCCACGTACCCCACGACATAGGCAAACGCCTTCCCCACGTAGCCCCAATGGAACGTGCTCTTACCCGCATCCAGGGCATCCGCGAGCCAAAAATTCTGCCAGTTCGGCACCAGCGTGTAAAGCACCGAGCCCCACCACACGCCCCGTTCCGCCGGCCGGCCGAACAGGTAATCCGACATCAGCCCCACCAGGAACAACGCCGAACAAATAGCCAGAGTCGGGATCATGTCAAATCGCGTCGAACAAGCCAGCGCCAGCGCGGCCAGAATCCAGAGCGCAAAAAGAATCAATACCGCCGCCGGCACCAGCCGCCAGTCAACGACCGACAATTCATAGGTGCTTTGTTTCTGCGTGGTGAACTGGAAAATCACAAAGGCCGCCACCGTGACCATGAAAAGTAACGCGAAACCAGCGTCGCTCACAAACGGCCGGCGCAAGAAGAAATTGCTGAACCCGGCCAGGGCATAGGCCACCACGACACCTCCCGTAAAAATGCCCACCGCCGCCAGATCCGTGCTGCTGTAGGCGTCGAAAGTCATTCGGCTCGCGATCAAAGCCGCCACCAGATTCACGTAAGTCAGGAACGTCAGCGCGAGGATCAGGCCGGCATACTTGGCGAGGAGAAACTGCGCGCGACCGACCGGCTTGGAGAGGACGGCCAGGGCCGTGCCGGACCGAAGTTCCCGCGCCAGGGAGGCCGAAGCGCTCAACACCGCCCCAAACAACCCGGTCAGCAACATGACCGCCAGGACGCTGTTCTTGACCAGCTTCGGCTCGTCGCCAAAAGCGAAGTAGTAGGGCGTGGCGAGAAAGATCTCAAAGACCGAGGAGACGGTCATCAGCAGCAAAAAGACCGGCTGCCGGACCAGCTCCATGAACGCGTTGGCCGCTATGGTTATGAATTGTCGCATCTACTGGTTCAGGCGGTTCTCAGTCCAAAAGGTTAAGAATCGCCCGTCGGTTTGTAAACCGCTATTCCCGACATCAGCCAATAATGAAGGCCAGTCTGTTTGTGGAAGTAGAACCGCCGACTGGCGGAAACGTTCAATAATCGCCCGGACCGCCGTTGCCATCGGGAACCAACCCAATCCAATGGGCGGGCGCGACCGCTAGCCGATCTCTTGCGGGCCTTTGCCCCCGTTGACAAGAAACAGCACCGCCATGCGAACGGCAATGCCGTTGGTCACCTGTTCCAGGATCAAGGAACGAGCGCTGTCGGCGATTTCGTTGTCAATCTCGACCCCGCGATTTACCGGCCCGGGGTGCATGATGAGCGCATCCGGCCGGGCTTTGGCCAGCCGGGCCTTGTTCAGGCCGAAAAGCGTGGTGTATTCGCCAATGCTCGGGAACATGGTTTTGCGCTGGCGCTCGTGCTGGATGCGGAGGAGGTGGACGATGTCCGCGTCGCGCAGCGCCGCATCCACGTCGTGGGTCACGCGACAGCCCATGTGCTCGAAGGTGCGGGGTACGAGCGTGGACGGCCCGCAAAGCGTCACCTTCGCGCCCAGCTTGGTCAGCGCCCAAATGTTGGAGCGGGCAACCCGGCTGAAAAGGATGTCGCCGAGGATGGTAACGTTCAGCCCTTCGATCCGGCCCTTGCGCTCGCGGATGGTAAACGCGTCGAGCAAGGCCTGGGTCGGATGCTCGTGCGCCCCGTCGCCGGCATTAATGACATGGGTGTTGAGGACCCGGGAGAGGAAGTGCGCCGCGCCGGCCGCGCTGTGGCGAATCACGATGAAATCGACGTTCAAGGCCTCAAGGTTGCGCGCGGTGTCCTTGAGCGTCTCGCCCTTTTTGAGCGACGACGCCTCGGCGGTGAAATTGATGATGTCCGCGGAGAGCCGCTGTTCGGACAACTCGAAACTGGTGCGCGTGCGCGTGGACGGCTCGATGAAAAGGTTCACCACGGTGCGTCCGCGCAACGCCGGGACTTTCTTGATTGCGCGTTCGCCCACGGCTTTGAACGCCTTGGCCGTGTCGAGCACGGTGAGGATTTCATCCGCCGAGAGCGATTCGATGTCCAACAAATGGGGGCGATGCCAGCTCATGGTCGTTCCAGCACGACTTCGTCTTCTTCGCCCGCCTCGCCAATGCGGACATGAACTTTCTCCGCCAGCGACGTGGGTTGATTTTTGCCGACGAAATCCGCCCTGACCGGCAATTCCCGATGACCGCGATCCACCAGGACCGCCAGTTGGATCCGCTTGGGCCGCCCGAAATCGTTGAGCGAATCCAAAGCCGAGCGGATCGTGCGTCCGCTGAACAACACGTCGTCCACGAGTACAACAGTTTTTCCGTTTACATCAAAGGGGATAACGGTCGGGTGGATGGTTGGCGCGGTGCGCTGATCCAGGTCGTCGCGATGCATGGAAATGTCCAGATGGCCGCATGGCACCGGGTGGCCCCAGATGCCGGCCAGGAGGACCGCCAAGCGTTCCGCCAACGGCCAACCACCCCGTTGAATGCCCACCAGCACAACCTCCGCCCCCGCCTCGTTGCGCTCAGCGATCTCGTGGGCAATGCGGGTTAGCGCCCGCTGGATGGCAGGGGCGTTCAGGATGACGGTAGCTTCAGGCATGACAAGGCGCGTGATGCGTGATCTGTGAAGAGCGGGTTGCTATCGTCTTACTCCTGATCATAATCATAATTCTACTGTTGATCCCCATCGGTTCGGCAGCAGGATAGCCGGAAGGACCAAGATGACGACTAGGATTAAGCGGTGGCCCGGGCGGCAGGGGTTGGAATACAAACCGCGAACCTATGGGTGGGAACCGGTCCGCCAGTTTGAAAGTTTGTTTCATGCGCTTCCTTGGCGGCCTCGCGGGGCCGCGTTAAAGGAGCAGATTCGGCTAATGGCCCTGAGTGGCGGTCTGACGGGTTTTCCGCCATTTGGAACGGTGCTTCACGATCCAATCTGTGAGCGCACGTTCAAACCCGATGTCATGCCCGGCCTTTTCCGACTCGATCCACTTATGTTTGAGGATCTCCTCGCGCTCAGCCTGAAACTCACGGTAAAGCGTTGAGTTCTTCAGCAGATCGCTGGCTGTTGGTTCTTTGGTTTCGTCCGACATAGCCATTACGAATTTGGTAACCAAAACTTACGACGCCCCCAGGCATCTGACAATAACCATTTCGCGGCTGTTCCCACCTGCCCCCTAACTACTTTGCAAGCAGCTTATTTGCCCCGAATTCCGAGAGCCTGACCAGCCCCCCCCCTGCACCACTGTCACCGGGTTGATACCACCCGCCTACGGCTGCAGGCCACTGGAGAACAAATTGGCCGTAGTTCGCCGAACGACTAAATCACCCCCCCAGCGGCTCTCGCCGCCCCACAGATGGCACGCTTGCGGGGAATGGATTCCGAGTTACTGGCGGATGCGGTTTTTCTGTTAACAATCCTTTGGATTCGCCGCGGAACTGAGCTTTTGCGGGATGGTTGTCAGTGTTATTCCGGACTTCCATTCGGCATCTCCTTTGTTGATGATTCGTATCATCACCTGTCGTGTGAGGCTTGCCCGCCCCGGTTGTAACCGGGAATCAGGCGGGCGAAAGTGCGCGCCATTGCGCAGTACCCGTCAACCGGGCCACAACGAATGAATATGATAATGCCGTGAACGGGAGCAGCATGCGTCCAAGCCAAGCGCCTGAATTCAATTCGTTGCCCCAGTCGCCGGAAAATGGCCGCTACAAACCCGCCTGCGGGGCACGCCGGTGTTTCCTGGATTCAACCGTTCGGTTCCGAGCACAAACGTGACCCTCGCGATTCGTCCATTTCATGTGGCACGAAAGCCAAGTTTCGGATTGGGTTTGCCGGAGGTGCGCCTGGCGCGTCTGGCGGCGGTTGGTTCGCCGCGCTGGTGGCGATCCACGAGTCGCTCACGGATTGGCCGGAAGTCAATCTTGTCCATCAGGTAAGCCGCGTAACGCCTACCAGTAATTTTATGCAGATTCATTCTTGTAAACCCACCTGGCTGCGGGTTGTCGTTTGCTGCGGCTCGCTCCAGCTGGCTGGTCTGTCAGGGGCCGTCCGGGCGGACGAGGTGTCGCATGCC
>CAZIJO010000146.1:0-15351 GCA_964539515.1 uncultured Bifidobacterium sp. | reverse complement strand
TCCATGCCCAGCGGCAAGCCGACATAACCACAACCCACAATCAAAACGCGCATGCCACTGAGTTAAACGCAAAGGCAACTGGAGGCAAAGAGCTAATGGTGGTGCTTCACAGTTTCCGGTGGACCAATGAAACCAGGCCAAACCGGCTGCGGGAAGTTAGAGGAAACGCCCGCCCTCACCCCAACCCTCTCCCCCAGGGAGAGGGAGAAGCAGTAGGGCTGCGACCGATGTTCCAGCCTCATTGTTGCCATCGCCACGCTTTCTCGTTTTGTGCCAGCAGCCGCCGGAAATCGAGCGCCACTTGCACTGCCTGAAGCCGGACGACGATTCTCCCTCTCCTGGGGGAGAGGGTCGGGGTGAGGGCGGATGTCAGACTATTCATTCGTTTCGTGCTGTCCTGCGAGGCATGGAAAGAGGTTTTGTTTCTCTGACGCCTCGCTGCTAAGCTGATCTCGTGGCAGATTTGCTCAAAGTTCAAAGCGGTTTAACGAGTGCAGAGGATATTCCGCCCTCCGCCCTCCGCCCTCTGCCTTTGCCCGAGTTGCTCGCGCCCGCCGGTGATTGGGATTGCGCCAAGGCCGCCGTCGAGAACGGCGCGGATGCGATCTATTTCGGTCTGGAGAAGTTTAACGCCCGGATGCGGGCGAACAATTTCACCGCTGCCGATCTGCCCAAGCTCATGGAATTCCTGCACCGGCGCGGGGTGAAGGGTTACGTCACTTTCAACACGCTGGTCTTCGAGAACGAACTATCCGCCGCCGAGGAACATCTGCGCACCATCATTGCCGCCGGCGTGGATGCGGCCATCGTGCAAGATGTGGGCATTTGCCGCCTGATCCGTCGCTTGTCGCCGGATTTTCCGATCCATGCCTCGACGCAGATGACCATTACGAGCGCGGCTGGAGTGGACTTTGCCCGCGAGCTCGGCTGCAACCTCGTGGTCCTCGCTCGTGAATGTTCGATCAAGGAAATCGAAGCGATTGGTCAAGGGTCGAAAGTCGATGGTCGGAAGTCGGACTGCGAAGAGGCCCCGCCCTCGACCCTCGACCCTCGGCCCTCGACTTTGCCTTTGGAAGTATTCGTCCACGGCGCATTGTGCGTCGCCTACTCCGGCCAATGTCTCACCAGCGAAGCCCTTGGCGGTCGCTCGGCCAATCGGGGCGAATGCGCCCAAGCCTGCCGGATGCCCTATGAACTGATCGCCGACGGCAAGTCCGTTCCGCTCGGCGACAAAAAGTACCTCCTCAGCCCGCAAGATCTCGCGGGCCTGGAAGTATTGCCGGATCTCGTCCGCGCGGGCGTGGCATCGTTGAAAATTGAGGGCCGGCTCAAGTCGCCCGAATACGTCGCCAACATTACCCGCATTTACCGGCAGGCTCTGGATGCGCTGGTCGAGAACCGAGAGTCGAAAGTCGAGATTAAGCCCGCCACGGCAAAGTCCGGCCTTCGTCCCGCAAACTTCGACTCGCGACGCTACGACCTGGAGATGGCCTTTTCCCGCGGCCTTTCCACGGGCTGGTTTGGCGGGACAAACAATCAACAACTCGTCCACGCCCGTTTCGGCAAGAAACGTGGCGTCTATCTCGGGGAGATCAATCGCGTGCTTCGGGATGGGGTTACCTTGACACTCGAAGCCCCGCTCAAGCCGGGCGATGGCGTGGTGTTTGATGCGGGCAAACCCGAAGCGCCGGAGGAAGGCGGAAGAGTTTATGCCATGCGGGCGGTGGAACGCGAAGCGCGGAACACCGAACTGAAGTTTGGGCACGGGGATGTTGATTTTTCACGCGTCCACGTCGGGGACAAACTTTGGAAGACGAGCGACCCGGAGCTGGATCGGCGATTGCGCCAGAGCTTTGCCGGCGAGGCGCCGAAGTTTCACAGGCCGATCCATTTTGAGGTTCATGGCAGCATCGGCAAGCCGCTGACCCTGATCGTGCGGGACGAGCTCGGTCATGCAACGAAGCTGGAATCCACGATGCCGCTGACGCCGGCGGAGAAGCAGCCGCTCACGACCGAGAAGCTACGCGATCAATTAGGCCGACTGGGCGGCACCCCGTTCACGCTTGGCAAACTGGAGAACCATTTGACCGGTGCCACGATGCTGCCCGTAAGCGAGTTGAATCGCCTGCGGCGCGAGGCCGCAGCGGAGTTGGAGCGACAGCGCGCGCTACCGAAGCGGTGGACGATCGTAGCCGCCGACGTGAGGAGGCGGATTGAAGTTGTCAGTGCGACGGAAGAATCCGCCTCCTCACCTCGACGGCTACCGGCACTGGCCGAACTCATCGTCCTTGTGCGCGACCTCGCACAACTGGAAGCCACATTGCTGTGCGGCACGCAGACAGTGTACTGCGACTTTGAGAATCCGAAGAAATATCGCGAAGCGGTAACCCGCTTCCACACCGCGCGCGGGTGCAATGCTCAACTCCCAACCCCCGACTCCCAGCCTTCGATCTTCGTTGCACCGCCGCGAATTTATAAAATGGGAGAGGAATGGACGCTCAATCAGGTGCGTTCCTGCAACGCGGACGGCTATCTTGTCCGGAACTACGATCACCTGAGATTTTTTGCCAACGACCGGCGCGTCGGAGACTTTTCCCTGAACATCGCGAACCGGCTAACGGCGGAGTACTTCAAAAGGGAGTTCGCATTGGAACGGATGACCGCCAGCTACGATCTGAATTTCCAACAGCTCGAAGCGTTGTTGACCATGACTCCGCCGGAGTGGTTTGAGATCACGATCCAACAGCACATGCCAATGTTTCACATGGAGCATTGCGTGTTCTGCGCGTTTCTTTCCAAGGGCACGGACTACACCAACTGCGGCCGCCCGTGCGATGTGCATGCGGTAAAGCTGCGCGACCGCGTGGGCGCCGAGCATCCCCTCAAGGCGGATGTTGGCTGCCGCAACACCGTGTTCAACTCCCAGGCACAAACCGGCGCGGAATATGTCGAGCGGATGCGGGCCTTGGGCGTCCGGAACTTCCGCCTCGAGTTTTTGAATGAAACCCCGGAACAGGTAACCCAGGCCATCGCAAAGTATCGTCAGTTGCTGCGGGGCGAAATCAGCGGCGCCCAGCTGTGGCGCGAACTCAAGCTTGCCAGTCAACTGGGCGTCACTCGCGGGCAGATGGCGGGCTGACACATCCGCATGTCGTGGTGCGATCAAAACCGGACAGTGCTGTGCGATCAAAAGCGGAATAATGCTTTGGGGTCATTGCCAGACGAATGGACTTCTGTAATCTCGCCGGTTGCTTCAGCGGAGGATAGGGCTCTGCGGGGACGCAACCTGAGCGCCGCCTGAAGCCTGACATACGGCAGGCTCGGTGGCGCAGCGTCGCCACCGGGCCGGCCCCTGCCGGAGTCAGTTCCAAAGCGATAAATCCACCTTTCCTCTGTTAGCTTGGGCCGATGAAAAACGACAACTGATCAAACGTCTGCCCGCTCCACTCATCCGCCATCTCCTTCACAGTTCCCGCACCCACCAGATTTGCGCTCGGGCCGCCGCCGCCGAACTGGGACTGGCTCGTTCCCGCTTCTACGAACTCTACGCCGACTACCTGCGCGCCTGCGCCAACGGTCACGCCGACACCTGGGCACCGGGGTGTTCCGGTGGCGATCACCATCCCGCGTGGTCTGCGGAGGTCACCGCGCTGATCACCAGACTCCTCGCCGCCAAACCGCCTTGCTCTTACAGCGCCGTCGCCAGCGAACTTCATCGCCGGCTGAACTTCCAAATCGACCGCGCCAGCGTCCGCCGCTGGGCCATCGAAAACCAACTCGCCCCCGACACCCGTTACAAAACCCCGCCCAAACCCGTCAAACGCTGGCAGGCGCGCGATGACGGCGCCCTCTGGCAATACGACGCCACGCCCCATGCCTGGCTGCCGGGCTGCGCCGACAAACAAGTCCTCCTGGACATCCTCGACGACGCCACGCGTCTCAACACCGGCGCCCGCCTCTATCCCACCGAAACCTTGCTGGCCCACTTTGACTTCCTCTCCCGCGTCTTCCAAAGCCACGGCCTGCCCCTGGCCCTCTATGTGGACTACCACTCCTTCTTCTACACCCACAACCCCGATGCCTTCACCCAGCTCGGTCAGGCCCTCCACTTCTACGGCGTCAAACTGCGCTACGCCCCCACGCCCCAGGCCAAAGGCAAAGTCGAACGCCGCCACGACTACTGGCAGAAGCGCCTCGTCCCCCTCTTCGCCGCCGAACGCATCGTCGAGTGGGTCGGGGCCAATCACCTGCTCGACCAACTCGTCCCCCACGCCAACCAGCATGAAATCCATCGCGAACTGGGCCGGACGCCTCACGCCGCCCAGCAACAAGCGCTCGCCGAGCATCGCTCCGTCATCCGCCCCGCTCCGAAGTGTCCCTGGTGGCCCTACGTCTGGAGTCAGCAAACCCGCGTCCGCGTCGGCGATGACGGCAAAGTCCCAGTCGGCGACCAACGCCATGCCGTCAACGCTCCGCCTCGCTCCACCGTCATCCGTTGTCTCCGTCCAGATGGCAACACCTTCTACCTGCGTCATGCCCCAGACTCGCAGGCCAAACCCATCGTCCTGCTCCATGTCCCGGTCTTCTGAGCCAGTCCGGTTTTGATCGCACGCAAAATTCCGGTTTTGAAAACTACACGACAGGCTGACACATCCGCATTGCTTTCGCGCGGGCATTCCGGTTTTGTCTGGGCCGTGCAATTTCGATTTTGGCGGGAAAAACTGTGCCTGGCCAACACCTGGACGATCGCCCGGGGCAGCAGCGACGTCGTGGACGTGGTGATGGTGCAGTTGGAACAAGGCGGAGTCATGGGCATGGGCGAGGCGTCACCCATCGCCCGCTATGACGAATCGGCGGCTTCGGTGGAGGCCTTTTTCCGCCGCGTGGAGGTTGACCAGCTTTCCTTTGCGGACGTGGCCGGCAGCATGAATTATCTCCACACGATTTCGCCGGGCGACATGTCGGCCAAGTGCGCGCTCAACCTGGCCTTGCTCGATGGGGCGGCCCGGCACGCCGGCCAGCCAGTCCACGATTATTTGGGCCTGCCGTTTCGCGAACAACACCACATCACATCTTTCAGCATTGGCATTGACCGGCCGGAAGTGATCCGGAAGAAAGTGCTCGCCGCCCAGGATTATCCGGTTTTGAAACTCAAGCTCGGTGCGCCCGACGAAAGGGCCATCCTCGCGGCGCTCCGCGAAATCGCCCCCACCAAGCCGGTCCGGGTGGATGCCAACGAAGGCTGGCTGACTAAGGAGCAGGCCTTGCAGCGAATTGAGTGGCTCGCGACGGATGGTCACATCCAGTTCATCGAACAGCCCATGCCGCAAACCACCCATCCGCGCGATTTGGTCTGGCTCAAGGAACGTTCGCCGTTGCCGCTGATGGCGGACGAGTCGTATCACTCAGCCCGGGACGCGGCCCACTGTGCCGAGTGCTTTCATGGCGTGAACATCAAGCTGGTCAAGACCGGAGGGGTGAGCGCGGGCTACGAAGCGCTGCGAACCGCCCGCACTGCGGGTCTAAAAACGATGATCGGCTGCATGATTGAGACCAGTGTCCTCATCAGCGCGGCCGCTCACCTGGCTGAGTTGTGCGATTTTCTTGACCTGGATGGCAATCTGCTGACGACGAATGATCCCTACGCCGGGGTCACCGCCCGGAAAGGCATCCTCTCCTTCCAATCAGCGAAGGAACAGTCCGGTTTGCGCGTGCATCGCACGACCGCCGGCACCGCAACGTGACCGCCGTGGCTCACCGGGGGCGCGTTTGCGCGAGGATTTGCTCCAGCAGGTTGATGTAATCCGTGAACGCCTTCTTACCCGCGGCCGTCAACGAGCAAGTCGTGAGCGAACGGTTGTTGGCGATGGATTTGCTGGTCGTGACGTAGCCGGCCTCCTGCAAGGTGCGCATGTGGGAAATGAGGTTGCCGTCCGTCATGGCCAGCGTGTCGCGCAACTCGGTGAACGAAAGCTCCGGCGTGGCGGCGAGCATGGACATGATGGCCAGCCGCCCCTTCTCGTGGATGACCCGGTCGAGCTGAAGAAAGGGTTCGAGGTTCACACCACATTCTTTCGCTGCTCGGTAAGGTAGAGATACGCACCGTAGGCCAGGTGCAGGGCGCCAAAGAAAAATCCCATGAAGGCATGGTCAAGCTTGGGATTGGGATCCGTCTGCCACGCGGGCACGATGAGCAAGGCCGTATTACCGAGGACGATGAGAAGCCAGGCAAACAATTTGATCCCCCGCACCATGAAGAACCCGGCCGCATGCAAGGCAC
The DNA here is from genome assembly GCA_964539515.1 of uncultured Bifidobacterium sp. Taxonomy (GTDB): domain Bacteria; phylum Verrucomicrobiota; class Verrucomicrobiia; order Limisphaerales; family JADLHS01; genus JADLHS01. The sequence goes on along the minus strand of CAZIJO010000146.1, from coordinate 9,071 downwards.
AGCCATAGAAAAGGACGTTGGGGAAGACGAACAACCAGCGCATCTCCCCGGGATTGAGGATCAACACGACCACGCTGAAGAAAAATCCCGCCGCCAGCGGTGGCGTCAGCGCCTGGCGCACCCGCCGCGTGGGCGGCGACCAGAACGGTTCGTGATCTTTGAAAGCCTGCCGGCGGGCAATGACAAACGCGCCGGCGACAACAACCATCGCCACACCCAGCCAATAAGCACCGAACACGCGCAGCGTCTCGAATTTGAAGCCGATGCCCGCCGCCGTCCCGAGCAACCCCATCACTCCGGCGAAGATCATGATCGGGGCCAGAGCGCGGCGATACAGCGCGGAACGCTCCATCAAGGTGCGGATGGTCTGAAGATTTTCAGCCGCCAGGTTTGTTTCCATGCCGTCTCTTTGCATTGCAAAGCATGGGTTGGCAAGCGCAAAGTTGGCACGCCAAAAACCGCCGCGACCCGATTCTGATGGGGAGCTATGCCAAAGCTGTAAAGCCACAAATCGTGCCCCTCGAACGGCGCGTTGCGGCGGATCGTCAGGTTCGCACCGGATCGGGGATCGGCACTCCGTTCATGGCTTGATGAGCAATTTCCCCAAAACTTCGCGCGCTCGGAGCCGGGCAAACGCGACGGGAGTTTGATCGAGCGGCAAAATGGAATCGACGACCGGCTTGAGCTGGCCGGACGCCGCCCATTCGAGGGTGGCTCGAAAATCCTGCCGGTTGCGGCCGTAGCTGCCAACGAGCCGTTGCTCCTTCACGAAGATCGGCCATAGATTAAGGCCTACCTCGCGACCCGCCGTCGCCCCGCAGGTCACAATGGTGCCACCGCGCGCCAGGCAATCGAAACACCTCGGCAACAATTCGCCGCCAACATGTTCAATGACCAAGTCCACACCGCGCTTGTTCGTGAGCTTGCGGACCTCAGCCGGCCAGCTGGGTCGGGTCGGGTCCACCACAAATTCCGCGCCAAGGGTTATTGCCAGCGTCCGTCTGGCTTCCGTTGAACCGGTGCTGATCACGCGGGCCCCGAGATGTTTGGCGATTTGAATGGCGGCGGAACCAACGCCGCTGGCCCCGCCGATGACGAGCACCCAGTCACCCGCGCGGACCTGCGCCCGATTGGTCAGCATGTGCATGGCGGTGCTGCCGGCCAGCGTGAGCGCGGCGGAGGTCGCAAACTCCACCCCGACGGGCAGGCGGACCAGCACCCGGCCGGGCACGACAACCTTTTCGGCGAACCCACCGTCGCGGCCGATCCCGAGCAACTCGCCCCGCAAACAAAGCGAATCGTCTCCGCGCCGACAGAACTCGCACTCGCCGCAAAACAAGTTCGATTGCACGGCGACGGCATCGCCCGGCTTCCAATCCCCCGCTGCATCGCCAACCCTGCTCACAACTCCGGCCACCTCACTCCCGGGAGTTCGCGGCAGTGGCACTTGAACCGGCAGCCCACCCGCTTCGAGCCAGAGATCGAGGTGATTGAGTCCGCAGGCCTTGACGTCGACGGTCACTTCCCCGGGTCCAGGTTGCGGGTCGGGCAACTCCCGTAGCTCGAATTTGCCCGGCGTACCATGACCGATGAGTTGAATGGCTTTCATATCGGGAATTTAAGGCCAGCCGCAGACAGCGGCGAGACGAACCGATCACCCCATGGCTCAAACGACAAACCTGTCTTCGCCAGAACCGGACCGCTTTACGGCTTCGAAGGCGCGTTCATTGCGCCCATGGCGCGCTCGAGCCGGGCCACGGCCACCGCGTAATCCCGCAAGGCCAGCGATTGCGTGGTGCGCGCTTCGGTTAGCGCGGTTTCGGCGTTGAGCACATCGAGCTGCGTACCGGTGCCGGCATCGGCCCGCGCTTTGGCGAGCCGCAACGACTCCTCGGCCTGCTCCTGCACCTTCTTCTGCGATTCCAGCACTTCGCGTGCTTCGACGAAGTCCGAGTAGGCCGTGCGGACTTCGAGTTCGATGCGGCGGGACGTGTCAGCCAGTTCGGTCTGCGATTTCTGATGAACCGCCTTGGCTTCCATCACTTTGCCGCGCGTCAGCATGCCGTCAAAAATATCCCAGCTCAGCTGCGCTCCCGCCAGCCAGCCATGGCGTTCCGTGGTCAGGTCGGAGGTGAAGGAGGAATTGCGCGCGCCGTAGCCACCAAAGATCTGCACGCTGGGTTTGTAACCGGACTGGGCATTTATGATGCCTTCCGCCTGCAACGCCTCGGCTTTGCGCAAGACCCCGAGTTCGGGGCGGTTCTTCAACGCCTCGCCAATGGCCGACGACAACTCAATTTCGTAGAGGGCGGCATCGAGCTTGTCGGTTAATTGGACCGGCACATCCTCCGCGACCACGCTCGAAAGATTGTAACCCAACAGATCCACCAGCCGGTTCTTGGCGACGCGCTCGGCGTTGCGGGCGCGAATCAACTGGGGGCGCGCATTGGCCACCGCGACCTCCGCGCGCAGCACGTTGAACCGCGGCACGGTGCCCGCCGCGAAGCGGCGCTGCTGGTCATCCAGTTCCCGCTGCAGGAGATTAACCGACGCTTCCCGCACGACGATCTGTTGCGCGGCGAGCAGGATATCATAGTAGTTGATGCGCACCACCAGCAGGGTATCCGCGACCAGGGCTTGGTACTGAAGCAACGCCTGCTCCTGGGTCAGTTTCGCCGAGCGAAGCGCCGACTTGATGCGTCCTCCCTCGTAGATGGATTGCACGAGACGAATCTCGGTCGTCCAGCTCTTGTCCGTGCCGAACGCAAAGGTGCTGCCCGCCGGTGTATCAATGGAGCTTTCGGCAACGGCTTGAAACCGGCCCCCAATTTGAACTTTCGGCAGCGCGACGGCCCGGGTTTGCACCACAATGCCGTACGCGGCCTCCAGATCGCTCTTGCCACGGAGGATCGCCCCGTTCTGTTGGAGGGCCAGATCCAAAGCCTCCGCGAGCGAGAGCTGCCGGGAACTCCATTCCCGCGGGGTGGAATTGGAATTCTCCGCCGCGCCAACGACAAAAGCCATCGCCAGTAGAACGAGCACAGGAAAACCGAAGCGCCGGGTTCGACCAGATCGTAAACCGCAGTCTTGTCTCTTCATAAAAACCTTCCGCCCAATTATGCGGTCAAGCACCAGCTTAACTCAACACTTTGCTGCGGTGGCAACCAGCGACAGAACATTCAAGCTAAAAGTGCTTCCGTACTATTTCGGTGCGCATCAAAGCGTTTGCGTTGTGACAACCCCACCTTTATTTTTTCGCTGTCAGGAAGTCCGATTTGAATTTGGATTATGTTGCATCGTTTGAATGATTTAGTGCCCCGGAGTGCGTTGCCCCAACCGGTGGCAATCAAACGGGAGAGAACCAGCGAGCCGCCCCACCGGTCGCACAAGGACAGCGAACCCCGACCGACCTACGCCAAAGTTTTCCGGTGGCGCCTCCCGCCCGGCCAGACGGCCGTGCCAAACACGGTGGAGGTTATTGGCTCGTTCACCGAATGGAAGCCGGTCCCGTTGCTGCGCGCCAGCGGACGGGATTCGTGGGAGGTGACGGTCCCGGAAATCGCGGGCCACCGCACCCATCACTACATGCTGCTCGTGGATGGTCTACCCACTCAAGACAAGAACTGTGATGGGCTCGCGATTCCGCACGGACCGGAGGAACAACAGTATGCGCTGAGCACGCCACGCGGCCCGCGCCTCTTCATGCTATTTGCGCAGGCAAAGTAGGCGGCAGGGGGCCGCGGGTTAGAGCTTCTTCAGCGCATCCTTCCACCGTTGCCACGCTGCTTCACGCGCCTTCCGGTTGTCGGCGCCGGCATCGGGTGCTTCCCCGGCGCGCATGAAACCGTGACCCGCGCCGTCGTAGATCACCGGCTCGTAGATCTTGTTTGCCTGTTTCATCAGCTCCGTGGACTTGGGTATGGTGGCGTTCACCCGGTTGTCGTTTCCGCCGTAGAACCCATAGACGGGGCAGGCAATGCGCGCGAGGTCCTCCGCCTTGTCGGGACCGGAGCCGTAAAATGCGAAGGCCGCCTTGATGTCCTTGCTATTCGTCGCGAAGCGAAACGTTTGCGATCCGCCCCAGCAGAACCCGCCCACCGCCACCTTGCCATTGCTTGCCGGCAGCTGGGCAACATAACCCGCCACCGCTTTCAGGTCGGCGGTAATCTGGTCCGGAGGCAAGGCCGAAATCGCTTTGCGCACCGCATCTCCGCTTCCGAGCTCCGCCGTGCCCCCGCCCCCGGGCGCGCTGCCCGAAAGCAAATCCGGCGCAATGGCGATGTAACCCGCCTCCGCCAGTTGATCGGTGACGCCGCGGACCCAGTCCGACAGACCAAATATTTCGTGGATGACGACCACGGCCGTGGCCTTGTCCTTCACTTCGGGATAGGCGATGAAGCAGTTCAATTCGCGGTCGCCCTGTTTGACTTTCACCCACTCCAGGTGGCGCGGGGATTTTTCCAGCCGGGCCTTGGCCCAATCCTGGGCCGGCACGACAGCAACCGCCACCAAGGTGGCAACAAGGGAGCAGAACAGCTTTTTCATAGGTCAGGTCTGGTGTGGGTTTGGTGAATGGCCGACAAGGAGCGGAAGTATCCTCAAATCATTTTACGCCTGCGGGGTGAAGCCCATGACGATGTCGAATCGCGCGGTCAACTCGCCCGCCCGCGACGATTTCAAAGGCGTAAACGGGATTATGACGGAGCGGCGGGCTTTCGGATCTGAAATGCTCTTGAGCACACCGTCCCGATCATTGCCCGGTTCGCCCTGGATGTAACATTGCGTCGTGAATTTGTCGTGCCCCCGGGTCTTCACCGCAAAATGAATATGCGGCGTGCGCCCGGGATACGGCACGGGCTTGATGGTGCGGAACAGATATTCCCCGCTCGACCCGGTGAGAAACCGGCCAAAACCCTGAAAATTCCCGTCCCGCTTGCTGCCGTTGTCGCTGCCGCGATGGAGGTAAACGCCGTGATGATCCGCCTGCCAGATTTCCACGAGCGCGTTGCGAATCGGTTCGCCATGCAGGTCAAGGATGCGGCCGGTGAGCCAGGTGATCTCGCCGTCCGCCGGCGTGCGGGCGTCGTTGATGACGATCAGATCATTGTCCGTATCCAGTGGAAGTTTGTCCGGGTAAAACGGCCCCTCGGTCTGGCGTGGGGTCAGTTGCAACGCCTCGGCAAAGGCACCGGGCACGGCGAAAAAGGCGGAAGCCGCGCCAAGGCGGGAAAAGAAGTGTCGCCGACTTTGAATCCGCATCCTGGGATCGGTGAGGTTCATGCCGGCAATCTGATGTAATACCGAAAAGCAGGCGAGCTTTTTTTGCAGTCACCGCGGGCGTCGCCGTTCGCGGCGGGACGGAGGCATCGCGAACCATCGCGTCCAACGAATTGGCTTTTCATTCAAACAGGTTCCTCGCAAGCTCGTGGGGATGTCCGAGAGCGAAGCACCCAAACCAAGCCCGCCGGCAATTGCCGCAACTTCCGGCGCGAAACCGGCCGATGGCAATCACCGCCGCCATCGCGGCCGGCGAGGGGGACGCGGAGGACGGGGCCGGCGTCAACCCGGAGCCGGGCCAGTCGCCCGACAAGCGTTGCCGCCCGCCGAGGCCGAAACGGTGCCGCCGGCTGCGCCGGCCGCGAGTGAGCCGGCCGAGCGCGTTCCCGCTGCGACGCCCCCACCGGAGTCAAAGCCGCTGCTCCAGCGGATCGAACGCTTGACCGAGCGCGCCCCATTGGCCGAACCGGCACCTCTCGGTTCTGCCATCAGTCAGGCTCTTGACGAAGTGATGGAAGTCATCGACGCCCTCAAGCGCGCGGTGGATCAGATGGAGGATGTTTTGGAACTGGTGGAACTCGCCGAGCGCCAGAAGCTGGGAGACGAGCGGGAGATTGAATCCCTCCGCCGTGCCCTGCGCAATATCCACCAGCGCCCCGATTCCCGTCGCGGGGGTGAAGAACCCCGCCGCAGCGGCGGCGAGGGGCGGCGTAGCGATCACGACCAGCGCCGGAGTGGCGCCGCTCCGCGGCACGGCAGCGACGAGCCACACGCCAGCGCAGAAGAATCCTCACCCCACGAAGACTGAAGCCGGCATCCGGCCGGCCGGTCCGGATGGATGGCCGGCGCCAGGCGAGATAGTCCCACGCGGTGTAATGTAATGCGCCAACCCATCCGATACCGCCCGGCGCGAAGAACGGATTGCCTCCTCAACGATCCGGCCCATCGGCCGACGGCATTGTGATTTGGCGTTGTTCGTGAATCCGGCGTGCCTCGGCGCGAACCCACACCACCGCCAGCAAAACTCCCAGCAGCACTACGGCCGCCATCACCCATGGCCAAGAGCGGCGAGGTGAACTTCCGGCGGACGAGGCTTTGGTTTCCATGGAACGGATTATTTCCCCGGCAAGCCGCTGGCACAATGGCAATTTGGCGCCACCGGAGGGGGGCGTGGTTAGAGAACTACTTTGGCCCGCTTGAAGGCCGCGCTGCGCGTGGCGTAAATCAGATCAATTTCCCGCAGCAGTCCCGGCCGGTCGGCGGTCACATCCTGCTCGGTGGGCATGCGACCCAGCTTGCGGGCCAAGGCTTGCAGGTATGACTCGATCTCCCGCTTGGACACCTCCCCGCGCGACCGGATCACCGAAGTCCGCGGCACGATGAACTCGCCAAACATGTCCGCATGTTCGGCCATGGCCGCCAGCTTCGTCCGCGTGATGCGGACATACTCCGCGTCCACATCGGTCACCACGAACTTCCGCCCGAGCTTCAGGGCGGCGATGGCGGTGGTGCCCGCCCCGCAAAACGGATCAAAAACCACATCGCCGGGCCGGGTGGTGAGTTTGATGATCCGTTCCATCAACTTTTCCGGCAACTGGCACGGATGCGCATCACGGTCGCGCTTATGTTTGATGCGATGAATATCCGACCAGATGTCGGACAATTCCACCTTGGCATCATCACCCACCGCCTTGCGCTGCTTCACGCACTTTGCCCGCAAACAGTACTTCAACGAGTCGGGCGGCGGCACCAACTCGCGGCGCGTCTTCGTGCCGACGGGGGAATAGTTGAACACCGGTTTGCCGCCGGGCTTCGTGTAATAAAGGAGGGCGTAATGCGCCGGCATCAACTTGCCCCGCGGATCGGACAGCGCGTCCCAGACAATCCAGTGGCGGAAGTCGAGCCGCCGGTTCAAAAACGCCGCGTGATGGATGGCCCATTTCGGCAGATTGAGGACCAGGAGACTGCCGCCGGGTTTCAGGGTTTGGGCCATGCCGTCGAGCCAGGTATGGCACCAGTCGAGGTAATGCTGTTCGGCCAGCGCGTCATCCCAGTTGCTGTAACCTTTCTGCAAATTGTAAGGCGGATCGGCGAACGCGAGATCAAACACGCCCTCGGGATGCAACTGCTTCATGCGCTGCAAAAATGAAACGCAATCACCGAGGTAAACATGGTTGAGATCCAAACTGGTGAGCTGGAAATCGTCGGCCCCGCCGCGCCCGTTGGGGGCGGCAACTGTTTCCGGGCGTGCCGCAGCCGCCCTTTGGTCCCTCTGCCCGGGCGGAACGATGGCGCTCGCTTTCGAATCGGAGCGCAGCACCAGATGGACGCTGTTCCCGGGCGTTGCCGCTGTGAGCCGGGCGATCCGTTCCAGCACATCCTCAGGGAGGACCCCGTCCGGCAGCGGGCGGCGCGGCAGATCCCGCCACACGTCAGCGGGTGCGGCCCCGCGCGGATTCATCAAATGCTTCTTGCCGCCCCAATCCTTGACGTTCAAACCGCAAGCGGCGCAATTGACATGCGGCACGCGAACTTCCGTTGGGTTCAAGCGAAACTGCGTTGGCGTCTTGCGGGTGAGATCGCGTTTCATGAACAGCAACAGGCCTTGATGATTCGGTTGCAGGAAACGGTCCCGCGCCTGCTCAGCCAGATCCAATGCGATCCAATACTTGAATACCAGCGCCGCGGACGGGCCGGGCGGCGTCATCAGGTGCTCACCCCAAAAGGCCAGTTCTCGGGGCGACCCGTAAATCCATAGTCGCCCGCCCGGCCCCAGCAACCGCACCGCCTCGGCCAGCAAGGCTATCGCCGCATCGTTGACCGGCGCGCGGCCGGCACTGACCGCGACCACATCGAGGCTACCGGGTTCAAAGTGCGCGGTGTCCGCGCAGGAATGAAAATCGATTGGCGAGAATACGCGTTTCATCCGAGGGCGATTGGCTGGGGCGGCAAACCACCGTTCCCAAAGGTTGCAAGGGGGATAGTCGGGCTCGCAAAATGGACGCGGGTCATTGCTTCACGGCTTCGGCCGGCGGAGCGTTTGTGCCTTTCAGTTTGGCTTCTTCCTCGCCGAGACTGCGTGTCAGGCGGCGCTTCAATTCGGCATACATCTCGTTGGTGACGCTGTTCAGGTGCAAGCGGGCCTGGTCAAAGAAACCGGCGTGCAGCTTGACGCGAGCGAAATGGGTATGGACGCCCTGACGTTCAATATCGTCCCGCGCCAGATTGAAAGCGTTGGTCCAGGCGCGCAAAGCCTCGTCTGTGCGCGGCGGCCGGATGCCATAAAAGGTCTGGGCGACATCCGACGCGAGCGGGAAATCGTCGGGAGCCAGTTTCATCGCTTCGTGGTAAAGCGCGAGGGCCTTGTCGAACACCTGCTGCTCATTGATCCGGTAATGTTCCTTCGCGTCCTTGCGAAACAGGAAGACGGTCGTGCCGAAGTTGTGGTAGTAAACCGGCTCCTTGGGATTCAGCGCAATGGCTTTCGCATAGTAATCGAACGCCTTGGTTACCGGGCCGTTATGACCGTAGTAATTGGCGAGATTGTTCCAAATCGAGGGTTCGCTGGGATCGATTTCGCGCGCCAGCTCCAATTGCGTCATCGCGCCGTCTTCATCATGGATATCATCGAGAAAGCTCGCGTACGCAATGCGGGCCCGAACGTGATTAGTGTGTTGCTGAAGAAAACTCTCGTAGCCTTTGCGCACTGGTGCGAATCGCTCAAAGATCCGCCGATTCAAGGCTTCCCGCGAAACACCCGCTCCCTCGGCGGCAAAGGCCTGGTTGTCACGGAT
>CAZIJO010000145.1:0-15375 GCA_964539515.1 uncultured Bifidobacterium sp. | reverse complement strand
TCGTACAGGCGCACCTCGGCGTCCACGGCGTGCGCGGCGCTGACCCAGTGAATCGTGCCTTTGACTTTGCGGCCGGCCGTCGCGCCGCCCGTCTTGCTTTCGAGATCGGCGGTGCAGCGCAGTTCGATCAGCTGGCCGTTGGCGTCCTTTACCACTTCTTCACACTTGATGATGTACGCATACTTGAGCCGCACTTCGCCGCCGGGTTTGAGCCGGAAAAATTTCGGCGGCGGCACTTCCTGAAAGTCGTCGCGCTCGATGTAGAGTTCACCGCTGAACGGAAGCTTCCGCTTGCCAGCGCTTTCGTGTTCCGGGTTGTTAACCGCCTCGAGTTCCTCCGTCCGCCCGGCGGGGAAATTGGTGATGACAACCTTAAGCGGACGCAGCACGGCGAGCCGGCGGAGAGCCCGGCGATTCAAGTCCTCGCGGATGGCGTGTTCAAGGACGGCGACGTCGGTGATGCCGTTGTACTTGGTGATGCCAATGTGGTAGGCAAAATTGCGCAGGGCTTCGGCCGTGACACCCCGGCGGCGCAATCCGCTGATGGTCGGCAGCCGCGGGTCGTCCCACCCGCTGACGAGGTTTTCGTCCACCAGTTGCATCAACTTGCGCTTGCTCATCACCGTGTAGCCCAGGCTGAGGCGGGCAAATTCGTACTGGTGGGGCAGGGGGCGCGGCAAATCCAGATTCACCAAAATCCAGTCGTACAGGGGGCGATGCACTTCAAATTCCAGCGTGCAGATGCTGTGGGTGATGCCTTCGATATAATCGCTCAGGCAATGGGCGAAATCGTACATCGGGTAAAGACACCATTGCGCGCCAGTCTGGTGATGTTCCGCATGGCGGATGCGATAAAGGATTGGGTCGCGCAGCCAGATGTTGGACGACGCCATGTCGATCTTCGCGCGCAACGTGCGCTTGCCATCGGGAAATTCGCCGGCCTTCATCCGGGCGAACAGGTCCAAGTTTTCCGCGACGGTGCGACTGCGGAAGGGGGAATCCTTGCCTGGCCGGTCCGGCGCACCGCGATAGGATTCGAGCTCCACGGGGGAAAGGTCGCAGACGAAGGCCTTGCCCTTCTGAATGAGCGCGATGGCATATTGGTACAGCTGTTCAAAGTAATCACTCGCGTAAAATGGCGCTTTAGCGGGCGTCAATCCGAGGCAATGATCCGCCCAGCCGGCGATCAGCCAGTTCACATCGGCCACAATGGACTCGACGTATTCAATGTCCTCCTTGGTCGGATTGGTGTCATCCATCCGCAGATTGCAGACTCCGCCAAATTCGCGGGCAATGCCGAAGTTGAGGCAGATGCTTTTGGCGTGACCGATGTGCAGGTAGCCGTTCGGCTCTGGCGGAAAGCGCGTGTGAATCCGGGGATAACGCTTCTCCGCGACATGCTGGGCGACGATGTCGCGGATGAAATCGGAGGGAGGCGGCGGGGCACTGGCGGTGGGTTTTTCAGTGATCGGATTGCTCATTTATGCGGCGCGCAGGTTAACAAACCCCCGGCCCGTTGTCCAACGGCGTAAGGCGGATCTTCCGGTTTCGCTTTCGGGGTTGTGGTCGGGGTTGACAAGAGCGGTTTTGATGCTGCCAAATGGAGGCCAATGAACACAATCAAACTGGGCAGCAGTTCGATGACGGCCAGTCGCCTGGCGTACGGCTGCTGGCGCATTGCCGAGCCGCCCGCTCCCACAGCCGGTGGTTCCACGGCTTTGATTGCAGCTTACGAAGCCGGCTACACCCTCTTCGATGGCGCGGACATTTACGGTGGGGGACGTTGCGAGGAAATCATGGGGCAGACGTTGCGCGAAGTTTCCGGAATGCGCGGCCGGATCCTCATCGCGAGCAAATGCGGGGTGCGTCCAGCGGGTCGGCCGAATCCGAGTTCACCCGGGCGTTACGATTTCTCGGCGGAACACATTGTCCGGTCCTGCGAGCAATCGTTGGCACGCCTCGACATTGAAACGATCGACCTCTACCTGCTCCATCGACCGGACTATCTCGGCGATCCGCATGAAATCGCGGGGGCCTTTACGCGGCTTTACGACGCCGGCAAGGTGCGTTTTTTTGGCGTCAGCAACTTCCGTCCGTCGCTCGTCAACGCCTTGCAGGCAGCGTGCCCTTTGCCGCTGGTGGTGAATCAGGTGGAAATCAGTCTCGCCCAACGCGCCGCGTTCGAGGACGGTACCTTGGACCAGTGTCTGGAGAAAAACCTCACCCCAATGGCCTGGAGTCCGTTGGGTGCGGGGCTGCTGGGGCACGGTGCCACGCACCTGCTCCCTGGTCAGCGGGGATACCAGACCGACGCGGTGGTCAACGTTCTGGATGAAATTGCCACCGCCCGGGGCATGAGCCGGTCCGTAATTGCTTATGCCTGGCTGCTGAAACATCCGAGCCGCATCCAGCCGATTGTCGGCACAACAAATCCTGAACGCATTCGGGAGGCCGTGCGCGCCACCGAGTTCGATTTGACCCGCGAAGAGTGGTATCGCCTGTTGCTGGCCGCCAGGGGGGAGCCGCTGCCCTGAGCCGCCCTTACGAAGCTTGAGTCTGGAGCCAAAATTCTCGCGGCTGTTCATCGCGATCATCTCGCCCGAGGCGGTGCGGGGGAAGTTGTCGGATTTGCAGCGCGAACTGAAGCCAGTCTTGCCAGCGAATTCCACGAATTGGACCAAACCCGAAAACATGCATCTCACGTTGCGATTCCTTGGCAACGTGGAGTCGGAGCGGATTCCGGACCTTGTCGCGAAGCTCGATGCCGGGCTGGCTGGTTTCGGTGAATTTGAAGTTGTGTGCGAGCGATTGGGTTGCTTTCCCGATATGTGTTACCCCCGGGTGGTCTGGGCGGGGGTGCACGATGCGGGCGGGCGATTGGCGCAATTGCACCGCCAGGTGGATGAAATGGTGGCCGGCTTTGCCGAGAGGCCGGCGGAGGCGCGCTTCGTGGGCCACATCACACTTGCCCGGCCCCGACAGATCAAGCGTGCCCACGCGGAGCGACTTGCGCAATTCATCGATCGAGCCACGACCCGGAGTTTCGGCCGGTGGCACGTGCCGGCAGTGGTCGTCATTCGCAGTCAACTGTCCGCGGCGGGCGCAAGCTATGCGGAACTATTTCAAGCTAACCTGCGATAGAAAAGTCTGATGGTCACCTCGCCATGCCTAATCGGAGGAAGAACCGGACCTACCCCGGTTCGGTTGCCTTGGTGCACGGTTTTGCGCGGATGAAATCACCCTGATGAACCCATGAGCCAATCATCCGACCAACGTTCCGCCGACTTTCTGAAGATCGCCGACCAGTTCAAACTTGGCGCGCTGACCACGGAATCTTCCCATCCGGTTACCGCAAACCTCAGTGAAGTTGCCAAGCAGGATATTGCCGCCGGACTAAAGCTGCTGTTCGACGTGGACGATGACGTCCTGCGCAAGTATCGCGAGTTTGCCGAATCTGGCCGGGCGCGGCAAATCGCCGATACGGTGTTGGCGGCCCTTCAGAAGGGAGGGCGGATTTTCTTCACCGGCTGTGGTTCGACCGGGCGGCTGAGTATCCAGCTCGTCGCCATCTGGCGGGATTTCTGGCAACGCAGCGGCCAGCCAGCGGCAAAGGAGTTTGCAGACCGCGCTTTCCCCGTGATGGCCGGGGGCGACTTCGCGCTCATCAAAGCGGTCGAAGGCTTCGAGGATTTCACCGCGTTCGGGAAAAAGCAGCTTGGCGACCTGGGCGTGAATAAAAACGATGTGGTCTTCGCCATTACCGAGGGCGGTGAGACGTCGTTTGTCATCGGCACGGCGTGGCATGCCGTTGAAGTCGGCGCGAAGGTTTACTTTGTTTACAACAATCCGGACGACATTCTTTGCGAGCACGTCCAGCGTAGTCGGGAGGTGATTCAGGACGCGCGCATCGAGAAGCTCAACCTCACCACCGGCCCGATGGGCATTACCGGCTCGACGCGGATGCAGGCGACCAGCATCCAGCTCGCCGTGATGACCACGATTCTGGAAATTGTGGTGAGGGAATTGTTGTGGCGGCCTGAGGAATCCCCGCGGACCGGGACTGCCGGCACGCTGACGGTTGCAGAGCGACGAGCGGAGTTTTCATTGATCAACTCGATCCAAACGGCGAACGATTTCCTCCAGCAACTGACCGAACTTCACTCCACCCTCAGATCCGCGCCGGTGCTTGCCCAACTCGCCCGGCTCGTGGCATGCGAGGAATCCGTCTATCGCGCCGGACGAAAGAACAATTACTTCGCCAACCGCGTGGGTATTGACATGCTCACGGACACCACCGAACGCTCGCCAACCTATTGCACCCCGCCGTTCCGTAAGTTCGATGACCCGACCGCCACCGAGTCGTGGGCGTTCCTCTACGTGCCGGAGCCGCACTCCGACGAGGCGTGGGAGCGCTTATGCAAGCGCAAGCCGCGGTGCGTCGAGTGGCAGCCGGAGGAAGTGCGCGGGCTCGTGCCAGAGGACAAATTCGCCCGCACCGTCGAGATCATCAGCAAGATCAGCTACGCCGAGCTCATGCGCTTCCGCATCGGGCAGGATGGAATTCCGAATCGCCTGCCCGGCAAGGGCGATAACGCCGTGGCTTTGGTGTGTCAGGATGAACTGGAGTCCCTGCTGTCGCCGGAAGGTTTCTATCGGAGGCAATTGGACAAAGCCAGGGCGGCGGAAGCGAAGACGGGATTGATTTTCCTCGGCAGCACCGAGGCGTGCGCGCAGGTGAACCAGTTTGTCGCCCGTTGGAATCCTGATTGTGCCGCCGTGCTGCTACCGGTGCCGGATTCGGGTTTGCTCAACGGCGTGCTGCGTGTTGGACTCAAAATGCTGCTCAACGCGCTCTCGACCTGCACGATGGTCCGGCTCGGCCGGGTGATGGGCAACACGATGATCTGGGTCGTACCCAGCAACCTGAAGCTGATTGATCGGGCGACGCGCTACATCGAGCGATTGACCGGGCTGGATTACGGGTCGGCGAACCGGCTGCTCTTTGAAGTTATCGAATACGTGGAGCCGCGCATGAAGGCGGACCAGGCTTATCCACCCGTGGTGGGGTTGAGTGTGATGCGCCATCGCCACGGCCTGAGCAATGAGGCGGCCGAGCGCCGGCTGCGGGAAGAGTTGCAATGAGCACGCCGGCGGACGCTTCGCCGAGGGCAAGGGGCTCCTCGATGAGTGAATCGCCGATCGCCTGTCGGCGGTGAAACATGAAGATTGCCAAAGCTGGCCAGCTTGTCGAAACTGACGCGTCCATGGTTGTGGGTCGGTCACACCGGCGGGCGAGCGAATGAAATGGCGACAAAAATTCCGGGCAGCAGAGCTGGGAGCAGCATGCCTTCTCGCGATGAACAGCCTTTCCCGCGCGCAAGACTTCGGGTTGGCGGCGTCGGCGACTCCGGATCCCGTGGTGGTCAACCATTCGCTGCTTTACACCATTGATGTAACCAACACCTTTGGCTTCCTCCTCTCCCAAGTATTCGTCACCAATGCCCTTTCCGGTCCAGCGATTGTCACTGGCGCTACCAATAGTTTGATCGGCCCCATTTACACGAACAGTGAGGGAGTAGTTTTCGAAATCGACAATTTCATCGGCGGCGCGATCGCCCGGCTGACACTTCGCCTGACGCCCGTCAAGGCGGGTCCATTCACCAACCAGATAACCGTTGCGGCGTTTAATCGCACCAGTGCATCCACCAACGTGGTAACCCAGGTGCTCTTGCCGAGCGCCGACCTTGCGGTGGGAATGACCAACGCGTTGTCCGGGGTGTTGACCAATGACGCGACCGTGATTGGTTTGCTGGTCACCAATCTTGGCCCGAGTTCAGCCGCCGACGTCGTCGTGAGCAATCGTCTGCCAGCCAGCTTTCAACTGCTGGGAGTGTCCCCCGCCGGCGTGAGTCATACCTTTGGCGGCGGAGATCTGGCTTTGCAGCTAGGCACAATGACGAGCGGCAGCTCGACCCAGTTGCTGGTAACGGTGCAACCCACCATTCCTGGCACGTTCAACGTTTCAGCGGCAGTCTCCGCCACCAACATCCTGGATCCGAACCCGCTCAACAGTGCGGTTACCAACAGCATGCTCGTCAGCGGTTTTCTTGCTGCGGACCTGGCTGTGAATGTGATGTCCCAACAGTTCAATCGTCAGACTGGCTTGCTCGAGATGGGAGTGCGTTTAACCAACAACGGTGCGACGAATGTGCCAGCCGTGCGCATCATCGTTTCCGGCCTTACGAACGGCACCTGGCTTTACAATGCCGTCGGCACCAATGCCGGGGAGGCCTACGTGCTTTACAACGCGACCCTGGCGGGCGGCGCCAGCGTGGACCTGCGGCTGGAGTTTTACGTGCTGAACCGCGTTCCGCTGGCGAGTTACAATTTGCAGGCATTTGCGCTGCCGGCGATCAACCTCACGGCGCCGACCAATTCCGGCATCACCATCACGAACCATTTGCTTTCGTCCGGCGGTTTCCTGATCGAATTTACCGCCAACCCCGGCAATACCTATACGATCGTTTACAGTGACAACCTGGCATTCAGTAATGCCTTGACCGCCCAGCCTTCGATTGTCGCCCCGGCCAACCGCGTGCAGTGGATCGACAATGGGCCCCCGAAAACCGTCAGCCATCCTTCCAATACCAGCAGCCGTTACTATCGTGTTTTTCAAGCCCGGTAACCTCCGATGAGCATCGTTCGATCCAATCATCCAGTGCTGGCCTGCGGGCTGGGTTTTCTGGTGGCCAGTGCGCTTGCCGGTCGGGTGCATGCCTACGACGGGGACGTGTGGCAAAACCTCTTCGCACCATCATCGGAAGCAACCGGTGATTGGCCCCACAATCTTCGCGTCGGGGCGATGGTGGGGTTCAACCTCAAAGCCGAATTCGCCATGAGCGGGCAATTCACGATCGCCGGCAGCAATCCCGGCACCGCCGGTGGTGGGCAGAATCATGAATACGACGATGGTTATGTGCGCCTGGATGCCACCGGTAACAATGGGGGTCTGACCTGGAATTGGGGCTATGAAAATGCCGGCCAACTTGCCGGCCAGCGGCTCTACTTTCACAGTACCCAGTCTTACTCGGCGAGTGGCAATGCCCGTGCCAACGGTGATGCGCAGGTTGGCTTTGACTCGGCTTATGACGGCCGTCTTTTCCCGCTCTGGGGTGGCTCGTTCGGGTGGGAGCTGGGTTTTGGAGTGATGCCCATCAAGATCGGGGACACCCAACCCATGACCGCGAGTGGGACGCGGATCGTTCACTCCTTCGATGCGTCCGGCATCGATGCGCTGCCGACTGCGCCCTATCAGGGTGGATTCACGGGGCCCTCCGTCACGATTGGCGATAGTGCAACCGCGGAGCCGAATCAATCAGTCTCCGCGCTGCTCACGGGGTCTCGTACCGTCGACGTCGTGCTTTACAACTTCCGGCTCGGGCCCACCCTGCAATGGGAAGTGCATCCCCGGCTGGCGCTGGCCGTGAGTGCGGGTGCCGCCTTCGGGATCGCTTCCGGCGGCCTGGAGTATGACGAAACTCTGGTCTTTGCCGACGGCAGCACCGCCCAAAACCGGGGTGAGGTCGGTGACACCGAACTGGTTTACGGCGGCTACCTTGCGGGCACGTTGATGTATCACGCGGTCAAGCACGGCGATCTGTATGTGGGAATGCAGTACATGCCACTGACGAGCGCTAGCTTTAGCGGCGGCGGCCGCGAGGCCACCCTGCAAATGTCCGGGGGCTTGTATTTCTCGGTGGGCCTCAACTGGCCGTTTTGAGTTGCCCCTGCGTCTTTAAACCCAGTCCCTTGGCCGCCGGCTCTGGGGCCAAGGTGTAACGGTGAGTGGCGCATGAGCGAGTTCCCAAAAAAACGCGCCGACGTTGCCGCCGGCGCGTTTGGATGAATTGAGTTTGGCTCAGTAATTCTTCGCCACCTCGTTCCAGTTCACGACGTTCCAGAAGGCCTTGAGGTAATCGGCGCGTTTGTTCTGGTATTTGAGGTAGTAGGCATGTTCCCAAACGTCCACGCCGAGGAGCGGCTTGCCTTCGCATCCGGCCACGACTTTGCCCATCAGCGGATTGTCCTGGTTGGCGGTGGAAACGATTTCCAGTTTGCCGCCGTTGGCAACGAGCCAGGCCCAGCCGCTCCCGAACCGGCCAATGCCCGCGGCCTCAAACTTCGCCTGGAAATCTGCAAACGAACCGAACGCCGCCTTGATATCGTCGCCCAGTTTGCCGGACGGGGCGCCGCCGGCGTTTGGGCCCATAATTTTCCAAAAGAAGGAATGATTCCAATGGCCGCCACCGTTGTTGCGGACCGGGCCGCGAATCGCGTCGGGCACGACGCTCAGGTCGCGGATGATTTGCTCGAGGCTTTTGGCTTCGAGCGCGGCATTGCCGGCGATGGCTGTGTTCAGGTTGTCCACGTAGGCCTTGTGATGGCGACCGTGGTGGATTTCCATCGTCAGCGCGTCAATGTGGGGCTCAAGTGCGCTTTTATCGTACGGCAGAGGGGGGAGTTCAAATGGCATAATTTTCAGTTTAGTTTCAGTTTTCGCAGCAATCTCGCAATCCCGACAGTTCGTTTGGATGACAAGAGAATCGTAGCGGAGAACCGCCGAACGCGCAAGCGTGTGATTATTCCTGTGATTATTCCGGCCCTTGGCGTCCGCGCGAAATCTCCATCGCTCTGCAAGCTCGAATTCGGATCCGGCGGCCGATTGCGATCAGGCACTCAAGGCGACAAAGTTCTTCAGCAACTGCAATCCCACCGCCTGACTTTTCTCCGGGTGAAACTGCGTGGCAAAAATATTGTCGCGCCAGACCGAGGACGCAAACGTCTCCCCATAGACCGTCTGCGTGGCGACGATGGCGGCATCGGTCGGTTTGGGGAAAAAGCTGTGGACAAAATACACGTAGCTGCCATCCGCCACGCCCTGGTAAAGTGGGCACTCCGGGCGTGTGATCGCGAGTTGATTCCAGCCAATTTGCGGAATCTTGAGGCCGGGTTGCCCGGCAAAGCGCACGACGCTGCCGCCGAACACTCCCAAGCCTGCCGCGCAACTGTTGAACTCCTCGCTGCGCTCGAACAACGCCTGGTAGCCGACGCAGATGCCGAGGAAAGGTTTGCCGGTCTGGATGAATTCACGCACCGCCGCCAGCAACTCCTGCTGGCGCAGCGCGTGGATGCAATCGTCGAACGCGCCCACCCCGGGCAGCACCACGGCCCGCGCTCCCTGTAAGCCGTCCGGACGTTGCACGATCTGCACCTCGGCGCCGACCTTAACCAGCGCTTTATGGACACTGCGCAGGTTGCCGCTGCCGTAATCAAGCAAAGCAATCACACCACCCATTTAGCCACGGACCGAATCGGGATGAAATACAGAACTTTTCCCGGGGCGTGACCGCCGCGGGCTGGGTTGCCGCCCCATCAGCCTTTGCGGCTGGCGGTTTCGATGTTGAGCAAGTTCAGCCGCCGTTGCGCTGCAAACGCCTGGGTGGTGTTGGGAAAATCGTTGATCACCCGCAGCAAAATGGCGCGCGCCGCAGTGGCGTCCTGGCGGAGGCGCAGGTGCCACGCGGCGATCAGGCTCAGCCAATCCGCGCGCTTGGCGTCGGCTTGAGCGGGCATGCCCAGCAGCAGTTCGATTTGCTCAATGGCCAGATCCGCCTGGCCCAGGGGCTCCGCCAGCAGACGGGCGAGCTTTTCACGGGCCGCAATGTCGTTGGGATTTTGCGTGAGCTGCTGGGTCAATTGCTGGACAAGCGCGGTGGCCTGGTCGGAGTCAATGGCACCGGGAGCCGGCGGGTCGGCTTGATCCGGCCATTCAGTTAAGGCGGGCAGGGGAATCGGGCGTACTTCCCGGCGCTCGCGCAATTCCGCCGCGTTGCGGGGCAATTGGGCGCGGCGCAACTCCGCCATGCGGGCCAGATGCGTGCCGGGCAGCCGGTGGGAGATCACCTGCAACGCCCGGGCCGCGGCTTCGGGATCATTGGCCACCTCGATTTGCCAGTCGGCGAGTTTGTGCAAGGCAACGGAGATCTGGGAGGGTGTCACGTCGGGTTGATCGCACATTTCAAGAATGATCTGTTCGGCCTCGGCGATATCCTTGAACTGGCGGGCGTAGAGTTCGCCCAGCATCAGCCACCCGTCAAAATCATTCTCCGCTGACTCGAGCTGCCGGATGATCTCCATTTCTGCGTCGCGGTATTTGCCGAACTTGATCCGGGCGATGGCGCGGGAATACATGGGCCGTGGTTTCAGGCGATGCAGGATGGACGGGCCGTAACCGGCGATGGGGAGACTGACGAGCAGCAACGCCACGCCAAGCGCGTACCAGCCGCCGGCCCAAAGCAGTCCCAACACCGGCAGCGCCGTAACGAGGAGGCACGTCCCGCAGAGCGCACGAAAATCAGCCAATGCTTCCCGGGCCACGGACCGGCTGCCGCGGATCACCAGCCAGCCGATCGTCACCCCGGCCCAGTACGTGGCAATCAGGAGGAGTCCGGTCCCGGCCACGCCGAGGAAAGTGAAGAACCAGTCCGAACCGGAATTTTGCGCCATTTGCACTGACGGCATGAAAGGTTGCAGGTGAAAGGAAAGCCCGACATTCATCAGCGTCCAGAGTGCGAAGGGGAGGACCAGCCCTTTGATCAACCATGGCCATTCCGCGCGCACCGCGCTCCGGGCGTTCGCTTCGGGTGACCATCGATAGATTGTGAAGCCGGTCAGGCCGACCAAGCCCAGCGCCACAAAAGTGGCAAGGATGAACACCATCAACCCCATAAACGATCCAGCGGTTGCCGGCCAATGTTCATGCGGAAGATGGTGCGGAGCGCACGGCGGGAAGCCAAGCGACAAATCCCGGCGCCGGGTTCAAGGTTGCCCGGGCGTCAGGGCTGGCTTCAATCCGGGCAGCTACTTTTGATCGGGAAGATAGCGAATACTTTCCCCCCACGTCATCACCACGGTGTGAAAGGGGGAGCCCTTCAGCTCGCGATACGTCAATTGCAGGAACTCCGCATCTCCCCAGAATGGCACCCGATCGTCCACCGGATGGCCGAGTTCGTTTTCGTGTCCGGGCAGGATCAGCCGGGGATTGAAACCTTTTGCGATCCGGAAGATTTCATTTGTCCAGCACGGCGGCATCAGCACGTCCACCCGGTGGTGTTTTCCAACCTCGTCAATCCACGCGTAATCGACCATGAAATCGCCCTCGTTGATCTGGTCGCCGAGGTGGGCAAAGGCCAGGCCCTCCGGAGTCATCACGAGCACGACGTTGTTCTCCACCGCCGCCATCTGATGGCCAGGATAGACAACGACTTTGAGTTCCTGTTTTCCGTTCTGCACGCGCAACGATTGGGTAACGTGCGCCGCCCGCTTGAGGTGGGTGAGCGAGGCATGGCTGGGGCGGTCCGCAAACACCTGCGGCGGGGCGACGACCGGTTTGCCCTGGTCCAGGAACATTTGGGCTGTCGATTCCTCCGCGTGATCGCGATGCCGGTGACTGATGAACAACACGTCGCACTGGCGCGCCAGCCGGGCCAGCACATTGGACGACAACTCGAAATCCGGGCTGCCGGCCGTCCGGCCGCTGACGAGGTCGAACGCGAGGGTGACGGTTTTGGTGCGGACGACGAAACCCATGTTGTACAGTTTCCAAATCTGCGCGCCCTCGGTGATACGGGCCGCCTCCATCTCCGCCATTGCGGTCTCGATCCGGTTGCGGAAAAACGTCTGCACGGGTGGGCGTTGCGCGGCGTGTGGATCGTGCAGCACGGCATCGAGCAACAGCAGGCCGAGTTGACGCTCACGCGGCTCGGGGTGTTGCGGCGGAAACTGTCGCAGGGTTTGGGTAACTTCCCCGAGAAACGCAGCCGCCTGACGGTTCATGTAGGCATCACCTTTTTCGTCGAGGTGCGGATCGATCTTTGGCGGGCGCGAGGCTGACGGTTCCGCCCCGGCCAGCCGGCCATACGGGGTGACCGCCAGACACAAACTGATTGCCACCTGAAGTTGCAGCGCGGAAATCCTGCGGCGGTGGCCCGGGCGATCGTTCATCAGTTCCCGGTTGGGGGTGGGGCCGGTGGGGGCGTGCTTGGTGCAGTCCATAAATCCATCAAGACGCAGCTGGGCCGGATCGTCAATGGCCAAAAACCGGATTCCCTGCCTTCCGGCCTTGAACCTCAGTCGGACGCTGCATTCTGTCATTTGAACTTTCAATCTCCGGTGCTATTTCTTGGTCGTGCTGCAACCCGGAAATCATTGGATTTGGTCTGCATTATGGCGGCGACTTGGCCAGGCGTTCGCTCTGTTGATTGCTGTTGGCGTCAACCTCCGCGGGGCAACCCCGTCCGCGGACTGGCCGCAGTTGCTCGGACCGCAACGCGACGGAGTGTACTTGGGGCCGACACTCGCCGCGTCTTGGCCAAAAGATGGGCCGCGCGTGGTGTGGAAGCGCCCGGTTGGCTCGGGATTGGCCGGACCGGCGGTCAGCGGCGAACGGTTGATTCTCTTCCACCGCGAGACGGATCAGGCGGTGGTGGAATGTCTCGATCCGCGGACCGGCAAGCCGACGTGGAAAGCCGGCTACCCAACCGATTATCGCGATGACTTTGGCTTCGACGATGGTCCGCGTGCGACCCCCACAATCGCCGAAGGCCGGGTGTTTACTTACGGGGCGGAAGGCCAGTTAAGCTGCTGGAAATTGGATACGGGCGCGCGGTTGTGGCAGGTGGACGCGGTGAAGGAGTTCGGATCTCCCAAGGGATTTTTTGGCCGGGCCGCTTCGCCCCTGGTGGAGGGTGACCTCGTGCTGTTCCTGCCGGGCGGCAAAGATACCGCGGGAGTAGTTGCCCTGGACGTCAACACCGGTAAGGTTCGTTGGAAGGCAACGGGGGATGAAGCGAGTTACGCGTCACCCATCGCGGCCACGATCCGCGGCCAGAGAATTCTTTTTGCCCTGACGCGGGAAGCCCTGGTGGCATTGCAGCCGGGAAATGGGAAGCTAATTTTCCGGCATCCCTGGCGGCCGCGCGGGAGTGCCACCGTGACCGCCGCCACGCCGCTGGTGGTGGACGACCTGATCTTCCTTTCCGCGTCGTACGGGGCCGGGGGCAGCCTGCTGCGGTTCAAGGAGCGTGGTCCCGAGGAAGTCTGGTCGCGCGACGACGCGCTCTCGAATCACTACGCCACCAGTGTGCAACGCGATGGCTTTTTGTATGGCTGGCACGGTCGGCAGGAACAGGGTTGTGAATTTCGCTGCGTGGAGCTCAAGACTGGCAAAGTGCGATGGAGCGAAGACGGATTGAAAGCCGGCAGCGTCCTGCTGGCGGGGAATGAACTGCTGTTGCTCACGGAACGGGGCCTTCTGATTCGCGCCCCCGCCACGCCGGACGGATTCAAGCCGACGGGGCGCGCCCAGATTTTGCCCTCGGATGTGCGGGCCTATCCGGCGTTGGCCGACGGTTTCTTGTTCGCCCGCAGCCGGGAGCAATTGACGTGTCTGGATATGCGCCAGAACCCGTGAGGCGTCGCGGGCCAACATGGCGTCGGTTTGGGTGGCACGGGATAACTCGCCACCATTTCCCGTCAACGGGCGGCCGCCTTCAACCATGGAGCGTCCAGCCGTCGCGATACTTTTTCCGTAGCAACGCATCGGCTTCCGGGTCGTTGATGACTTTGCCCGCGGCCCCGTCGTATTGAATCTTTCGGCCGGCGCGATAGGCGACCATTCCGACCAGGATCGTTTCGATCATGTTGCCGCTGTATTCGAAATCACACGCGGTTTTGAGGTCGCTCTTGCAGGCGTTGATCCATTGCTTTTGGAAATTCCCCATGGCGGGAAGCAGCGCTTCCTTCGGGCGGGGCTTGTAATACGTCATGTCGGCGCGGTTGCCGAGAGGGTAGAGCACCCGTTGACGAAAATCGGCCACCAGCACGCCTTTCGTGCCCTCGAACATGGCCCCGTGATCGATCTTCTGGAGGTCAATCATCCGGGTCGGGGATTCAGGCATGGCCCCCCCCTGATACCAGGACACCTTGATCCCGGGCCGCCAGTCATTGGCCGGCAGGTCCATGTGCATCTCGAGTTTGACCGGGCTCACCTCGGGGTTGAACGGCTCGCCCTTGGCTTCGGCGGCCGTCGGGAGCGTGGCGTCGATGGGATTCCAGGCGAGGTCCATGGTGTGGCTGCCCATGTCACCGATCTGGCCGTTGCCGAAATCCCAATACATATTCCATGACAGGCAGTTCATCCCGGGACCGCCGGCGAAATAGCCGGGATTGTAGGGATGAAACGGCGAAGGTCCGAGCCACAGATCGTAGTGCAGATGTTTGGGTGGTTCGCCCGCCGCGGGCAGGTAGCCGGGCTTCGGGATCTGCCGGTTGCCCCAGGCGCGCACGGCTTCCAGCTTGCCAACGGCCCCGTCCAGGACCAGCTCGCGGACGCGATTGAAATTCTCATCCTCATGGCGCTGGGTGCCGCACTGGGTCGCCAGCTTGGTTTTATTTTTCAGGTAGGTTGCCCGCACCACGCGGGCTTCCTCGACGCTGTTGGCCAGCGGCTTTTCGCAATAGACGTGGAAGCCACGGTTCATGGCCCAGTTGGCCGCAAACGCATGGGTGTGATCGGCCGTGCAAATTACGACGGCGTTGATGTCTTTTTGCTCAAAACATTTGCGCCAGTCCACGTAGGTCCGGGCCTCCGGGAATTTTTTGGCCCCGAAAGCCAGGTGCTCTTCGTTCACGTCACAGAGGGCCACGACGTTTTCGCTGGCGATCGCGCCGAAATGCGCCTCGCCGCGGCCCCAGGTGCCGATGAGGGCGATGTTCAGCTTGTTGCTGGGCGCATCGGCCCCAAAAAGTTTCGTGCGCGGGAGGATCAGCGTCCCGGCCCCGACGAGGCCCGCGGACTTGAGGAATTGGCGACGTTTCATAGTAACGCTACTTCTAGCGGTTTCCCGGCGAAAAGGAAACACCTTATCCTTGCGTTTTGCCCGGGCGGGAGATTCGCGCCCGTCCAAGGGATGAGGAGCGCGTTGATTCAAAAGCGCATCTCTCTACCCGCAACGAACGGGGAAAGCAGCCGCCAATAAGTATTTCGCTCTTTGAACCCCTGAACCGGAGCGGCCCGCGTAAGTCGGCGGAAAGGGTTGTGCGCCATCAAGGACCACCCCGTTACCTCGGCGGCTTCAATTGGGAGGCTTATGCGGGGGGGAGCAAGCTACTTCAAATCCTCCGCGATCGTGGCGAATTGCTCCAGTGCGGCCTCCAGATCATCCGTGATTTCCTGCGCGATGATTTCGGGCGCGGGCAGGTTGGCGGATTCTTCCAGCGCTTCGTCTTTCAGCCAGAAGATGTCGAGGTTCACCT
>CAZIJO010000144.1:0-15427 GCA_964539515.1 uncultured Bifidobacterium sp. | reverse complement strand
AAGCGCGGGCTAAACAGGAGATGAGCGATATTGTGACCGCGATCACGCAGTATGAGGCCCATTACAGCCGTTTGCCGTTGCTGCCCGGCGTGGAGACGGGAAAAAACGACGTGACGTGCGGGGTCACAGGTTCGCTGAGTACCGGCCAGACCGTCATCACCACCAATGCTGCCATCATTGCCATCCTCATGGACCTTGAGACTTACGGCAATGGATCCGCGACTCCAAACAAAGGGCACGTGTTGAATCCGCAACGCCATGCATTGTTGAATGCAAAACCCGCCAGCGATGCCACGCCCAATTCGCCGGGAGTAGATCGGGATGGCGAATACCGGGATCCGTGGGGCATGCCTTATGTCATCTCGTTGGATTACAGCTTGAACGAGCATTGTCGCGACGTGGTTTATTCACATGCCGCGGTTTCGCAACAGAGCGGCCAGACAGGGTTTAACGGGCTGTTCAATCCCGTCGCACCCGGAACCAGCAATAACTATGAGCGCACCGGCCAGTTTATGATCTGGTCGTCGGGGCCGGACAAAAAATTCGACATCAACGTCAAGGCCAACCAGGGCGTCAACAAAGACAACGTCCTTAGCTGGCAGTAATCGCGTGAAGACTCCGCCGCGCAAATCAGCCTTCACTTTGATCGAGTTGTTGGTGGTCATTGCGATCATCGGCATTCTCGCCGCCATCTCAGCGCCGGTGTTCAAGAACCTCCGCGCCACGGATGCGATGGCCGCCTCCACCCGGCAGTTGCTGGACGACGTCGGGCGTGCCCGTCAGTATGCCATCAGCCAGCGGGCCACGGTGTACATGATCTTCTGTCCGGCCAATTTTTGGACTGATCCGGCCTATCAAAGCGTCACCAACGCCAGACCGAACGAGAAGGTCAAGGGCGATAAGCTTCTCGACAAGCAACTCACCGCCTACGCTTTCGTTACTTTGCGCAGCGTGGGCGAGCAGCCCGGCCGGATTTCGCCGCGGTACCTCTCGCCCTGGCACACGCTGCCAGATGGTGCGGTAATCCCGCTCTTCAAGTTTGCACCCCGGAATTTTATTACCACAATTCAGGATCCACCGCTTCCCGCCACGGCCAATCGCGTGTTTCGCGTTCCGGGCTTCAGTGTCACCAACAACATTCCGTTCCCCTCAGCCGAAGCGGCATCAATTGGACCCCCTTATGCCTGGCTGCCTTACATAGCCTTCGACTTCCAGGGCAAACTGACATCCGGGGTGGACGAATACATCCCTCTGGCGCGCGGCAGGGTGGGCTATGTGCGCAACGCCGATCAAAGCGCCGCGCAGGCGGTGCCTACCGTTAATGAATCGCCGGCGGGCAACAGCACCAACGCCTTTTCGCTCGTTCACATTGACTGGCTCACCGGTCGGGCCCGCTTGGAGAAGCAGGAGTTTCCATGAGATTACCCTTGGCAGACCACCCGCCGTGCCCGTCCCGGGCAAAGTCCGCCTTTACACTGGTTGAGATCGCCCTGGCGCTGGCGATCATCGGTTTTGCGCTCGTGGCGATCATCGGCGTGTTGCCGACGGGCTTGAACGTCCAACGGGATAACCGGGAGGAAACCATCATCGTCCACGAGGCGAATTATTTCCTGGATGCCATCCGCAACGGCGCGCGCGGACTGGATGACCTGACCAATTCCATCATCCGCATTCGCAATGATTGGACGCTCTGGCGAACCAACGAAACGCCATGGGCCAAGGGGCAGAGCGGCTATGATGAGTACACCCGGACGTCGTCCCGCGTTACTTCCACCCTGCCGCCGCCCACTGAGTTCGCGCTCACGAACGGCTCACGCATCATCGGACTTTTGGGGCGGCCGAAGTGGGAATTTGACCCCGCGCGGCGCAGTTATCGCAGCAATTATGTCGTTGCCTTTATGCATGCCTTGAGCGGCGCGGCTTCGGAAAAGTTTCCGGTGAACAACACAAACCTGCTCGATCTCGCGTTTAACTACCGGATGATCGTGGAGGTTCAACCCGTTCCATTCGCGGAAACCAACACGCCATTTGCCCGGGAACTCGGATCGAACTTGCGGGAATTGCGGCTGATCTTCCGCTGGCCGCTCCGGGCCGATGGCACTTCCGGCGACGGCCGGCAGGTGTTCCGCACCATGACGGGCGGGCAGCTGATCCGGACCAACGAAGCGGCTCAACCCCTTCAACCGCTTTTCTTCTTTGAACCCTCCACCTTCGTCAATCTCAAGGCGCCATGAACACGAACGGCTTTATCGCGGTTTCGGATCGGCGGGCGGGTTCACCCGGTCGGGCCCACGGCTTCTCGCTGGTGGAAATTCTCGTCGTGGTCGGCCTGCTGTCGATCATCATTCTCGGGTTGGTGGCCATGTTTTCGCAGACGCAACGGGCCTTTCGGCTGGGTCTGGCCCAGGTGGATGTGCTGGAAAGCGGCCGGGCGGTCACGGATATGTTGACCCGTGAGATGTCGCAAATGACGCCGGCCCGCGCGAGCAACGTGGTGAACTTCTATGCGAGTCTCAAGTCGGTGGATCCGCTGAAGCAGGAGTTGCCGGGTAATCCGGCCCCTCTGCGGACCAATTTGCTGGAGGAACTCTATTTCCTGACCAAGGAAAACCAGACCTGGACCGGCGTCGGCTATTACATTTACCCGACCAACGGGGGTGTCGGCACGCTCTACCGGTACGTGAGCAACGCCGCTTTTGGGCAGAATCCGGCGCAGCTTTACAGCGGCTATCACCGCACAGTCAACGACGCGGTAAACCGGAATGTGTTTACCAACTTGAACCGCATCATGGACGGCGTGGTGCATTTCAAGGTGCGGGCCTTCGACCCGAATGGCAACTGGATCTCGACCAACAATCTATTTAATGCCGATGTGCGCGAACCGCGATTTGCCCAGTTCGCCGCCGGGGAATCCGAGTTTTACCGGTTTACCAACGACCTGGTGCCCGCCTTTGTGGAATTTGAACTCGGGGTGCTCGAGGAACGGGCCATTGTGCGGGCCCGGACCATTACGGACACCCAATCGCGTTCCAACTATCTTGCGCGCGAAGCGGGCCGGGTTCACCTCTTCCGCCTGCGGGTGCCCGTCCGCAACGTTGATCCTTCGGCCTATCCATGAGGATGAATTTGAAAACCGCCAAGCCCCAACCATCAACACCCAACGCCCGCCTTGGCTGCATCCGGCCGGCCCCGGGAGGTTCGATATCCTCACGGCAAATGGCCTCCCAACGCGGCGTCGCGCTTATCGTCACGGTGATCATGCTTTCCGTGATCACGTTTCTGGCCGTGGCATTCCTGGCCCTGATGGGCCGGGAGAAAGGGTCGGTCAAGATTACGACGGACCAGACCGTCGGGCGGCTGGCTTCAGATACGGGGCTTGAGCGCGCGAAAGCCGAACTGCTCGCCACCATTCTGGCCACCACGAACCTCGCCAACTTCGATCTGCTGGTTTCCACCAATTACGTAAACTGGAACGGCTTTGATCCCGGAGCACTGAACAACCTGACCAACGTCAATTACGATTACCAGGCGCTTGCCGGAAATCCAGCGCTCACGCCTGCTCAGAGGCTGCAGAATCTTACTAGTCTCTTCTACAATCCGCGCCCGCCCGTTTACATCACGAACCGGCAGGCCGGTGGCTACGAGTTTCGTTACTACAATGACCTGAACCGCAATGGGCGACCCGACCGCACGGGATTCTGGCCTGTTACAAGCGCGGATCCGGCAAACCCTTATTACAATTCCAATGGCGTAGCGATGCCTAACATTATCAATGGAAACACCCTTTCGAACTATGTGGTCGGTGACCCCGAATGGCTTGGCGGCCTTGAGCGTCCGGACTTGCCACACTCTCCCTCGAACCGGTTTGCCTACCGTTATTCGTACCTCGTCGTTCCGGCCGGCAAGACGCTCGATGTGAATTACATTCACAACGAGGCGCAGGCGGCGCAGCGGCGGCGGATGAATTTGAACGGAACGGACTTCCTCCGTAATCAGGGCGGCGGTTCCTGGGAGATTAACCTCGCAGCATTTCTGTTTGACCTGAACACGAACGCAGTCCATGGCTGGGGAAATCTGCCGAGCTCTTTCAGCGGTTATGATTACAACTCCCGCAATCCGCTTAATCCGCTTTTGGCCCCGATCGGGGGCAACGCTTTTGCTGATGCCGGTGCCATTTACCGCTATCGGCTGAACGGGAATCCAAACAATCTCACTTACGCCCCAGCCTCCATCAACGCACTTTACGGGGTCAACGGGGGGCAGGCGTTCCGCTTCGATGCCGTTGACGGCTACTCCGATGACGGGTTGTTGTTCTCCACGAACGGCGCCGCCCGGCCGGCCAATGGTTTGATCCTGGACGATGATCGCCCAGGTCTGCCCTGGGCCGGGTCCCCGCAGCCGTATCATTTTTTCACTCCGCAAGATCTCTTTAACCCGGCGAAGACCGACCCCACGGCGGGCGGGGGTTTTAAGTTCAGTCAGCGGTTGACGATGGCGGGCACCAACGTCTCCACCTATGATCAATACACCTTCTACCGGCTGCTCGCGCAGCTCGGCACCGACTCCGCCCCCGAGAATCCGGACAAGTTGAATTTGAATTACGTCAACGTGGGCGGGTTGTCCGCCACCAATTTCATTCCCTGGACCGATCCGGATTTGCGCAACGGCAATCCCGGCCGCGGGATTCCGGCCTTTGGCGTGCCGGGCTCCGTGCTTTTCTTCAGCAATGTGGTTGACCGGTTGCTGAAGACTTACACGGCGGAATGGCTGGCGACGGATGCCGATTATTTCACCAACCAATTTCAGGTCACCAAAGGGTTCCGGCTGGTCAGTGATACCGACTTCACAAGCATTCCGGTCTTCGTGAACGGGCGGATGGTCTATTCGCCGGCGGTTCACCGGCTGTTACAGCTCGCGGCGAACCTCTGGGATGCGAAGCCGAATCCCCGCGCCGCCGTGGGTTTGCCCACCGTGTTTCGGCCGTACTTCACGAATATCAGTGGCAATGTTTTCATCACGGGGTTTGCGGAGATCCAGCGTACCAATGAACTGCCCAGCGGGGTGGCCGGCCTGCCCCTTGATCTGGCCGGTTCCACCAACGTGCCGCCATCGTTGCGGTCGGACAGTTTGATCTACGGCGTGCCGTTGGTGGTTGGGGCGCGCAAGGGCCTGCCGAATTTCAATGAATACTCGATGGAAAGTGTCTTCACCCTCACTCGCAAGATCGAGTTGGTGAAATCTGGTCCAGGGGGGCAAAGCCGGATTACCCAGACCAACCAATTCTATACGATGAATGTTTACCTGGCGACCGGAACGGAGTTCTGGAATTCGTACCGGTCAAACTACACACGACCCGTAAACATTCTGGTAAACAACCGCGTTACGTTGGTTCTGACCAACGACAATAACTACATCAGCAACCGGACTGTGGTTGTTAGCGGGACGTTGTCAACGAACCTCTGGCCGCTTTGGCAGGAGTCCACGGGGAACGACCGATCGTTCATGGTGCCGCTGCGGACAAACATTGCCTTAATTGGTCCCCCGATACAGAAATACCTCCCCTCGAGCGCCCGTTTCGTGGACGTCAATGCTCCTGGATATGATGTGGACGCCCGCCTCCTCTTCCCGCGCTGGGGTTTGGCCATCACGAACCGGGTCCAGGCGACGATTGCGGACAGCTTGGGTCAAATCGTTGATTACGTCCTTCTCGGTGACATGAATTCTTATTTCGATGCGGCCACCGAGATCGGGCAGGACCCCTCTGCGGGAGACCCAACGAATCCATTCAAGCGGATGTGGGGGACCAACGCCATTGGCAATCAGTTGTCCGGGCGGCCGGGCGTTTATCAGCAGATTCTAGCCTCGCGGGGTAGCTTCGGGAATATCAGTTCCTCGGAGTGGACCGAGGAAGGCTCGTTCACTGGCAACCGGGCGGCTGAAATTGCGAAGTTCAAGGCATTTTTCACCCCGGATAACCGGGCCAGTTACACAGATCCTGAAACCGGTCTGGTGTACAATGGCAGCAACGGCACCTTGCGGGCTTATGCGCCCTTTAGTCCTTCCGTCACCATTGCAGTGCCAATGAGCTGGCAGGCGAACGATCCACTGGTGCATTACATCGCTCGAGACATGCTCTATGTCGAAGAGTCGGGCCTGGCGCGCCGGATCAAACCGCCGGGCGATACCAACTTCGTGGTCATGGAGAATATTGGTATCAAGAACAAACGCTACAAGCCCTGGCCGACGGAGGTTACGTCCAAGAGCGATCCGGATGCCTTTAATCTGACGCTCAAGGATCCGTTGATGACTTCCTCTGACGAATGGCAATTCCCCACCAATGCCTTGCCCACGATTGGCTGGCTCGGTCGCATCCATCGTGGCACTCCGTGGCAGACGGTTTACCTCAAGGCCTCCGACCTTGGCCTCCAACCACAAACATACTCGACCAATCTAAACAACTCGTTTACTTGGGCCACGCTCTATGCCGCCTTCGCCAACAAATGGTCCCGATTGACAGGAAACCGGGATTTGCGGGAAGGATTCCTTACCCGGCCCGTCACCGACCGGGTTTTATTCGATGAGTTCACCACCGCTTTCGACGAGAATTCAACCCGGGGACAATTGCCCATCAACCAGACCGGACTGGCGGCCTGGTCCGCAGTGTTGAGCGGGGTGGTGACCCTTACCAACAACTCGCCCGGCCGCGCGGTGTTTGCGCCGCTGGTCATCCAGCCGGCCGGTTATTATGATTCGCTCGATCCGACGACCTGGCCGCCGCTGGTGAAAATTGTCGCCGGGATTAATCAGACCCGGGCCAACACCAATCTCTTCCCAACCGGGACCTTTGAACATCTGGGCGACATCCTGGCGGTTCCCGAGTTGAGCGTGGGGGCCAATCCCGCCCTTGCCGGGAAAGTCGATCTTGGCGGCCAGACCTTTCAGGGGGATTTGTACTGGACCAACGTCAGCCCGTTCCTTTCTTTGGGTGATCCCGTGTTGGGCGCCAGCGAGAAGCTGGATGCTTCGGGAAGCAAAACCACGCCGAACCAACAGAAGGGGCTGAACGACGCCGCTTACGAGTGGTTGCCCCAGCAAATCATGTCGCTGCTGCGCCTCGGCGAGCCGCGCTTTGTCATTTATTCCTATGGCCAGGCCTTGCATCCGGCGGCCAATTCCGTCCTCACCACCGGGCCGTATTTCCAGATGTGCACCAACTACCAGATCACGGCCGAGGTCGCCACCCGTGCCGTGGTGCGCGTGGAAGGCAGCCCGAACCCGGCCCATACGAACTCGTTCCGGCCATTGAACAAACGCTATCCTCCGCGCGTGGTCGTCGAGAGCTTTAACTACCTGCCTCCGGACTAACCAAGAATTTATGCGTGCCCGTTCGTTTATCTGGCTGTTGCTCGGATTGCTGTTGCTTGCCGGCGGACTCTACTTACGGCGGGCGAATTCGGCCTCGCCGGCCGCAACAGACCGCGTGCCCGCGGCTGCGACCGCCACCAGTTTGCGCCAGCGGCCGGCGGTCACCAATCATTCTGTCGTTACCGCAGGCAACGCCCCGGAGTTTCTGACCCGCCAGTCCACGACCGCTCCAGCCGTTGCCAAGCCCGATCCGCTGGCCTTTCGCCTGAGCAACACGCCCAAAACCAGCAGCCAGTTGTTGCTCGACGATCACGCAATCCTGCTCGAGAACGCCTTGATCGATACCCGTTCCCCGCTCGGTTTTTCGATCCCGCAACATCTCCGCGCCGCGGCTGAGCCCGGCAGCTACATAGTTCAAGCGCGCGGACCGGTTGACGAGGCCTTTCGCCAGGCGCTGACGGCCGCCGGGGGAACGATCATATCCTACATCCCCAACAACGCCTATCTGGTGCGACTTTCCGCCGCGGGCGCCAACCAATTGTTTGGCGGCTCGGTGGCACAGGCCATCACTCCCTACGAACCGGTCTATAAACTCAAGGCGGATCTGTTGCAACTGGCGATGGAACAACGGCCGCTGCCGTCGGACGCGAAGTTGAACGTGATGTTATTTGCCGACCTGCGGGAATCCACCCTCCGGGATTTGCAACAGGCCGGGGCTGTCGTGCTGGATGAATCCACCTCCCCCTTCGGCCCCGTGCTCACCCTGAAGCCGGGAGTTAATTGGACGGCGCTGGCCCAGTTGCCCGGGGTTTCGTTGATCGAACGGGTCTACCCGCGTGTGGCCGCCAACGATTTGACCCGCGACCTGACCGGGGTTGCCGCTGATTCCGTGGTGAGCAGCAATTATTTGAACCTCACGGGCGAGGGGGTGTTGGTCAATGTCAACGACACCGGCGTGGATGCGGCGCATCCAGATCTGGCGGGCCGGATCATCGCGGATTTGGCCTCGAGTCTCGTGGATAACAACGGTCATGGCACTTTCATCGCGGGTGAAATTGCCGGCGACGGGACGGTTTCAACCACCGTTTCCAACGCGGCCGGCTCCCTCAATCCGGGCGTGGAAGGCCAGTATCGTGGCAAGGCGCCGCAGGCCAGAATTTTCGCCCAGTCACTCGAGTTGTCGTTCGGCCCGGCGTCTGACGCCTACCTTCAGACCAGTGCCGCGCGCACCAACGCCTTCATCTCGAACAACAGCTGGCATTACGGCAATAACAACACCTACGGCATGGCTTCCGCGAGCTATGACGCGGCGGTGCGGGATGCGTTGCCGGGCGTGACCGGTTCGCAGCCGGTCCTGTTCGTTTTTGCCGCGGGCAATGCGGGGGACGGCACCGATACTGGCATCGGTGGCGATCCCGGCAGCATTCGCGCACCGGGCACGGCGAAGAATGTTCTTACCGTCGGTGCGGTTGAACTTCCCCGCGATATCACCAATGCCGTGCTGATCGATTGCACCACGACTAATATCGACGGCACGAACGTCATTTCCTGTGACACCAACTATCCCTGGCAGGGGCTGACGAGTTCTGCCAACGAGGTTGCCGCCTTCTCCAGCCGCGGGAACGTCGGCCGGGGGATTGAAGGCAATTTTGGTCGCTTCAAGCCGGACGTGGTCGCGCCCGGCACGTTCGTCGTCTCAACGCGCTCAACCACTTGGGACGAGAAGGCCTATTACAACCCGACCAGCCATTTCGTGGTTGCCTACGAGGGACAGTTCATCGCGACGAATGCCTTTTATTATGGTGACATTTTCCTGCCGGATAACGCCGTCGGCTTCAGCCTCCGGCTGTTGAACATGACGAATCTGGTCTCGGGCGCCCAGGTCGCGGCGCTGCCTATCTTCGTGAAGAAGGATGACTATCCTGTGCTCGAACCGCCCACCTACGATTTTGTGCGGACCAATGTTGTGCAGGTGCCGCCCGACGATGGCGGGGTCGGAGCAAATGTCGGGCAGAGCTGGTATTACGGGGTGTTCAACACCACGACCCAGAATGTCATCTTCGACATTATTCACGATATCGTGATTACCAATCTCTACGGCAACCAGCTCGAAGTGCTTAGCAACCTGAACAACTCGATCAGCGGCACCAACCCGGCCGCCCCGCAGTATTATCGTTACGAGTCCGGCACCAGCATGGCCGCGGCGGATGTGTCCGGCACGCTGGCGTTGATGCAGCAGTTTTTTCAGGAGCGACAGATTACCAACAGCCCGGCGATGATGAAGGCCTTGATGATCAACGGCGCCCGTTCCGTCGGCTCGCTCTACAATTTTCAAGTGCAGAATTCCATTAACTATCAAGGCTGGGGAATGATCAATCTGCCGAACAGTCTCCATGGCACTCTGACGAACGGCATCAACACGCCCGCCACGAATTCGATGCTGCTCTTCGACCAATCGCCGGCCACCGCGCTCGCCACCGGGCAAAGTCAGACGTGGAAGATTTCCGTGGATGAGGCCGGACGCGGGCTACCCTTGCGGATCACGCTGGTTTGGACCGATCCACCCGGCAATCCAGCGGCGGGGGTCAAATTGGTCAACGACCTTGATCTGGTGGTGACGAACCTGGATGGTCCGCTGAATCCAATCGTTTACTACGGCAACGATTTTCCGGCCGGCGACCCCTTCACGCTGGCCACGGACACCAACGCCCCGCCAAAGATTGACGCCGTTAATAATGTTGAAAATGTTTATATCACCCCTTCGCCTTTGTCGCTGGGCACGAATTATTCCATCACCGTCAGGGCTCGCCGGGTGAATGTAAATGCCGTCACCGCGCAAACCAACAATGTGGTCCAGGATTATGCCCTCGTGATTTCTTCGGGTGACGGGGAGGTCGCCACGCTCAGCCTGGCTTCCGCAACCCCGCCGCCCACGCCCGCCGTGGCCACTCCGGTGACCCTGGTGACCAACCTTTTTTCCGCCGGAACTTTCACCTCGGGCAGTTTGGTCGGCCAGCACGTCGGCGCCAACACCCCGTTGCTTGGAACCACCAATGGCATGACCAACCAGTGGCATTTCTACATCATTACCAACAACACCACGTTCACCAACGCATCGTTCCTGATCAGCGCGTCCACGGACCTGTCTCTCCCCCGGATCGGAGTGTATCAATCGACCTTCCTGAATGCGACGCGCCGCAATGCCGACCTGGACTTGTATGTTTCGCAGAATCCCGGTTTGCTGCAACTCGACCCGGCCGTCATCGCCGCCGCGGACGTGTCGCGCAGTCGCAACACCGAAAACGGGGATGAAGCGGTGATCTATGATGATTCGGGTCAAGGGCAGGTGTATTTCATCGGCGTCAAGTCGGAGGACCAGATGGCTGGGGAATTCGAGTTCTTCGCGGTGTTTAGCCTGGTGCCCCTGGCCCAGGAAGATGCCGATGGTTACGTTCAAGCCTATCCCTTTAACCCGCCCGAAGGCTCCATCCCGGATGGTAGCCCGGACAAACCCGGCGTCTCCAAATGGATTGCCTATCTGGCGGGGCAGGGTGAAGTGCGGCGCGTCATCGTCACCAACAGTTTGCTCTGCGAGAACATTGCCGATGTCGTCGGCGCAGTGGTCAGCCCCAGTCAGAAAGCCGTGGTGCTGAACAATCACATCCTGCCCACGCTGCCCTTGCCACCAGGGCCGTACAACTTTGTTTACGAAGACAATAATGAAGGCGATGTTCCGGGCGCGATCCCCCCGGACGGTCCCGGGCAATTGCGCGATTTCGTGGGCGACGCCAAGGGTGGTCAGTGGAAATTCTATTATGTGGATAACACCCTCACCGCAACCGGGCGCGTGGAAAACTGCAAAATCCGGGTGGAACGGCAGCCGGGCAACGGCGAATCAATCACGAACACGGTTCCCCCCAACAGCTGGCAGTACTATGCGGTCAATATCCCGGCGGGCGCCACAAATCTGACCGTGTGCCTGGAACTCATTTCCGCCATCCCGCAGCCGCTGGATATTTACGTGCGCAAAGACGAGTATCCGACTTCGACCGATTACGATTACAAATCAACCATCTTTCCGCCCACCGGACCGCCACCCGGCACCTGCCTTTCGATTTCGCGTTCCGATCTCCCGCCGTTGTCTCCGGGCCGATATTTCGTGGGGATCTTCAATGGCAGTCCCACCAGCCAGACGTACGTCTATACTGCGACGTACTACACGGACCCGGGCAGCGTTTTGCCGGTCGGTTGGGGGTCCGGCGGCAATCAGCCGTTGCGTGATGATGCGGTGACGGACTCGATCATCACTGTGACCAACGACGCCATCATCCAGCAGGTGGAAGTCGGTCTGCGCATCAATCATCCGCGCGTTTCCGATCTGGCGGTCACCCTGATCAGCCCGCGAGGGACGCGTGTGTTGCTCGCTGAAAATCGCGGTGGCACAAGCACGGAAGGCTTTGGGACCTCGATCAATGTGACGAACATCGCGCCGGTTGCCTCGTCCGGCGGGCCCGACGCGGTCACCAACGTTGTCGCCACCGGCGTCACTTTTGGATCTTTGACGGTGGACTATAACTTTTTCTGTGCGCCTGACCGGATGCTGATATTTTACGATGGGGCGACGATATTTGATTCTGGGCTGACTAATAATGGCTGTCCTGCGAGTGCCAGCGTCCCGCGAAGGGTTGTGATTCCCTTCGGTCCCGGCACAGGCACGGACATTACCGTTGTGATGAATCCGGGCGGGAATGGGGAAGCCAACACGCTGTGGGAATACACCGTCAGCTCGGTCAACAGCCTCAACAGTTACTTGGTATTTACGGAGGATTCCAACCTCACGACTACCCCAATCAAGTTCGCGGCGCCGCCGTTGACCGCCCTCCCATCCGGCCCGGTTGTGCCGATCAGCAATTTCGAACTGGCGCCCGCGGGTGATTATGTAATCCCGGCGGCCGTCGATGGCTGGAGCGTGTTGACCACCAATCCGGTGACGGTAATTACTGGGATCCCGCCGGTGACCGTGGGCGCCCAGTCGCTGGCATTGCGGGCCGGCCAGCTGTTGCGCACAGTCCCCACAACGCCGGGCAACACCTACCGGCTGAACTATGAGTATCGCAAGGCCGGTAACTTGGATGGGATTGTGAGTTGGTGGCCAGGGGATGCAAACACCACCGACAAGGTGGATGGGAACCATGGAACTTTGGTTGGGAATGCGACGTATGGTGCCGGCGAAGTCAATCAAGGCTTTGAGTTCGACGGGAGTGGGGATGGCGTGTTGGTGGGCAATCCGGCAAACCTGCAATTGCAGGACTTCACGATCGAAGCTTGGGTGCGGCGCGCGAGTCCAACCGTCGTTTCCATCGGATCAACCTCGGCCGAATTTTTCTGCTATGGGATTGGCGGTTATGCCTTTGGATTTTTGGATAGCGGGCAACTTTTCCTTAGCCGGGTGGGTATTGACCAGACCCAGACCGGCGTTGCGGTAACGGATACAAATTTCCATCATCTGGCGGTTACAAAATCGGGAACCACGGTGGTATTTTATATTGATGGGATTGCCTATCCCGTTCTGCCGTACGTCACGACCTACACGTTTACAACCCCGGCGGCCATTGGCGCCCGTGGTGACGACCTGAGTTCCAGTCTCTACGGTGCGATCGATGAACTGGCCATATTCAACCGTCCACTCGCGCCAATGGAAATTCAACAAATCTACGCTGCCGGTGTCGCTGGCAAGTGCGGCATGGTCACTCCGCCAACAGTCTGCGGCGCTTCGGTGGTGGGGTCGCAAATCTCTGTGCACGGCCAGGTCACCAACACGTTCCTCGGCAACACCAACTGGCAGCCGGGAGGATTGATCTTCACGGCAGGCGGGCCCAATACCACCGTCGGTCTTGCACCCGTAAACACCAATGCCGATTCCGGCGTACTCGTCGATTCCTTCACGCTCACCGAGGCGTCGGGCCCGCGCTACGTTCTGCCCGAGGAATCGCTTTCCATCTTGCGCGGCGAGAATGCCCAGGGCGACTGGAGGCTTGAGCTCTGGGATTCCCGCACCGGCGCGGCGATCGGAGTGTCGCTTCTCAGTTGGGAGATGCAATTTGTCTTCCAGGAGGTCTCGCCACTGCCGGGCGTGCTCCTCCCTGGGATCCCCTCGACGAACTCTGTGCTCCCCGGGCAGATCGGGTATTTCATCGTGGATGTGCCGGCTTGGGCGCAGTTTGCGACTAATACCCTGGTCTTCACGACGGGCCCGTTGGATGTGCTGTTCAATCAGTTTACCCCACCAAAGGATGCGGTGTTTCCGAGCTACATGCTGATTGGTCCGGGGGCCACAACTGGACAAGCCGCTGTTTTAAGCACCGCTGGTATACCGCCGCTTCTGCCCGGTCAGCGCTATTATCTTGGTGTCAGCAATCCGGGGCCGGCCACGGTTACTTTTGCCTTACAGGTGGACTATGACATTACCGCGTTGACGAATGCCGTGCCGGTAACCAGTACGCTCGCTGCCGGAGCGTTGCCCCGCTATTTCTATTACGATGTCACTCCGGGAGCCACGGCGGCTTCCTTCCAGCTCCTGGGCTTGAGCGGCAACGTGAACCTTGTTGCCCGTCGGGGTGCCCCGCTGCCGACGCCCTTGAGCTTCGATTACGGCAGCTTCAATCCGGGTAACAATCCGGAAGACATTATTGTCTTCACCAACTCGGCGCCAGTCGCGCTTTCCGCGGGCCGTTGGTATCTTGGCGTGTTCAATGCCGATGTCGTGCCGGTGACCTACACCATCCTGGCTACCGAGTTCACGAACCAGTTTCCAACGATCATCGACCTGGTTAATGGCGTTCCGTATGCCAACACTAACTCCGGAACCGGTAACAGCACCGATTACTACCGTTACGTGGTTACGCCCAGCGCAGTGCGGGCCCAGTTTGAAATCAACGGTCCGAGTGACGACCTGACGCTCGTGGCGCGCAAGGGACTTCCGCTGCCCGATTTGACGAGCTACGATTATCTCAGCGCAAACGCCTACACCAACGACGAGTTGATTGTGGTGCTGACCAACTCGGCGCCGGTCGCGCTCTCGCCGGGCAACTGGTTCCTGTCGGCGGTCAATATTTCCGGCGTGCCGGTGACTTATTCCATCAAGGCCACCGAATGGTCCGCCGTGGAGACGACCAACCTCGTCATCATCAACTACTCCTTTGCCAGCAACGAATTTTGCCTGACCTGGACTTCCGTTCCCGGCGGCCACTATTTCGTGCAGGGCAAGCCGGATCTGGTCGTGACGAATTGGACCACGCTGACGGCCACCATCACGGCGGTTGATTACACCACCACTTGGTGTCTTCCGTTGCCATCGCCGTACCATTACTTCCGGGTGGCCGAAGGTTTCGTGTCGGGCACGTATGTGCCGCCGCCACGAATTCAAAGCATCACGTATGGAACGAATGGCGTCACGTTGCGTTGGAATGGGCCCATCACCGCGCAGTACAACGTGCAATGGACACCCACGCTCGTGCCACCGGTTTGGAACCCGTTCACCAACGTGATCACCTCGCCGACCGGCCTGTTCCAGTTCCTCGACGACGGCAGCCAGTCCGGCGGCTTGGGCGGCCCGCGATACTACCGCCTCCTCCAATTGCCGTGACCGCTGCGCTCGTCCTTGCGCTCAATCCGTCCATCGACGCCGAGTGGCGCGTGGACGACGTGCTCTGGGAGGAGAAGAACAACGTCCACTCCGAACGCCGTTGGGCCGGGGGCAAAGGCATCAATGTGGCCCGCTGGCTCAAACAGCTCGGCGGCAAACCCCAATTGCTCCTCCCGCTGGGGGGACAAACCGGTGCGGAGCTGGGCGGGTATCTGCGCGCCGAAAAGCTTCCGGCCACGATCGTTCGGCTCGCGGAACCGACGCGCGTCAACGTTATCCTCACGACGAATGGCGGCCGTCAGATGCGCTTCAATCCGCTCGGGCCGATCCTCTCGCCCCGGGAATGGCGCGGGATTGTCGATGGCGTCAAACATGGGCTCGAACGCTTATCAGCGGAGCAGGGGAGGGCGATCGGTG
>CAZIJO010000143.1:0-15445 GCA_964539515.1 uncultured Bifidobacterium sp. | reverse complement strand
TGCAGTTCCGCCTGGCCGGACATGCGTGGGATAGTGCCTTGCGCGAGGCGGCGCCACCCAGGACCTTCGGGGCGTAGTAGAACGCGATCGCGTGGGCCAACCGGTGGTGGAGAAAGGAGGCGTGTACCCGGCCGCCCCCCTCCACCAGCAGGTGGGTCACGCCGCGCGCTCCCAATTTCCGCAAGACCCAGCGCAGGTCGATCGCTCCGCCCAACCGCGGCGCCAGCCAAACCTGCCCCCGTTCGGCCAGCCGCCGCCGCCGGGCCGCCGGCGCCGCGCGGCTCACCACAATCACCGTCGAATCGCGCGCGGCATCCGTCAACAGCCGGCAATCGGGCGGAGTCCGGGCCAGTGAATCCAGCACCACACGCAGCCGCGGCCGCTGGCCCGGGGTCGGCGGGCGCACGGTCAGGGCGGGATTGTCGAGCAGGACCGTGTTCACCCCCACGAGAATCGCATCGGCGCGGAGGCGCAGGCCCATGGCATGGCGGCGCGCAGCTTCGGCGGTGATCCAGCGGCTTTCCCCGCGCGCGGTCGCGGTCTTGCCGTCGAGCGTCATCGCGGCTTTCAGGGTGACCAAGGGTGTGCCATGGACCACCCAATGGTTGAAGGCCGGGTTGAGGTCGGCGCAAGGCCCGGCCAGCACCCCGGAGTCCACGCGGATGCCCCGGCGGCCGAGCAGCGATCGCGCCCGCCCGGCGTGGCGCGGGTTTGGATCGGTCGCGCCGTAAACCACGCGGCGGAGGCCCGCGCGGATCAGCGCGTCCGTGCACGGCGGCGTGCGCCCATGGGTCGAGCACGGCTCGAGGGTGACGTAGAGGGTGGCACCGGCCGGTTTGTGGCCGTGGCGCGCGGCGTCGGCCAGCGCCTCGATCTCCGCGTGCGGCGATCCGGCGCGGCGATGCCAGCCCGCACCGAGGAGGCGTCCGCCGCGCACCAGGACGGCGCCGACCGCGGGGTTGGGGGCGGTGCGGCCGACACCGCGGCGGGCGCGGCGCAGGGCCTGTCGCATCCAGGCGACATCCGCCGCTGACGGGCGAGCCGGTCGGGAGCTCATGGCCGCGAATGTTTCGATCAGTGGGCGAACAAGGCCGCGGCGAACTCGGCCGGGTTGAAAGGCTGGAGGTCGGCCGGTTGCTCGCCCACGCCGATGAATTTGATCGGGATGCCGAATTCGCGGTGGATGGCGACGACCATGCCGCCCTTGCTGGTGCCGTCGAGTTTGGTGATGACGAGGCCGCTGAGCGGCACGGCCTTGTGGAATTCGCGGGCCTGGGCGAACGCGTTCATGCCCGTGTTGGCATCCAGCACGAGCAGGGTCTCGTGGGGCGCTCCCGGGAGCTGTTTGCCGACCACCCGATGCAACTTCTGCAACTCCTGCATCAGGTTGTGCTTGGTGTGCAGGCGGCCCGCGGTGTCAATGAAGAGGTAATCCGCCTTGCGCGACTGTGCGGCGGTGACGGCGTCGTGCGCCACGGAGGCGGCATCCGCGCCATAGCCGCTGGCAATGACGTCCACCTTTAGGCGCGCGCCCCAGAGTTTGAGTTGTTCGATGGCGGCAGCGCGAAATGTGTCGCACGCCGCGAGGAGCGCGGTTTTGTTCTGGGACTGGATGTAGTGCGCGAGTTTGGCGGAAGTCGTGGTTTTGCCGGTGCCGTTAACGCCGACGATGGATACCACCGTCGGCCCGCTGGGGGCTCTAAACAGCCCGGCTTGGTTGGTGGAAAGACTTTTTTCGATCTCGGCGCGAGCGATGGCGAGGTAATCGAGTCCCGCCCCACCCTGGCTTTCATAGGCCTGCTTGACTGCCGCCACGATCTGCTGCGTCGTGGCCATCCCGAGATCGGCAGCGATCAGCGCGTGTTCAATCTCCTCGAGCGACTCGGCGGTGAGTTTGGGTGAACGCGTGACAATGCGCTTAATCTCGTGGGTGAGCCGGGCGTGCGTTTTGGCCAGGCCTGCTTTGAATTTGGCGAAGAGTCCCATTTTGAAAGTGCGAAATGCAGATGGTGGCAGGCGGGATTATTCGGACAACCGGACGCCGCGTTTTTCCTCAGCCAATTTTCTGGCAGAGTAAAGTTTCTCGACATACTGATAATCCAAACGCACCGTGCCGATGAGGGGTTTGCCTTTGCTGAGCCCGTGGCAGTCTGAACCGCCGGTAACGAGCAGGTGGTGCTTTCGGGCGAGGGCCAGGTAATGCTCCGCAGTGGCGGGCGGATGTTTCGTATGAAAACATTCAATACCATCGAGGCCCGCCGCCACAATCGCCGGAATCGTCTGGTCGCTGCGATTCAATCCGGGATGCGCCATTATCGCGAGTCCGCCGGCCTGGTGAATCAATTGAATGGCTTCCAGGGCGGACATCTTGGCCTTGGGCACCCAAGCGGGGCGGTTTTTTTTCAGGAACCGCTCGAAGGCTTCATCGAGTGTGCGACAATGCCGGCCCCGCACCAGCGCCCGGGCAACGTGCGGGCGACCGGGCGATCGACAATTCGCCAGCGCGAATACGTCATCCGCCTTGAGCGGCACGCCCAAGGCATTGATGCAAGCAACCATGTCGCGAATGCGATCCTGCCGGACTTGCTGAAACTTCGCGATTTCGGCGAGGAGCTTTGGATTCTTTGGGTCGACGAAGTAGGCCAGAATGTGCATTTCGATGTCGTCGTACTCCGCGGTCAATTCCGTACCGACTATGAAATCGAGGCCCGCCGCCGCACAGGCCGCGGCCATGCGCTCACACCCTTCAACGGTATCGTGGTCGGTCAGGGCCAGCGCCTTATGGCCAAACCGCACCCCATGCTCCACGATCTCCTCCGGCGTAAAGGTGCCGTCCGAGAACAAGGAATGAAGATGGAGGTCTGCGAACATGGCTCAGCCGGACTTTTGCCGCCGGCCGGCTGAAATCGAAAGCCGCGCAGGAAAATCCCCCATACGCTCAAGAGACAAGACAAGCTTCGTCCCCCGGCCTCTAGTCGAGGGACTCATTTCACGATCCTCGCGGGCCGCAGGAGTTCACCCTTGACCTTGTCCAGGATGCCGTTGACGAATTTGCCGCTGTCGGGGGTGGAGAATTTTTTTGCGATATCCACCGCCTCATTAAGACTGACCACCGGCGGGATGTCCTCGCGATGAAGCATCTCATAAATCGCCAGCCGCAGGATGTTGCGA
Organism: uncultured Bifidobacterium sp.; assembly: GCA_964539515.1. Classification (GTDB taxonomy): domain Bacteria; phylum Verrucomicrobiota; class Verrucomicrobiia; order Limisphaerales; family JADLHS01; genus JADLHS01. The sequence goes on along the minus strand of CAZIJO010000143.1, from coordinate 12,274 downwards.
TCCACCGCCGCGATCCGGTTCAGCTCCCAATTCTTGACGTGCCTCATCATGCAGGCATCCGCTTCCTCCCGATGTTGGATGGCCCCGCGGATCAAAGGTTCGGCGAACAGGCGCGTTTCCGCTTCCGCGGCCGACGGCGGGGGCAATGCCACGGGTTGACCCCAATTGGCGGGACCTTTGTCCTCCGCGATGGCGGCGGCGCGCTGGGACTCCCAGAATTCATTGAGGGCCTGCTCGATGTCCGCGGGCGGATTAAGATCGTGCTGGAACAAAAACTGAACGGCGCGTTCGCGCGCCTCGCGGCGTTTTCCCATACTCATGGACAGAATGCCGGAGAATTCGACCCGGCGAAATGAAAAACTTGCGCCGGCGAAACACCCTGGAAAAACTGCGTTGAAAAAGCCGCCAGCCGCCACTAGTTTGCCCGGCCGGTCCTGGAGAATTGAGATTTGGCCGCCGATGTTTCGGAGAATTTTAGCCCAATGCGCTTCTCGGTAACCAACACGCTGCTCATAGCGAACGGTCTCGTCTATTTGGTGCGGGCGTATGTGAAGGCAAAGTATCCAGCCTTGCCGATGGACCACTACCTGGGGTTGAGTCTGGATGGCGTGCGCCACGGGTACCTCTGGCAGTTGCTTAGCTTCCAGTTCCTACACGGCGGCCTCTTTCACCTGCTCCTCAACTCCTGGGGCATCTATGTCTTTGGGCCGCCGGTGGAATACGCGCTGGGGCGGAGCCGCTTCCTGTGGCTCTATCTCCTCAGCGGCACGTTCGGCGGCATCGTGCACGTGGTGGGGGGCCTTGTCTTGCCCAGCCATTTCGGAGTCGTCACGGTGGGCCACACGACAACCTGCATTCCCGTCGTCGGCGCGTCTGCCGGGCTGTTTGGACTGATCGCGGCGTTCGCAACACTCTTCCCGCGTCAGGAACTGACGGTGTACCTCTTTTTTGTTTACCCCGTCACCGTCACCGCCCGCGTCTTGTTGGGTGTGAGTGCGGGAATTGGATTGCTGGGAGTATTCCTGGCGGGTGACGATGTTGCGCATGGAGCACACCTCGGTGGCATGGTTGCGGGCCTGGCCTTCGCACGCCGGGCGGCAAAGTCTCCGGAACCCCTGCGGGATATCAGGACATGAAACTGTCCAAACGATATATCGTGCGGCCAGCCGCAGCACAAAAATTGCCCGTTGAAAAATGGGGCGACCGCCACTAGTTTCAGCCCGTCATGCTGGAAAATCGGGACTATATGCGCAACGAGCCGTCGGCTGGGAATCCCTTCAGATTTCATTGGTCGGCCAGCGTTTTTCTGATGGTGGTACTCGTCATCACGTTCGCGTTGCAGTGCATCAACGAGGTCTATGGCTGGCCCGAAGTCGAGGATTCATTGGCGCTAACGCCGGCAACTTTGACGCGGGGCCACGTGTGGCAACTGCTGACGTTTCAATTCCTCCACGGTGGCCTGTGGCATCTCCTTGGCAATCTGATGGGTCTATGGTTTTTTGGCAAATGGGTTGAGAATGTTCTGGGCCCAAGGCGGTTTCTCGTGGCTTACTTTGGTTGCGGGATCGTTGGCGGACTGCTGCAAAGTGCCTTGATGGCATTGTTTTGGCCGGCTTTTGGGTCGGCCGTTTTTGGGGCGTCCGCGGGCGTAATGGGAGTCTTTGCCATTTTTGCCAGGCTCGAGTCCGATTCCGAGATTCGGCTTAATTTCATTCTGCCAATTCGTGCGGGGATTTTATTGTGGTTCACCGCCGCCATTTCCCTGTTTTTCACTCTCGTTCCATCTTTGCGCGGCGGCGCCACCGCCCATGCCGCCCACTTGGGCGGCCTGCTCGCGGGTTTGGCCTGGGTGAAACTTGGCTGGCATCATGACTACATGGTCTTGCCCTGGGAAAACGTAATGGGTCGGTTGCGTTTCTGGCGCCCGTCGCAAACGCGCCCGCGCAAACCGGAACTCGTGCGGGCGGCGCCGGCACGCGGTCGTCCCTGGCGAACCGACCGCGTGAAAGCAGAATCCGACCTGGCCCCGGAGGAGTTCATCAGCCGGGAGGTGGATCCGATCTTGGACAAAATATCCGCGCATGGCATCCAGAGCCTGACCGAGCGGGAGCGCAAGATCCTTGCTGAGGCGCAGAAGAAAATGCCCCGGCGCTGAGCGCGCGCGGTGCTGAGTTTTTCGACCGAACTTTCCGCCGCCCTTCGAATGAAGGCAGCGCTAGAAACTCCGATGGCCGACCATCCGTTGCGCTTCGACATCCCAGACTTTCAACCGTAGACAGCGGAGAATATCAATTGGCCGAAGGGAGGTGGTTTTGGGAGTCCTCAGCTCGGGGATCCGGGCGAGCACTTCCGGCAAGCGGTAGAAAGGGATGCGGGCATTCAGGTGATGAATGTGATGATAGCCAATATTGGCGGTAAACCAGGCCCAAAGAGGGCCGGTCTTCAAATAACTTGAGGACTCCATCGCCGCTTTCTCGTACGCCCACCCGGCCCGGTCGTAAAAGGATACACCCGGAAAGTTGTGTTGCGCGTAAAACAGGTAGGTCCCGATCGCGCAGGCAATAAAGTGCGGAATCAGCTGGGTCAAAAGCAGCGCCCGCCAGCCGAGGTAGTAGGTTAATGTCCCGGCAATCAGGACATGCAGCCCGAAGGCGATCAGGCAATCAAAATGTTCGCGCGGTTTGTTGAAAAACGGATACAGACACATGCCATAAAGAAAGGCGAACAAATACCCAAACAAGATGGTCAACGGATGCCGCATGAACAAATACTTGAAACGAACCATTTTCGATGACTTCAGGTACTCGGCGCGAGTCATGACGGGAAAAGAACCAATATGGGCGCTGCGGAGTTTGGAATTGTGTTTGTGATGGTAGTTGTGGGAACTGCGCCAGATGCTGCTCGGGCTGAGGGCCAAGATGCCAAATACTCGCATGAATCCCTCGGCCAGCCGCGAATGATCCAGGATCGCATGATGCTGTTGATCATGATAAATCACAAACAGCCGGAGGATGAGCAAGCCGCTGAAAATGCTGCAAAAAATCTTCCCGGCCAGATGAAAATTCCAGAGCGTGCCCAAAATGGCGGCGGCCAGCAGGAACGCGGTAGAAAGCACGTGCCACCAACTGCGCGCCGGGGAATCCACCGCAAAAGGCTTGGTTGCCAGAATGAGTTCTTTGCCGCTTCGCATGTGGTTTGACCGCTCTAACCATAGCGTCCCTTGCGAGGGGGGACAAGCTGCAACTCAAAATCAGCTGGTGCTTGCCCAAGGCCGCGACAATCTCCGCCACCTCAAAAACTCCCCCGCGCCCCCGCGGCGCTGGGAAAGAACTTAGCGACCAAGGTCAGTATGAAGCAACACCAGCCGCAAGCCCTCCAGCGTCAAATCCGGTCGAACGGCGGAAATCTCCGGCAGCTTGGCTGCGATTAATTTTGCGTAGCCACCGGTGGCAATGACCGGCAGCCGGCGCACGCCCAACTCCCGTTTGAGTTCCGCGATCAATTCGCGCACCAATCCACGATAACCATGCACGGCGCCAACGAGCATCGCCTCCTCGGTGCTTCGGCCGATGGCCCGCTTGAATTCCCGGATGCGAATGCGCGGCAACAGCGCCGTTTTCTCGTGCAGATAATCCGTCATGGCCGCCAGCCCCGGCGCGATGATCCCCCCCACGTAGTCCCCTCGGGCATTCACCACGTCAAACGTCACGGCCGTACCGAAATCCAACACGACGACTGGCGCCCCGAAGCCGTGCCGGGCCGCCACGGCGTTGGCCAGGCGATCCGGGCCGATCGTTTCGGGTTTCGGATAATCAATCCCCACTCCCTGCACCGTCCGGGATGTGAGTTCGAGGCTTGATAAACCCCACAATGCCCGCACCGCTTTGCGCACGCGCGGCGTGGCGTGCGGGACCACGCTGCAGATGGCAACTTTGTCCACGCGCGCCCGCCCAACGAAACCTGCCAGGCGGGACAAGGCCGATTTCGAAAACCAGGCGGCGGAGGGAATGTCTGCCTGCCGCGTCACCCGCCGCCCGTTTGCCAGTCCAACGTGCGTATTCGTGTTGCCAATGTCGAAGAGCAGAATCATGCGACAATTCAAAATTCAAAATGAAAAATGACCGGAAGCCGGCCTCCCGCCAGCGGTGACATCTTCAGCTTCACATGTTCATTTCTCCAACATCACATCGCCACCAATGATGCGCTCCAGCCGGCCATGGTCGGTGCGCAACCGTAACGCCGCGTCGTCGTCGAGGGATTCCGCGCGGCCCCGCAACTTGCGTCCACCTTGATTGATAACCACCCGTTGACCAATGGTCGTGCAATGTTCTTCCCACTCATCTGCCACGGCGGCAAAATTCCCGGCGCAAATCCGGGCGTAGTCAGCATCCAACTCGCGCAGGATGGCCGTCGCCAGCTCCGCCCGGGACACTGGCTGGCCGAGTTCAATCCGCAATGACGTCGCCAGCTTGCGCAGTTCAACCGGAAATTCATTCGTGGTCAGGTTCACATCCACCCCGACGCCGAGCGTAATGTGCTTCACGCAATCCAGCTCCGCGCTCAGTTCCGTGAGGATGCCAACGATCTTTTTCCCCTTCAGCAAAATATCATTGGGCCACTTGATCTCCGCCCGCAAACCGGTTTGCGCATGAATCGCCCGCCATAATGCTGTGGCGGCCGCCACCGTCAGCTGGGTGGTTTCTTGCGGCCGCAATTTCGGCCGGAGCAGGACAGAAAACCACAACCCTTTGCGGGCGGGCGAAGTCCAGACGCGCCCCAGCCGTCCCCGGCCCTTGGTTTGGGATTCGGCAAAAACCACCACACCTTCCTTGACGCCATCGCGCGCCAGCTTTTCGACCACGTCGTTCGTGGAGGTGGTTTGTTCAAATACGCGAATGTCACGCCCAACCACCTGGGTCTTGCCCAGGCGGGCAAGTAAATCGTCGGCATGCAATACGTCCGGCGTGCTGACGAGCCGATAGCCCAGCACGGGGCTGGCCTCGATTTCATAGCCCAGCTTGCGCAGTTCCTCGATCCGGGCCCAAATCGCCGCACGCGTCACACCCAACCGCTGCGAAAGCTCCGCGCCGGAAACGCCCCCGTTATCAGCGTTCCGAAGGGCAATCAGGATTTGCGTGTCAGTCGTCACGGCGCGTAATGGTAGGGACGGTGCATTGCGCCGTCCAGCGCGCTTGTCGCCACTGCGGTCGCCACCGAAGTAAGGTGGCGGATGGGCGGGGCGCTATTGGATCTGCCGCCGCCAGACAGTGCCGTCGACCATGTTGAAGATTGAAAGCCGCCGGGAATCTCCCCATCCTCTTCGCGTGCATCCGTCAATCGCAGCACCGCGCCTACCGCCGTGACCGCCTTGTACCTTCCACCCATGACAACCAGACGAGAAACCCAAAACAGTGTCCTGACCAACGAACAACTGAGTTGGAAGGTGACGCATGTGGGCAACCTGCAATACTTGTGTTACCTGCCGAAGGATTATCCGGGCACGAACGGCCAACGCTGGCCGCTTCTGCTTTTCCTGCACGGCGCGGGCGAACGCGGGAGTGACCTCCTACGCGCCGCCGTCCACGGCCCCCTGAAACAGGTGAGGCGGGGCCAGGAATTTCCGTTTATCGTTGTCGCGCCGCATTGCCCGGCAGACCGGATTTGGGAGGATGAGCCGCTGCTTCAATTGCTGAATCACGTGGAGCAGAAATACGCCGTGGACGCCCATCGCATTTACCTGACCGGCATCAGCATGGGCGGTTACGGCACCTGGCAACTTGGGCTGCGGCATCCCGGAAAGTTCGCGGCCCTGGTGCCGATCTGCGGTGGCGGCAACATGATTGAAGTCGTCCTGGGGCCGCGCGACAACCCAGCCGCCTTCCAGCATCTTCCGATCTGGGCATTTCATGGCGCGAAAGACGACGTTGTGCCGCTCAGCGAATCTGAACGCATGGTTGGCCAACTCAAAAAGCTGGGCGTGAAAAACGTGAGACTCACGGTCTATCCTGAAGCCGACCACGATTCGTGGACGGAGACCTACGAGAATCCGGAGCTTTACGCATGGCTGCTCCGTCAATCGCGGTGATTGCCCCTGGCACGGGGCCGGGCCGCGGTTGGCTCGCGAGGACGCTCGCCCCACCGGAAGAATCACTCCAAACCGCTGGCCTGCCGCGCGCGCTGCAAGACCTTTCGCGCCGTGGCCCGCGCCCGGGCGGCGCCCTCCGTCAGGACTTTGTTCACATAATCCAGATTGGCCACCAGTTCAGCGCGCTTGGCTCGCGCGGCCGCGAAGTACTCCCAATAGACCTCGAACAGCTTCTTCTTCAAGTCACCGTAGCCCATGCCACCGGCGCGAAGCTTTTCCTCCCATTCCTGGCCAACCCCCGCATCGATCACCTTGAGCAACTGGATGGCGAGGTTTTGATCCGCGTCCGGCTTCGGCTCAGCGGGCGTGCGACTGTCCATCTTTAGCGCCATGACTTTCTTGCGGAGCGTCTTTTCGTCGCCAAAAATCTCAATGGTGTTGCCGTAGCTCTTGCTCATCTTCTCACCGTCCACGCCGGGCACTTTCGCCGTTTCCCCTTTGATCTTGGGCTCGGGAATCACGAATGTCGGGCCATAGGCTTCATTGAACTTGATGGCAATATCACGCGTCATCTCGACATGCTGCTTCTGGTCCTGCCCCACCGGCACCACGTTGGAGTCGTAAATCAAAATGTCCGCCGCCATCAGCACGGGATAGGCGAACAAGCCGTGATTGATAGGAATGCCCTTGGCCGACTTGTCCTTAAAGGAGTGAGCGCGTTCCAACAACCCCATCGGGGTCAAAGTCGAGAGCAGCCATGCGAGCTCGCAGACCTCCGGCACATCGGATTGCTTGAAGAACACGGACCGCTTCGGATCCAGCCCGCACGCGAGAAAGTCCAACGCCACGTCGAGGGTGTTCTTGCGTCGCTCGACCGGATCGAACAGTGACGTCATCGAGTGATAATCCGCGATGAAATAGAAGGCCTCGCCCTTTTCCTGCAGGTCAATAGCAGGCCGCATCATCCCGAAGTAATTCCCGAGATGCAACGCGCCCGAAGGCTGGATGCCGGACAAAATTCGCATGGCAACACCCTAACAATGAATCCGAACTTCGGCAAAGCAGGAAAAGAAAAGGGTCGAAAACCTTAAAATGTTTGCCAGTTCACTGGAAGTGTTCAAGTATCGCGGGCAATCAGCTCACGCCGGGTGCGTTGGTCCCTGACCAGCGGGCTGTGGTTGCTGGACCCAAATCAGAACATCATCACAACAAACTATGAATCCTCCCCCGCTTGTTCCCAATCTGGCCGATAAGAAGCAATTCCCTTCACTAAATGCAAGCGGGGCACCAGTTGATCCCAAAGTGCATATCGAGCGGGGAACGGGATCCGCGGTGGTGCTGGCTTACTTGGCGGCCGGTGTCGGGGTTTTGTTCGGCATAGCACTGACTTACGGCATTTTGTTGTTGGCGCTGATTATCGCCCCCATTGCGGATTACTTTAATCGCAAGAAGGCGATGGCTTTGTTGAAAGGTTCCGCCGTCGAAGTCAACGCGACCCAATTCCCGGAGATTCATCAATGCGCGGTGGAGATCGCCCAACGGCTTGGAATGAAAAACAGCCCGGCAGTTTATCTCATCGAAGGCAATGTGATCAACGCGGCAGCCGCACGGGTTGCCGGCAGGCAGGTAATCGTCCTGCTCGATGACCTGGTGGATGCGTGTCTGCGATCGGGAGACAACCAGACCCTCACGTTTATTCTAGGCCATGAAATGGCGCATCACGCCTTGGGACACACCGGTATGATCCGCTCCGGCTTGACCCGGGCGTTCAAGAAACTCTCCCGGCTGGATGAATTCAGTTGCGATGCGGTCGCCCATGCCTTGGTGGGGGACATGAATGTTGCAACCCGGGCCATCGCCGTTTTGGCCACCGGGCCGCAACTGTATCCCTATTTGAACTTCAACTCTCTGCTTCAACAGGCTAGAGAGGTGGCCGCCGATAGGCATTCCAAAAAAGCGGAGCGTCGGCTGACTCATCCATTATTGCTCCACCGTTTGAGCCGGTTTGCTGCGTGATCCACCGGGATTGCGAAATCAACTGGCCCGACGCTGGAGCAACGTTCCGGCTTTCACTTCCCAGCGCTGCAAATCACGCCCCAGTTCCCGCGGCCAGTTTTCCTCGGTGCAGGTCATGAAAACCTGGCCACTGCTTTCGCGGGCACGTTCCAACAACGGCAGCAGACCGCTGCGGCGTTTGGCATCCAGTTCGCCCATTACGTCGTCAATCAGCAGCACCGGCGCGCTGCCATGAATGCCGGTGAGATATTCGGCCTGGGCCATTTTCAGAGCGATGGCGAGCGTCCGCTTTTGCCCCTCGCTGCCGAACTGCGCGGCAGACTTTTCGTTGAGCAGCAATTGCAGGTCGTCGCGGTGCGGACCAATGAGCGTGGTACGGTAACGCCGTTCCCGGTCGCGTATCTGGGCCAGTTCCACGGCGAAATCAGCTTTCACCCCCGGCTCGTAAGCGATCCGCAATTCCTCGGCGTCATGGGAAATCCGCCGATACGCCAGCCGGGCGAGCGGTGAGAGACGGGGGATCAACTCCCGCCGCTGGCGGATGAGTTCGTTGCCAAGCTTGACCAGTTCGGCGGAGAAACTGTCGAGCGAGGTGGGGTTGGGGACGGATTGTTTGAGCAGAGCGTTGCGCGAGCGGACACAGTGCATGTAGCGCTGCAGCAAAGCGAGATAGCCGGGCTGGGTTTGCGAGAGGAGCAGATCAATAAAGCGACGGCGCGTTCGGCTGGTGCCTTTGACCAGTTGCAGGTCTTCCGTGCAAAACACCACCGTGCGCAGGGTGCCGAGATAATCGCCAAGTTTCTTCACCGGCCGGCCGTCCAGCGCGAGATTTCGCTCACGCACTGACCAGTACATTTTGATCTCGTGTTCCGCCGGTCCCACCACTTTCCCGCCGACGAAGTAACCCTTCTGGCCGTGGCGGATCATCTGCGCGCTGCCCACACCGCGGAACGAACGAAGCGTGGCCATGAGGTAAACCGCTTCGAGGATGTTGGTTTTGCCCTGCGCATTGTCGCCGAGCAGGAGGTGAAAACCGGGTGCAAAGTCGGCGTCCATCCGCAGGTAATTGCGGAAGTCGCGGAGTCGCAGATGCGCCAAATGCACACGCCCAGCATGCGGTGCAGCATGCCCGGTCGCGAGATTTTTCAGTCCGTCGGCGGCTCACACGGCACGGCTCGATAGAAACCGCGGGGCCGTTCCTCAGCGTCCGGGTCCACAAAATGCAACGCGCCGTCGGTGACGGGTTGGATGCCGAGGGTCGTCCACTGGTGCATATCGGTGGAAGTTTCAATGCGCCACCACGATCCGTTCGTTCCAGGTTTCATTAGGTGAAAGCACCGATCCGCCAGGACGCAGCTAGGCGGACGCACGGCATCGTTGTCCACGATGACCGCTGCGGCCCGGCCGGCCCCCCCGATAAGGTACGGCGGCACAGTGCCCGCGAGCATCGGCGGCACGCGCAATCCGAGCACAACCGTTTCGAGGCGCTCGGGCATCCCGTCATCGAGCGGAACGAGTTTGAATTCCACGGCTCGCCGACCGGCAGGAATAATCGCGACGCCAGGAAGAACGGCGTAGTCCACGCCGTTGCTGGCGGTGCCGCCGATGCGGTAATGGACCGTGAGTGAATCGTTCGTTGGTCCGGTCCGACGGATGACGAAGGTCGCGGTGTTGGTGCCGCCGAAGACAACGGGCAGGGAATTCGACCAGCCAATCCACCGGCAGCAATTCGTGCCCTCCGCGGCAATGGGATCGGGCGCACTGATCGTCACGAGGGGCGGTGGATTCGTGACCGGAGGCTGATTGGTTGCCATTACCCAAATGACAACGGGCGACGACACTCCAATGGCGCCCCGGTCGTCACGGGCCCGAACCGTCAAGCTATGTCGGCCAGACGGCGGATTGGTCCAAACCATTTCGAACGTCGCCGGCTCGCCTGGCGGGGGCGCAGTGAAATAATTGCGCGTCTCCGCACCGATTTGATTCGTCCCGGCATAGAACTCGACGTGATCCACGTAGCCATCGGCGTCGAGTGTTTCCGCCCGGAGCAAAACTTCCGCTGGCGCCAGGAAGGTCTGGCCGTCGAACGGTTTCACGAGCCGCACGGCGGGTGGAATGTTCATGGGCGGCTCAAGGTCGGCAATGAAAACGACCGCTTCACGAGGCGTCCCAACGACGTAACAATCCGGCGGCGGGGGAAAGATGGCGATACAAGGCACATCTTCGAGACGCAGGACGACGGTTTCCGGCCCTTCCGCCAGGCTGTCACCCAAGGGCTGAATCACAACTTCGACGGAAGGCTTGCCGACCGGGATGATAACCAGGTTGGATATTTTGGCGTAGTCCACGCCGTTGCTGGCCGTGCCGTAAACCGAGTAATAGACGGGTAACGGGAAATCGGTGGACCCGGTCCGGGTAATGGTGAACACTCCCGGGTCAATCACGGTTAGCACGCCGGGTTCCGCGGCTTTGGGATCGGTGGCCGCAATTGTCACCACCGCTGGTGGTGGCGGTTCGCGCACGGTGACGTGAACGGGATCGGAGGTTGAACTTTCCCCATGAGCGTCGGTGGCCTTTGCCGTCAGAATGTGGACTCCCGGATTTAGAACCGTTGACAAACGGAATGGATTGATCGGCGACGCGCAAGGCAGGCAATTGGTCTTTACCCCCAGACTGTTTGGGCCGTCAAAGAACTCCACCGTATCCACGTAGTCGCCGGGATCCGGGTCGTGCGCCGCGGCGATGATTAGAATGGAGTCCGGGTAAAGGACAACCGTGCCATCCGTCGGGGTCACAATGCTCACGAAAGGTGGACGATTGGTCGGCGCCGGGTCGTTATCCAGAATCGCCACGACGGCGTTGCTCGGCGTGCCAATTTCGTAGGTTTGCGGCCCTTCGAGGGGCGGGTAGAACAAGCCGGCTTCGACGGTTTCCACGGCTTCGACCAATTTGTCATCAGTCGGCACGACCGGAACAAGGACTTCGCGCACACCTGCCGGGATGTTCACGGTTGCAGCCAAACTTTGGTAATCCGTCCCGCTCACGGCCGAGCCACCAACCTTCCAATACACGTGCAGGGCCAGATTTGTCGGGCCGGATCGGAAAAGCCGGAACGCGCCGGGATCGCCGGATTCATTCGCCAGCGGATCGGGGGCCGTGAGCGTCACCAGCGGCATCGAAAGATCGGTGGGGGGCAGCTGGGCCGGGACGTTGCCCGCGAACCCGCAGAGGAAAATCGTGAGGAACGGGAATCCCAGCTTTGGGATGCAATGGAAACGGTTTTTCATGGCACACCTGAACTTTCTTTGAAATTGGCCAACGGACAAAACTGTCACGTCTGCTTAAGAATAAACACCCGGTCCGGTTGCAGCGTCAAGTCCACCTTGGAGCTTTTTTCGGTGGACCGCCAGGCGGGTTGCCATTGACTTTCGGCGGTATTCACAAAGTATTTGCCGCATCATGGAATGGATTACATCGCCGGAAATCTGGATCAGCCTGCTCACGCTGACCGTGCTCGAAATCGTTTTGGGCATCGACAACATTGTTTTCATCTCGATCCTTGCAGGCAAGCTGCCGAAGGAACAGCAAGCCAAGGCGCGCCAGACCGGCCTGATGCTGGCGCTCATCACGCGGATTCTGTTGCTTTGTGGGCTGGCATGGATGGTAAAACTGACCAAACCGCTGTTTGAGATTCCCACGCTTGGGCTGCTTGACCATGCGCATCCGGTCTCCGGCCGCGACCTGATTCTCATTTTGGGCGGCCTGTTCCTGCTCTGGAAAAGCACCCATGAAATCCACGATAAACTCGAAGGGGAAGACGGCGAAGTCACCAGCCGTGTCGCGCCCAAGTTCGCTGCCGTAATCGTGCAAATTCTGCTGCTCGACATCGTTTTCTCGCTGGACTCCGTCATCACCGCCGTGGGTATGGCGAAACACCTCGGGGTCATGATCGCCGCCGTGATCATCGCATTGGTGTTCATGTTGTTCTTCGCCGGGACCATCAGCGATTTCATCCACAAACATCCGTCTCTGAAAATTCTCGCGTTGAGCTTTCTGCTCCTGATTGGCTGCGCGCTCGTGGCGGAAGGTTTCCACAAGGAAATCCCGAAGGGCTACATCTATTTCGCGATGGCCTTTTCCGTCGGCGTGGAAAGCCTGAACATCCGGACGCGG
>CAZIJO010000142.1:0-15490 GCA_964539515.1 uncultured Bifidobacterium sp. | reverse complement strand
GTCCGATCGCGCCAATATGGCGATTCGTATTCGCTGATAATTCTCGAAACACAAAGCCCAGCCCACCCTGATCGCTGTAGTAAGTGGTGGCGATCTTTGCGGCTTCGGGGGCAATGAACTGCAGCCCGTGATAAATTTGACCCGATAACAATACACGCGCCGGTCCAGGGGTGAGTGGGTATTGGATCCGATCCATGAGCAATTTGGGACCTTCCTTCACGCGATACGCGCCATAGAAACTGCGCGTAAAAAAGATCGACTCCCGGCGTTGCTCCCATTGAACGTAGCCCAAGCAGCCCATCGCGGCGATGGTGGCCGCGATCGCCAGTTGCCATGCGGGCGTACCCCCAAGAACCGCCATGCCTTGGGGCCGGCGGACTTTACCGCCCCGCTCCGACGCCTCACGCCGGAGCAGGAACGCACCGCAAGCCGCCAGTGTCAGCGCAATGAGTGGGGTCTCCAAAAGTGAATCAAAAACAACCGGGGCGATGAGCGCGACAAATACCCCTCCAATCGCCCCCCCCAAAGAAATGGCGAGGTAATAAACGGTAAGCCGGGCAGGCGGCGGTCGCAGTCGATACAACTCGCCATGGCAAACCATGCATGCGCAGAACAGAACCCCGAGGTAACCACCGATCTGCACCCAGAATCCGTGCAGATAACCATCCTGGAGCAGCCACGCCAGAAGCAGAAAGGCGATGTAGCCTGCCGGCATGAAAAGCCACCGCCGATATGTCCTTTGGCTCTCGAAGCAAAGAATGAATGTCAGAAGGTAAGTGGCCAGTGGTGCCACCCAAAGCAAAGGCATTGGCGCCACGTCCTGGGAGATCTGGTTCGTCAATGCCATTAGCAAGGCCGACCCGCATGCCGGCAAAACAACCCAGAGCCAGTCGACCCCCCCTCGTTGCCCGCTGGAACTGGCGGGCGGCACGGGGGAAGCCGCTTGATTTGCCATCGCTCCGGCATTGTTGCTGGCCCGACTTGACTGCCACGCCACGATTGCGCAAATCACGAGAAACCCCGCCATGCCGCCGGACCATATCCAAGCCAGTGTGTTGCGACTGAACAAGGGTTCCAGCACAAATGGATAGCAAAGCAATGCGAGCAATGAACCGGCATTGGAGAAGGCATAAAGCCGGTCCGGCGAGCGCCCGGTCACCGACTGTCGAAACCACTCCATGAGCAGGGGCGCCGTGGCGGACAACGCGAAGAATGGAGCGCCGATCGAAATGAATAGGCCGCGCAGCAGTTCAACCAAGGGCCGATCAACAGAATGCACGCCAACGACATGGGGTACGGGTGGCAGGAATAACAGGGTCACTGCCAGCAAAACAAGATGAAACCAGCGCTGGGCGGTCGGCGAAAGTTTGGCGCGGAGGAGGTGGGCATACGCATAACCCGCCAACAGCAGGGTCTGAAAAACCACCAGACACGTAGCCCACACCGCGGCCGTGCCTCCAAACGACGGCAGGAGGGACTTTGCAATCATGGGTTGCACCGCGAATAGCAGGAATGAACTGAGAAAGACGGCGATGGCGAAGATGGTCATCCTGATTGGTGGCTCGGTTGCGCCTTTCCCATCCGGCTCAGCGCTGGTGCAGGAAAGCAGCGATAATACTGTTGCCCGCCGTAATCGGTGTCAAACCCGCTTTGATTGAAACCCAAATCAACCGCCGGAATGCCCAACCGTCGGTCCTCATGCCGCCATCCTGGTGCGCCGCGAATGGTTACGACTTCCACCGTTGAAACTGATCAGGAAGCCTGGTCGGGGCATAAACCGGCAGCTTTACGCCGCCCGCAAAACTCAATCGGCGACACCGCGGGCGCGAATCCAGAAACCAGTCCTCATTTCGCGCGCGGTCCGACGAGGATATCCGGTCAGCGGTCGCGGTATGGCTGTTCCCGCTCATAGAGTTTGCGCAGTTCGTCGTTTTGCTTGGCGATCAATTCCTGCTTGTCCGACCGCGCCTGGTCCCGGGCTTTGCCAGCCATCGCGACTGCATCGGCAAAGCGGCCCGCTTCCGCGTAGGCGGCCGCCAGCGTGCCCATGATCACTGCTGCCTTCCACTCGGTCAGCCCGCAAGCGCGCTCAGCCAGTTCCACGGCCCGCGCGCCATTACGCACTGCTCCATCAGGATCCGTCGCGAGGATCCAAGCCAGGTTGTTGAGCGCACTGATGGATTTGGGTTCGGCCGCCAGCGCTTTTCCGTACCAGGCCACCGCTTTGGCAGACTGGCCTTGCTCATCGTATAGCTCCGCCAACTCGGCAGCGGTTTCTGCATCGGCCTGACCACTGTTGACGGCCGCTTCCAGCTGCGCGACGGCTTCGCCGAGCTTGCCAAGCTTTTGAAGGGTGGCAGCATAGGCGCGACGCGCGCGGACGTCGGTGGGATTGACTTTCACGGCGGCGGCGTGGTGAGGTTCGGCTTCGGCCGGGCGGCCGGCCATCATCAAAAAGTCACCGAAAGATTTGCGCGCCACCGGCGAATCTGGATGGCTGGCAAGAGCAGCCTGATATAGCGGTTCCGCCTTGGCCAGTGACCCTTGCCGGACATACAGCGCTGCCATGGCGAGTTGGTATTCCACACTCTGCGGCCTGGCGGCGAGCGCCGCTTGCAGAGCAGTTTCGGCTTCCGTCAGTCGGTTGGCTTCGATCAAGGAAAGGCCGAGGCGAAAATCCCGTTCCGGACGCAACCCGCTGGAAACAACCGCGTCTTCCAGAACGGGCAGCGCCTCGAGTGGCTTGCCCTGAAGTTGCAGTATTACCCCGAGGTAATAATTGAATCGTCGCTCAGCGTGGTGCGGACGGGCGAATTCGAGCGCACGCGTCAGATTGGTCATCGCACTCGCCCAATTCCCCTCCTGGGCATCGGCAATACCGACGCCACTCAGCGCGATATAGTTGCCCTGAGTGACTTGCGCCGCATGTGCAAACAACGTCCGGCTGTCACGCCAACGACCGGCTTGCCGATAAGTCGTTACGCTCAAGGCAGCGAGCCCGAGAACGGTGGCAGTGATGATAACCCGCCTCCATTGTGGACGCGCCTGCACCAACGCACACAGCCCCCATGCCACCACAACAAAGATTCCGATCAGTGGCAGATAGGTATAGCGATCAGCCCGGGCCTGCGACCCAACCTGGACAAGGCCAATGACCGGCACCAGCGATCCGAGATACCAAAACCAACCCGTAATGGCAAAGGGCTGGGTTCGCCACCGGCAAAGCGCGGCCACCGAGATTGCAAGCACCATAGCGCCGGCGGCAACAATTTGGCCGGCGGTCAAATCGAGCGGAAACGGGTAAAACACAGCCAGCCGTGCCGGCCAGAACATTTGCCCCAAGTAAGCGACATAGCTGACAAGCGCGTTACCGAGGCGGTCGAAGATGGGAACGATTTCCGTTTTGGCAACCGCTTCGCTTTGAACTATGACGGTCACGGCACAGGAAGCAGTGGCCAACGCCAAGAATGGAAGCTTCTCCATTACTAGTCGTTTCAACGTGGCGCGGCGATTCTCGGGCGTCAACCGATCAAGCCTTTGGAGCGGCCAGAAGTCGAGCAGGAGCATCACAAACGGCCAGGTCACCAGCATCGGCTTGCACATCAACCCCAGCGCGAACAGCAAAACGGTAACTCCGTACCAGAGACGTCGATCGTTTATGCAGTCTGCCTTCTGGGCTTTGCATTGCGAACGGCGGGTATATGCCATCAACGTCAGGATTCCAAAAAAAGCGCTGAGCAAGTCCTTCCGCTCCGCCACCCAGGCCACGGACTCCACATGCAGGGGATGAACTGCGAACAACGCCGCCACGGTGCTGCTGCGCCAGACCGAGCCAGTCATGTATCGGAACAGGAGCAGCACCAGCAGGGAGTTGGTAACGTGGATGAGAAGGCTGGTAGCGTGATGTCCCACGGGCCGCAGGCCATACCAGGAAACATCAAGCATGTGCGAAAGCCAGGTGAGCGGGTGCCAATTACTTGCGTCCCGGGTGCTGAATGCCCACTTCACTCCATCCCAGGTCAACCCGCTCTTGACGGCCTCGTTGGCCGTGACGTAGTCGGGATCATCGTAGTTGATGAAATCATTCTTGAGCACCGGCCAGAAGCAAGTCACGGTTGTGACGATGAGAATCATGCCGGCGAGCCAGACCCGACCCATGTTGCTGTGGGCAATCATTTTGGGTCTGCGAATTCTGACCACCTGCCTACCGACCGCAACTCCAATCGCCCATCCAAGGATCGCACGGAGCCATCGGGGCACGGGGCCGATATCGCCCGCCGTTTCGGTTGTGGCGGCCTCAATAATGGCGGCATTGTTGAGCGCACGAAGTTCAGGGGGGTAGCGGTGGTTTCGGAGGCGATTGATGGAAAGCGCGTTGGGTGCGGTATAGTTGGATCAGTTGTTGGTTTGCCAGAGCAAACTGCGAGTTGCCAGCGGCGGTTGCCAGTTCAATTGCCGCTTGGGCTGCTCCAACGGCTTTTGTGAAATCACCTGCCTCAGCATAGGCGGCGGCGAGGGTGCCCAGGGGGACCGCCTCCTTGCGTCCTGATAACTGGCAAGCCGCCTCAGCCAATCGCACGGCTTCTTTCCCGTCACGCAATGCGGGGTCGGCACACGTGGCAAGCGTCCAGGCAAGGTTGTTTAAGGCTTCAATCGATCCGGGTTGGAGCGCGAGAGCGTGTCGGAATTCAGTCAAGGCTTCGGCATACTGGCCGGTGCTGGCCAGCAGGGGGCCGAGTTGTGACCGCTTCGAAATCTCGGGCTTGAGTCGGACCGCTTCGCGCAGTTGGGCGATCGCCTCGGGCACCCGGCGGCTTTGCGCCAGCAACCCGGCATAATCGGCACGCGTTTCGGCCTGGTCGGGTTTGAGTTCGATCGCAGCGCGCCAGTGCGTTTCCGCTTCGGTCAATCGGCCTTTCAAGGCAAAGGCCTTGGCGAGATTTCCATGGGCGTCGGTATTGCGGGGATTTATTTTCAGGGAAATCGCAAAATGATCCATGGCGGCCTCGAGGTCACCGCGTTCCGCCAGATTACAGGCCAGATTGTTGTGAGCGTTCCAAGCTTGGGGATTCTTCACCACGGTATCGCGCCATAGCGATTCGTCATTGGCGAAGACCTTGGCGCGTTGCCACGTCAAGCCGGCCAGCGTCGCAATCAGGGCCAAAGCCGTGGCAAGCGCGGCGGTACGATGAGGAATGCATTCTACCCCAGCCGCAACCAGCGCAACCACGGGAAGCAATGCCAAATACGCGAAATGATCCGACACCCGGGAAAAAATCATGAAATACATGTCGATCAAACCCAGGACGGGCAACAAGCTCACCGCGAAACAAGCCAGCGACATTCCGACTGGACGGCCCCATGTCGTGCGAAAGCGCCAGCACCCGACGAAGGCCAGGACGGCCAATATTAAAGGCCAATAGGAAATCAACGCGGCGCTCCGAATCGTCCACCGGGGATAAATCATACTCAGGTTCAGAGGCAGCAACGCCTTGCCAAGATAAAACCAGATTGCCATCCCGGCGCCGACGAGCCTTCCGACAAGACCCTCAGTTTGAACCGTTACTTCCCGGATGGCACCATGCTTCTGAAACCAGATAGTCATGAGACCGAACATTAGTGCCAGGGCAAAGTGGGGCAGAAGTCGCAGGCAGTCTTTCGGCGTGATCCGTCCGCGCTGCCACCAACCACAAAGGAGCAGCACGACCGGCAGCATCACAGTGGATGTCTTGGCGGCCAGCGCTGCAAAGAAACAAATGACCGAGAGCAGGTAATTCCCTCGCCCCGGCCAGATATGCCCGTCGGTGCGGGCGGCTTCGAACCGCAGGTAGCACAAAATTCCCATCAGATAAAAGGGGAGCGACAGTGTGTTCTTGAGTTCCGAAATCCATGCCACCGATGCCACGCAAACCGGATGAACGGCGAACAACGCCGCAGCCAGCCAGCCGCCGCAAGTCTTGAGTCGATCCAGCACACGCCACAGCAGCACCGCGCTGAGACTATGCAGGATGGCATTGACAACCCGGTAGCCGGTGGGACTGTCGCGAAACATGAGCCATTCGATCCAGGTCGCGACGGTCGTCAACCAGAAATCCGAACGAAACCACACCGAACGAAGGGCGAGTTCGCCCGTTGCCAAGGGATTCTTTTTCACCAAGACCAAGTCATCCCAAACGAAGCCCCCCTTCAACGACGGCCAGTAGACGAAAAAAACCAGCAAAAACAAGCCCCCGCAGCCAAGGGTGGTGGCCAGGCGATCGGGTGGCGGGACAGTGGCAGTATTCCGATTCATGCTATTGAAACAGCATCGTCGGCCGATGCCTTTGCTTCAAAACCAGGATTTGACTCGCTGAGGGTCTGTCCCATCCGAAAGCCGGCTCCGAACTGACAGCTCTGACCCTATGCTGCGTTGGTTGTCAAATCGATGACTTCAGGTCTTGGGCCAGCGTTGAATTCAGTCCTCCGCGAACAAGTACTCCAGATCCGCCTTCGAGAGGCTGCGCGCGAAGCCTTCCTCACCCAGAACATCGGCGATCGTCTGCGCCTTGCTCTGTTGCAGCTCCCAGATTTTTTCCTCGACGGTACCCGGCGCGATGAGCCGGTAAGCGTTGACGGTCTGGGTCTGGCCAATACGATGCGAACGATCAATGGCTTGCGCCTCCACCGCCGGATTCCACCATGGATCGTACAACACCACGTAACTGGCATTGGTGAGGTTCAGGCCCGTACCCGCCGCGCGGAGGCTCAGGAGAAACACGCAGGGTTTGGTATCCGCCTGAAAGGCGTTGACGGCTGCCTGCCGGTCCTTGGTCTGGCCGGTCAGCAGATGGGTGTTGATGTTGCGGGTATGACATTCTTTTTCGAGCAGGTGCAACATCTGCACAAACTGGCTGAAGACCAGGACTTTCTGGCCTTCGGCCACGAGCGCGTCGAGCAGCTCAAACAGCGTCTCCGTTTTGCCACTCGGTGAATCGCTGCCGACCAGCTTCGGATGGCAACAAACCTGGCGCAACCGGGTGAGCGCCGCCAGCACATGCATCTTGCTCTTGTTGAGACCCTGCTCCGCCACAGCCTGCATGATTTGGTCGCGGCTGCGCCGCAGCTCGGCCAGGTAGAGCTTGCGTTGTTCTTCGCCAAGCGGGCAATCGCGCCGCTCCTCGATACGGTCGGGCAGATCTTTCGCCACGTGCTTCTTGAGGCGGCGCAGCAGCAGGGGGCGAAGTTTGGCAGACAACTGCCGGCGGGCGATGCGCTGGGCATTCTCCGCCTCCGCCCCACCCTTCGGTTCGTAGGTCTCCAGAAACTGTTCCTGGCTGCCAAGGTAGCCGGGTTGAATGAAATCCACGATGCTCCAAAGATCGAGCAGCCGGTTTTCCAGCGGCGTGCCGGTGAGGGCGAGCCGGTGCTCGCTTTTGAGCTGCTTGACCGATTGGGTCACTTGCGCGCCGGGGTTTTTGATAAACTGCGCCTCATCCAAGATCACCGCCCGAAACGCAAATTTCTGCAGCTCCTCCAAATCGCGCCGCAACAACGCGTAGTTCGTCACAATGATATCGTGCTCGGGAATCTGCCGGCGCAAATTGTGCCGGGCCGAACCGCTTTCCAACACGAGCACTTTGAGATCCGGGACAAAACGTTCGGCCTCGCGGCGCCAGTTGTGCAACACTGACGCGGGGCAGATGACGAGCGAAGGCTTGGGGTTTTTCCGGTTGCGCTCCTTGAGCCAGGCGAACCACGTCAGCGTCTGCAAGGTTTTGCCCAGGCCCATGTCATCCGCCAGAATGCCCCCCAGCCGGATTTGTACGAGATGCGCGAGAAAATCAAAGCCGTCCTTCTGGTAGGGACGCAGTTCCGCCGTGAGGCTCGCAGGCAGCGGAACCTCGGGAACGCCTTTGAAATCGTGGATGCGGGTGCGCAACGCTTTGGCTTCGGGGGTGTCGGCGAACCGCCGGAATTCGTCCTCACTCAAGTGCGCGACATTCTCCAAACCAACTTTTTGCGGCACCGCAATCAGGCCATCCACCCCGAGATCCGCCATCGCTTCGTGCGCTCGTTGCACGGCGTCGGTATCGAGTTCAACCCAGCCGGAGTTCGGCAATTTGACAAAGCGGCCGCTCGCGCGGGCGAGCCGTTCAAGGTCGGTCTTGTTAAGTTTCAGTCCCTCGGCTTCCCACTCCGCGGAGACCGCGAGCCAGTCAATGCCGCTGCCTTTGACAATTAATTTTGGCTTCAGCCGCCGCGGGGCGAGGAACAAACGGTGAAAGGCCGGATTGCCCAGAAACTCCACGCCCGCGGGCCGCTGCTGCCAGGCGTGCGCCAGGGTGCCGAGGCAATTTTCGTTGGCGTCGCCTATCCACAAGCCGGGCTCCGGCGTAAACCAGTCGAGTTGTCGCAACCACTGCATGGCCGGTTCAAGGCGCGGGTCGTCGAGGATCTCCGGTTTTTCCGTCGGTCGCTTGCGGATCTCATTGGGTCGCCAGTCCTGGCCCGTCCAAAACCAAACGCTGCCGTCGCGCGCGCTTTTGGCCAGCAACCGGAGCCGCACCGTGTCTTCGAGCAGCTCGAACACCAGTTGCGGTCCCGCCGGGTGAACCACGCACAGCTGTTCCCAATCGACCCCCTGGCTCGCCCCGGCCTGCCGCAGATGCACGAGCAGGCGGTGGCTCAGGCGGCGCACCGGGACGGCCGGCTTGTCCGCCCAATGGGCAATGACCGCGTTCGGCGGTGCGTTGCGCAGGAGGTAAAAGGTGTTGCCGGCCAGAACGAGAGGTGGTTGCTGGTTGAAAAACTTCACCTCGGCGAGGCTCAGCTTTTCGCCGTTCGGCAGCAGCAGCCGGTGGGTAAAGGAAAGCTCCTTGTCTCCGTTCTCCAAGTGTGGCTCAAGGACGGCAACGTGTCCGTGAAATTGTAGAAATTGGTGGCCAGTAGCGGCTTCGAGACGGCGGGTATGCCCCCAGCGCGCCAGCCAGTGAAGCAACTCGGTGTCCGTCAGTTGCAGGAGATCATTGCCATCCTGCCGCTGCCGATGAGTCTCCGTAAGCCAGGCGATGAACTCCCAATCGGCGGGCGGGAAGAGTTCCTGCTCATGGGCGGCGCGCGTTGCGAGGTCGATCAAATCACGCAACGTGCGAACTTTCTCGCCGGTGCGGGGCCGGAACAGGTGAAACTGTACTCCCAGCCGGAAACGCGCGGGCTGGTCTTCGTCCGGTTGCGGCTGGCAAACCACACGCAGGGTGGCCCGCGGGGTGTCAAGATGCGGGGGCTGCGCGGGAAACAGCCAGTTCTCCAGCTCCTGAACCAGCCTTTGTTCGTGTTCCGCCAACTCCGCCCGCGCGAAGCGGGCCATGTTCGCGTGCGTTGTAAGCTCTGGCGGGAGTGAACGCTTGGCACGGAGGAAAAGGAAGGCAAGTTCCTCGAGACGGGCGCCGTTGTCCGCGGCGAGCATGCGGGGCCACCAGTCGGTGGCGGGAAAATCTTTGCGCGAAAGGGAGAGTTTCTCGAAGTAATCCTCCAGCAGAAGCCAGGAACGTTGCGAGTCAGGGCAGGTGGCAAAACTGCGCAGCAGTTCCTGCCGCTCAGCCACCGCATCCTTGGAATCCGACAACTCGCGCCGCAAATCGGCAAAGGCGCCGTACGTCTGCGAAAGGACTTTGTTATGGGCGTCGTATTTGGACGTATTCCCGCCGTGGCGAGCCGTACCGTTGCCGTTTTTTACTGAGTCTCTGGCCATCTGTGAATCGCAACCCGTGAATGGGAGCATCATCTCGCCATGGAACCGGGGGTTTGGTCAATCAGAATCAGAATGTTTTTGCGTCGGGTGACTGGTCGTCACTAACCTCAGCCTGCCCGAAGCTGACCGATGAACCCGCCAACCCATCCGGCGAAGCCGATTGACATGCATGTGCATATCGTGGGCAATGGTTCCGGCGGCACCGGTTGCTGGTTACGGGTGCGCGGCTGGCATCGACCGTTGGCGGCCCTGATGCTCCGGCACATCGGCTTGCCGCCCGCCGCCATGACCGGAGATCTCGACCGGCTTTATGTCGAGCGCCTCCTGGCCTTGGTGCGGAGCTCGTCACTGGGGGCCGTGATAATCCTGGCCCAGGATGAGGTCCACGATGATCAAGGGCGGGTGATGCCCGGTATCGGTTCATTTTACGTCCCCAATGATTACGTGCTGACCTTGGGCCACACCTACCCGGAGTTTTTGCCGGCCGTTTCGATCCATCCGGCCCGAGGCGATGCACGGGAGGAACTGGACCGGTGCGTCGCAGCCGGTGCCGTCATGATGAAATGCCTGCCCAATTGCCAGAACATCGACTGCAATGACCGGCGACTCGTGAAGTTTTGGGAGCGGATGGCCGAACTGAAGTTGCCGTTGCTCGCGCATACCGGCGGTGAGCATACGCTGCCAGTGGTGCGACCGGAATTCGCCGACCCACGCCGGCTGACCTTGCCGCTGGAATGTGGCGTCACGGTCATCGCCGCCCACAGTGGAACGAAAAGCGGTTTGTTCGACCCCGATTACTTCCATGCTTTCGTCGCCATGACCCGGCGCTTCCCGAATCTTTATGGCGACACGAGTGCGTTCAATGTCCCGATCCGGGGGCGGCATGTGGCCGCCTGCCTCCGCGAACCGCTCGCTTCGCGCATGGTGCACGGCAGTGATTTCCCCGTTCCCGTGAACGGTCATTTCGCCTGGGGACGCGGGTTTATTTCATGGCGGGAATTCCGCGGCTGCCAGCGCAACCCGAATATTCTGGAACGGGACTATCAGCTCAAACGCGCGATGGGTTTCGCCCCAGAGAGTTTCACGCGCATCGGCCAACTTCTCCGCCGGCCATAACCCGTCGGAGTACAAAAAAAAACCGGGCCAAACAGTCAGGGGGTGACCGAGAGGCCCGGGGAATTTTCGAATTGGTACTCAGTAGGTTTCCGGAGATATCCGACGCGGACTTGTACCCAGTCACAGCGTCGGAAATTGTTTTGCTTCAAAGATCAAATCCGGCCTACCAAAATTACTCGTGCTAACGGAGCGCAATTAATCAGGATTTCACTCCAGTGTCAAACGCATTGTTATTTTATTAGCATTGCTATTATTCAGCATTCAACGCGACAAATTTTCGCTTGCTGGATAGGTGATGAATTTCGCCAGACCGGCGTTTTCAACATTGGCCAAGGCTCCGTCGAACGACATCTGGAAGCGGAATCCGGGCGACCCACAGCGCCGATCGTCATTCGTACACCGTCAAGTCCTTTTTGACCTGGCCCCTAGTTTCTGGTCAAACTAGCCGTCAGCTGCGACCAACGCTTGGCAAACCCAGGTCGCAACCGGATTGAACAACTGGAACTGAATTATGAATAATGGATCGAAACGAGGGAAATTGGGAGTATTGGTTGGCGGCGGCCCGGCCCCGGGCATTAACGGCGTCATCGCGGCAGCCACCATTGCCGGCATCAACGAAGGCTTCGAGGTCATCGGCTTTCGGGACGGTTTCAAATGGCTCGCGCAGGGGGACGCCCAGCATTACACGAAGCTGACGATTGATGATGTCAAAGCGATCCATCTGCGTGGCGGGTCAATTCTCGGCACGGCGCGGACGAACCCGGCAAAATCGGAAACCAGCATGCACAACGTGCTGGACACACTGAACAAACTGGGTGTTACCGCCCTTGTCACCATTGGCGGCGATGACACGGCATTTTCCGCCAGCAGCGTTTATCGCAAGGCCGCCGGCGCAATTCGGGTTGCGCACGTGCCCAAGACCATCGACAACGATCTCCCGCTGCCGGGCTCGACGCCAACGTTCGGCTTCGAGACCGCGCGCCACAACGGCGTTTTCATTCTCCGAAACCTGACCGAGGATGCGCGCACCACTTCGCGCTGGTACATTATCATCAGCATGGGCCGCGCGGCCGGCCACCTCGCCCTCGGCATTGGCAAGGCCGCCGCCGCCGCCCTGACCATCATCCCGGAGGAATTTCGTGGCCGACCGGTTCTGGCCGAAGAAGTGGCCGACCTCATCATCGGTTCGATCATTAAACGCCGCGCGGACGGTTCGAATTACGGAGTCGCCGTCCTGGCCGAAGGATTGATTGAGTCCATGGGCGAAAAAGGCCTCGTCACGGCCGTGCCCGGCGGACAACTCGATCGTTACGGGAAGGTTATTCGCGACGACCACGGGCATTTGCGGCTGGGGGAAATCGAGTTCGGCCGCTTGATGAAAGACCTGGTCACGAGCCGGCTCGAACAACTCGGCCTAAAAATGACCCTCATTGACAAGGATCTGGGTTACGAGCTGCGTTGCGCCGACCCGATTCCCTTCGACGGCGAATACACGCGCGACCTCGGTTATGGCGCGGTCAAGTTCATCCTGTCGCTGGAGGCCGCAAAGTACGGCGCGATCATCAGCTTTATCGACGGCAAACTGATACCCCTCCAGTTCGAAAAGATGTTGGATCCAAAGTCCGGTCGTTTCACGGTCCGCAAGGTCAATGTGGACGGCGAAGCCTACGAATGCGCCACGGCTTATATGATCCGGTTGGAAAAGTCCGACTTCGAGGACGTTGCCCAACTCGACAAGCTGGCTGGCACGGTTTCGCTGACCCCGGAACAATTTCGGAAGCGGTTTGGCTACCTTGTTGGCTTGACTTAGGACTTGGCCTGCCTCGGCAACGGTCGGCGGCTCCCGGCCGTCGCCCAATTATGAAATCACCCTCCGCCACCGAGTTCGCCGCCTGCCTCGACGTTGCGTTCTGGAAACCGGCCGCCAGCAACCGGGAATTTGCCGCCGTTTGTGCCAGGGCGCGGGAAGCGAAACTCCGCGCTGTCTGCGTGAATGGAGCGCGCGTGGCCCAGGCGGCCGCCGGTTTGGAAGAGAGCCTGGTGCAAGTCGTGGCGCTCGTTGGCTTCCCGCTCGGCATCAGCGACAGCGATGTGAAACGTTACGAAGCGGAAGTGGCCGTGGACTTTGGCGCACAGGAAATCGAACTGGCGCTGAACCTGGGCGACCTGAAGAACGGGAATCACAAGACCGTCCAGCGCGAGCTGTGCGATGTCATTGAAGCCGTGGATGAGCGGCCCGTGTGCGCCGTGCTCGAGACCCGGGGGTTGACCCGGGCGGAAATCGCAAACGCCTGCTCGTTGATATCCGACTCCGGAGCGCACGCTGTTGCCACCGGCACGGACTTCTGGCCGGACGCCCGGGTTTCCATCGACGACGTGAAAGCCCTGCGCGAAGCGCTCGGCCCCAAGATCATCATTAAAGCCACCGGCAACCTGCGCGATCCGCAGGCGGCCTTGCGGTTGATTGAGGCTGGCGCCACGCGTATCGGCACGACCCACCCGGCAGCGCTTCTCCAACTGTGACGTTACTGGCCTTCCGGCGCCACAAGTTCCCGCCGGCCCAACGCGCCGCGACCGCCAACTGAATTTGCGTCTTTCGAATGGGATTGGAGAGCGGCGCGTGCCCTGTCGCATTCGGAAGGGGGGAAAAGGAGCATTCGCCAAACCCGCAATGGGGATTGAGGTGCCAGCCGCTTCCCGTTTGGCGTTTCGAGAACAAACCAACGGGCAGCGGCAGGAAACTGACTCTGTACTTGCCCGACTCGCTGTGCTCCGGCATAAGGGAGGCATGGCCAAATCCAAAATCTCCCCTAAAGTCAGCGAAGAACTGAATCGTCAGATGAACCACGAACTCGGCGCGGCGCATTCGTATCTCGCGCTCTCGGCCTGGTGCGCGGTGCGGAATCTCAAAGGCTTCGCGCAGCATTTCGCCAAACAGGCGGCGGAAGAACAGGCACACGCTCAAAAAATCCTAAAGCATCTCGTCGATCGCGACCTGGCACCGGAACTGGCGGCCCTGGCGGCCCCAAAGCAGGAGTTTAAAACGCTGCTGGAAATCGCCTTGCAGGCGCAAGCGATGGAGCAGAGCAATACGCAGGGTATCAACGCTGTTTACGA
Organism: uncultured Bifidobacterium sp.; assembly: GCA_964539515.1. Classification (GTDB taxonomy): domain Bacteria; phylum Verrucomicrobiota; class Verrucomicrobiia; order Limisphaerales; family JADLHS01; genus JADLHS01. Next base: position 1,527 of record CAZIJO010000142.1, on the reverse strand, counting down.
AGCCGCCCTGAACGCGAAGGATTATCCGGCCCAAGTGCTCATGCACTGGTTCATCAACGAACAAATCGAGGAAGAAGCGTGGGCCGGTGAAATGGTGGACCGCATTCAAAGTGCGACCTGCGCCGGCAGCCTGTCTGACCTCGACCGGCACATCGAACGACTGCTGGAGCAAGGGATCGCTGCGGAGAAGTAACCCGCGCCAAGTCGCGGCACGTTGGTGCACCAGTCCTGCACTGAGGGATTTAGGCGCAGGGACATTCCTGTTTGACTGACATTCCTGTTTGACTTGCTTGGGAGCGAAGCGCAAGCTCGCTTTGGGTTCTGGCCGGGCTCGCTAATCAAGCAAGTTCTGCTCAAGACGGTTGATTCAATCCAGCTTCAGGTTCTATGAAGAAGTTCCTTTTGGAGTGGAAACCGCAATTGTCCAACTACGGTTTGATTTTATTGGTGGTTGCGGGAGTGATGTTCGCCAACCGTTCTATCGCCCAAAACAACTCCGGACGGAATCTCATTTTCGGCAATGAAGGCCGTGTGAGAACTGGCGGACCAAACGGCGGCCAGGCGCAAGAAGTTCTCAAGCAGCGGATTCAGGAACAATCCGCAGGTCAGGCTGCGCTCTTCGGATTTCGACAACTCTCCATCAGGCCGCTGGATTTGGAAATCAACGGGAGTCAGGCCTGCGCGGTGGAATTTGAGGCAGGAGTTGAATTCGCCACTCCTTGCCGGTGGGCGAGCCGATATCAAGGCAGGCCTTTGACGTTTGTCATTCTCAAACCTGAATCAAACCTCGGCAACGCCGATCCACGAAATACTGTCGAAGTGAGGGAAAAAGGTGGGCGGTATGTCATGCAAGGTTATCTTCTGTTTACTCCGACCACGAACGGATGGGCGCCGGCCGGTTTTGGGCAAACGACTCGGCCCGTCCAGCAATCCCTTGTGCCAGATGAAGCCAGCGCCGCCTGTGTCGCCCAACTGAAACAAATCGGCTTGGCGTTCCACCAGTGGGCCCTGGACCACGACGACAAATTTCCGTTTAACACCCGTACCCGGACAGGTGGCACGTTGGAGCTCTGCTCGCGCGGAGGCGATGGTTTTGATGCAAGCGCCCCGGTTCATTTCCAAGTCATGTCGAACGAGTTGAATTCCCCCAAGATACTCGTTTGCCCCGCAGATTCCGTGAAGCATCCCGCAATGGACTTTCACCGACTCCAAGCCATCAACGTCAGCTATCTGGTGCGTTCGGGAACCAACATTGACGAAACCAATCCTGAAGAGATTCTCGTTCGCTGTCCCTTTCACGGCCATGTTGGCTTGTGCGATGGCAGCGTAAAGCACGGGTCTGGCAGGAAGGAATAGACCAGCGGAGTTCCTGGCGCACCGATTGAAGTTGACCGAGCAATTTTGGATTTCCTCCCGGGACGTTTTTCTCCCATCTTCTGCACCGCACAAATCTTATGGCTGAGAAACCCAAAGCAGTTTACGACGAGAGCAAGATCAAGACGCTGAGTTCGCTGGAGCATATCCGGC
>CAZIJO010000141.1:0-15669 GCA_964539515.1 uncultured Bifidobacterium sp. | reverse complement strand
TCACCCGGAAAAACTGCATTGCATTGGTGGTGCTGACGGTCTGCGGGTTGGCTTGGTTGGCGGCCGGCTGCCAGCCCGGCGACGTCAGGTTCGCGGTCTGTTCCAGCACACCCGCGCCGGACCACGACAGGCTCACCGTCTGATCCGCGTTGCGGACGAGGGTCAGTGAAGGCGGCGGGCCAGCGTTAGCCGGCTCGTACAACTCCGCGCTGGAAAGATAGTCGCACCTGCCCGTACCGCCCGCGATCAGCACTTTCCGATTGGCCAGCAACGTCGCCGTGTGGCCCGATCGGCCGGTAATCAATGACGCAGTTTCCGTCCAGGTCTCCGAAGAAGGATCATATAATTCCGCGCTGGAACCCGGCCCCGCGACCAGCACCTTTCCATCGGCCAGCAAGGTCGCCGTGTGCCCGCCGCGGCTGGTGCGCAGCGGCGCGGTCACCGTCCAGATCCCGGTGGCTGGATCGTATAATTCCGCGCTGAAACCCGGCCCCGTGACCAGCACCTTTCCATTGGCCAGCAACGTCGCCGTGTGATCCAAGCGGGCGATGCTCATCGAGCCGGTGGCTGTCCAGGTCCCGGTGGATGGGTCATACAGCTCCGCACTGGCGAGTGGAAAATAATTAGTCGTCAATCCGCCGGCGACGAGCACCTTGCCATTGGGCAGCAAGGTTTCGGTGTGCAGCCGCCGGCGGGCCAGCATCGATCCGGTCAAGGTCCACGTTCCACCTGCCGGATCATACAGTTCGGCGCTGGAGTGAGGGGCGCTGCCATCCGCCGGCTCACCGCCGGCGACCAGCACTTTCCCATTGGGCAGCAATGTCGCCGTATGAAGTCCTCGGGCCGCCCGCAGCACACCGGTCGCCGTCCACGTTCCGGTGGCCGGATCATGGAGCTCCGCGAGGGAGATAGCGACGTAATCCGCTCGCTCGCCGCCCGCGACCAGCACTTTTCCATTGGGCAGCAATGTCGCGGTATGCACAGTGCGGGGCGTTCTCATCGTGCCGGTGGTCGTCCAGTTCCCGCTGGTGGGATCATACAATTCGGAAACGGAGGTGATGCCGCCGGCAGAAACGAATCCGCCGGCTACCAGTACCTTCCCGCTGGGCAACAAGGTCGCCCGGTGACCACTGCGGGCCTTGCTCATCAAGCCGGTCTCGAAGAACGCCGCGTCGCGAGCCTGTCCGATCGTCAGGTGCGCCACCTGGCTGGTTGCGGGGCCATACTGGTTGGTCACCGTCACCGTGTAATCGCCGAGGTCGTTCGACTGCACCGCCGCGATTGAATAGTCGGCTTCGTTGGCGCCGGAGATAGCTTGGCCATTCTTTTGCCACTGATAACCCAGAGGCATGGAGCCGATCGCCTTCACGCTGAGCTTCACCGATTGCCCTAGAACCACGCCCCGGCTTTTGGGCTGAACCACGATCGAGGGCGGTCGCGGATCTGACTCGAGAATGACGTTGTCCAGGTAAGAGGTATCTAGCCCGCCGGCATGGTCTCCCCGAATCCGCAGCGCAGCCAATGAAGCAAGCACGCTCATGAACTCCTCTTGCGTGGGTGTCGCTCCGCAGATGCCGTCTTTTCGCCAGCCGAAGGCCTCGTGCAACGCGACGCTGTAGGTCCGCCACAGGGTCGTGGGATCAGGGCCCGCATTGTTGACCAGGACAAGTCCGTCGCCGCCCTCCAGCACAACGTCCGGAAGGCTGTAGGGACCGCCGTCAAACGCGCTGTGGAGATCGAACGACAGGCGCAGACCATAACTGGTACTCCGGTCACCGAGGAACACGGCGGGCACGTCGAAGAAATAACTGCAGCACTGCGAGGGGTCCTCGAAGAAAATGTGCCCGCCGGGATTCCCTCCGGAATCCAGGAAGTCAGGACTCCATGGGCCGCCCACCAGGGAGCTGTACGGCCCGGCGTCTGGCAGGTCAACAACCAGCCAATCTTCCGTTCCGGTCGAAAACGTGCTGGTGATGTCCTGGGCGGTGAGGGAACCGATACCGAGGGAGCAACTCAATGCGAGGAGCGCGAAGGAAAGCCATCCGAATCGCGCGAAGCGTTTGTAGTGGGGTGGCAAAGCGAAGCGGCGACACCGCTTTTGAAACGCGGGCGGCTGGTCGAACGAAAAGCGGTGTCGCCGCTTCGCTCTGCCACCGCAGTCCAAAATCATTGCCGTCAGCGTCGTTGTGAATTCGTGTGCGTTCGCGTTCATTCGTGGTTGTTCCTGAATCGTTACGAGGGAATCGCTCCGAGCAGAGTGTTGATTTTGGTTTTGATGACAGCGATGGCTGAGGTTGGAGCACCACGCGAATTACGGCCTCCAATCCGGGTCATCCGCGTTGTCGCGCAGCAAGGTCAGTTCACCGGTGGCGAGGGTCAGCTTATAAAGCGAAGCGCCATCCGGCGGGGGCCCCGCCTTGCCTGATCCGAGCCGAAACGCGATCTGGGTGTCATCGTCCGACCAGCTCGGCCACAGGACAGAAATGTTGTAGTCGGTCACCTGCGTCAGTCCCGAGAGGTCCGCATTCATGACATAGAGCTGCCAGAGGTTCGCGCCGCCGACAAAGGCGAGCCGGCTGCCGGTGGAATCCCAACTCGGAAGGAGACTATGGGCCATATCCAGAGTGCTCGCCGTGCCCGTGGTCAGGTCCAGAACGGTCATGTAAGGCGTGCCACCGGTGGGGTAACTCGAGAAGGCAATTCGATTTCCGTCGGGCGACCAGGCGGGCCCATAAGTGCTCCCGCTCCAGACGAGAACCGGCGTGCCGACTTTATTTCTCCTCGCCGAAGGATCCAAGCTGACGACCACGAGGCCCCACTGCCCCAGTGCGTCGTGTCCGGGATAACAAACCTGACTGCCATCAGGGGACCAATCCGCCCCGGAACCCCCAGTGCCCGTGGCAATGACGAATACCCCGGAGCCATCGGAGTTCATGCAACAGAGATCGGTACTCGTGGCGTTTTTGCGAAAGAACAGGATGTGGGTTCGTCCCGGGCGCCAGGTTGCGTGATAGCTGTCCTGAGGGCCAAAAGTCACTTGCCTGACGTTGCTTCCGTCCGCGTTCATCGTCAGGACCTGCCGGTTTGTGCTATAGGAGACCACGCCCTTTTTCGAAATGTTCGTGGCGACGACCGACGCGTAGAAGACGATGTCGCCTTGCGCGGCGGCGTCATGGGTGAATCCAGCGATAACGAGCAGCGAAAGGACTGCTCCGAACAAGGTTTTGATGATTTTGTTTGTCGTTTTCATGGTTCAAATGGTTTTTGTTAGTTGTGCTGTGTTTCAGCCTCATAAGCGAAATATCGGAAAAAAGCGGGCCACGGAAAAAGCATGAACCGCAGAATACGCGGAACACGCGGAATGGGGCCTGGACAACTCCCTTTCGCGTATTTGACGTGTTTCGCGGTTGATCCTGCTTTACCGTGCCGCCATGACCGCCGAACTTATTTTCAAGGATGAGAGCTACAAAATCATCGGAGCCTGTTTTGAGGTGTACCGGGAGAAGGGGTGCGGTTTCTTGGAGACCGTCTATCAGGAGTGCATGGAAATTGAACTGCGACTTCAGGGAATTCCGTCCCTGGCGCAAAAGCCGTTGCCGCTGGAATACAAGGGCACAACTCTGCGATGCAAATATGAGCCAGATTTCGTCTGCTACGAAAAGATCGTCGTCGAATTGAAGGCGGTGAAGGAACTGACCGATGAGCACCGCGCCCAAGTGCAGAATTATCTGCGGGCAACTCGCTTTCGGTTAGGCTTGCTGGTCAACTTCGGCCATTATCCGAAAATCGAGGTCGAGCGGATTGTGAACACCTGCGGCCGTTACGCCAAGATTTGAACCGCAGAACAAGCGGAATACAAGGAAACGAAGTTGGGAAGAAATCTTTCCGCGTATTTGGCGTATTTCGCGGTTCACCCTTCTTGCGCTTTGATTTCCTCGTGCAGCCAGGCGCGGGCAAAGGCCCAATGGCGCTTGGCCGTCCGCTCGGAGAGCCCGAGCGCTTCGGCGGCCTGCTCGAGGGTCATGCCCACGAAATAGCGCAGCTTGACCAGTTCGGCCTTCTGCGGGTCGAGCGCCGCGAATTTCTCCAAGGCTTCGTGCACCGCCAGGACCCTGTCGTCGTCTTCCAGGACGGCCGAGGCCAGTTCGGGCATATCCGCCCGCTGTTGACCGCCGCCATGACGAATGGCGGACTTGCGGCGCGCGTTATCCACGAGAATCCGCCGCATCGCTTCCGCCGCCGCGGCGAAGAAATGCGCGCGATCGTTCCATTTGCGATCATCTCCGCCGGTCAAGCGCAGCCAGGCTTCGTGAACCAACGCGGTGGGTTGGAGCGTTTGGCCGGGATTCTCGCTGGCCATCTTGTGCGCCGCCAGGCGGCGTAATTCGGCATAAACCAGCGGCAATAATTCATCCGCCGCTTTTGGTTCGCCGCGACTGACGGCCTCCAGCATTTGTGTAACGTCCTTCATTCGCTAATGCGGCGCGGTCCAACAGCGCTTGGAGTGGGTGGAGCTTGCTCCCGCTGTTTCGATGCACAAGACCAACCAAGCAAAAGCGGCGGCAAGCCGGACGCACGACAAACGCTTCGCGATGTTCGGACGCAACTGCTCGCGCGGGTGCGGCGTCGTGTGACATCGATCACTTCAAGTTTTCGCAGATTGACCACAGCTTAATTTGGCACAAGAGTGATTGTGATTCCCTGGACTGGCTGGTCCTCCATGTCGGCGAAGCGCAAGGAGCCGCGCCAGTTCCAAGCCCCGCTGATGACTTTGAACACCACCACGTTGAGGCCTGCTTGCAACTCCACATCGGAAATTGTGTCCTCGTCCAGCCTGAGCGAGCGGACGCGCCAGTTGTCGTAAATCTTTTGGCCATTAAGGTAGAGCCGGGCCTCGGCGTCACTCCCAATTTTGATTACCAATCCCTTTCGAGGGGCGGGCACCTGCACGTAGCATACGGCGTAGACCACGCTTCTTTCCCTTTCCTCGCCCAACAATTCGTTAAAATTGATCGCGTAATCTCTCAATGGGCACTCCCGCCAGACGAAGTCGCGTCCGCCGACTGAGACTTTATCTCCGGGTTGGGGCCGCAGTTTGGCTTGGTTGCTGAGATGTTCCATCTCCAATCCGCTGGCGCCCCGGTGGCGGTCCGTCACCGCGATCGGCCCCAGTATGACCCAACGCCGGATGGCGCCCGGGTCGCTTACCCTTCGGGCCCGTTCGATTTCAGCTTTCCACGCGGTCGCTTCCGGTTGATCCGGGCACAATTCATACAATTCCTCGAGTCGATCCATCGCCTCGGGCAAAGCATCCTCGACGTGTCCAACATGGGTTTCGCGTCGTTGCTTCAACCCATAATATCCCGCCACGACCAGCGGCTGGGCCGCGGCGAGTTTGTGTTGGCCGAGCAACGCGCCGCCCAGCATTGACCTGACGTTGAACGTGCCCCACTCCTCGGGCCAAATCTTTTCCTGAATGGCCAGGCATTCGCGCAGCACCGGCTCGGCCTTGGCCCACTCCTTTCGTTTCACAAATTTCTGACCCAATGATGCCAATGCGATCGCGACGATGGCCGAGGGAGGCCCATCGCGCTGCCGGATCCTGGTCAGGAGATTCCGACTCCAGGTTTCGGCTTCCAGGTAGTTCTTCGCGAACACAAAACATTCCGCTATGTTGGCCATCGACCTCAGCGTCTCGGGATGATCCGCCCCTAGCCTGGCTTCCTGGAGTTTAAACGCTTCCTCCAGGAGGGGCAGAGCCTGATCTATCTTTCCGGTCTCCAGATAAGTTGTTGTCAACCCGTTCACGATGCGAAGGGTTTTCGGATGCCCCGGGCCGAGTTTGGCTTTCGCCAGCGCAAACGCTTTTTCGAAAAGCGGCACCGCTCGGTCGCCTTCGCGCGCCTCATAAAAAGCCACCGCAAGGTCGAACATGGCTTCGATCGTGTCCGGGTGCTCCGGCCACCCGGCTTTCCTTAATTTGAACAGCTCTTCGAGAAGGGGAATGGCCTTTTCAGACTTGAGAGAGTGGAGGTACGCCACCGCGAGATCGTTCAGGAGCCTCAGCGTCCGCGGGTGTTTAGGCCCTAACTTGGCTTTGCTTAACTCGAGCGCTTCCTCCCCAAGCGCCACCGCTTGCTCCGGCTTCTGAGCCCGGAAATGCAGTATGACAAGATCGCTCATGCTTCCGATCGTGTCCGGGTGGGTTGGCCCCAGCCGCATCTTTCGCAGCTTCAGCGCATTCTCCAGAAGCGGATAAGCCTGTTCCACATTGCCGAACTCAGCGTACTCCCTTCCAAGAGTGCTCAAGCTCTCGAACGTATCGGGGTGTTCAAGCCCGAGATACTGCTGGCGCAGAGCCAGCGCGCGCTCCTTCTGTTGGATCGCGAGCACTGGCTCACCCAAATACGAGTAGCTTTCTCCAAGCGTGTGGCGGATGGCTGCTTCCACCAAGGGGCGATTCTGGAAACTCGCGGTAATCTGGGATTCGGCCGCGTCCATTGCCTGGCGCAAGGTCACATCCTTCCCCAAACCACCTTCCTGCCCTTCCGGACGTCCCGCGGCGAGCACCTTTTCCTGAAAAAACTTAAGAACCGCCTCGGCAGAATCTCGCTCGGCCTTTGCCCGCTGGGCCTGCCAAGCGCTGACGATGACTCCCAGCACGAGGGCAGTCGCCACCGCGCTGGCGGCGGCAAACGCAAGCCGGTTCCGCCGCACCGTTTTTTGAAACCGGTAAAGTCTGCTGGGCGGACAAGCAACGACCGGCTCGTTGTTGAGATACCGCTGAATGTCCAGCGCCAGGTCGTTAGCCGTCTCGTAGCGGCGCGCGCGGTCTTTCTCCAGCGCCTTCATCACGATCCAGTCGAGGTCGCCGCGGAGTTCACTGACGAGTTTCGGCGCCTCAATCCCGCGGCTGTGCGCCGTTGTGCTCAGTTCGTATTGCGCCAAGGTGCTGAGCCGAGTGGAGGGACGAGGCGGCTCCTGTTCGCGAATCGTCCGGCGCATTTCGTCCAGGCCGATCGCGAGCAGTTCCTTCGCATCGAAGGGCGTGTTGCCGGTGAGCAGTTCGTAGAGCAGAACGCCAAGCGCATAGATGTCGCTGCGCGTGTCAATGTCCAGACTGGTCAAGACGGCTTGCTCGGGGCTCATGTAGGCCGGCGTGCCGATGAATTGTTCGAACGCGGTGAAGAGGGTTTTGTTCGTAAGCTTCAGGCCGCCGGTGGCTTTGGCGATGCCGAAGTCAATCACCTTGGGCACGGGCACGCCGTCGTTGATCGTGACGAGGATGTTCGAGGGCTTGATATCGCGGTGAATGATGCCCTTTTGGTGCGCATGTTGAATGGCCTGGCAAACCTGGATGAACAAATCGAGGCGGGCGTGGGTCGAGAGCCGGGCTTCGTCGCAATACTCGGTGATCTTGAGACCGCGCACGAGTTCCATGACGAAGTAGGGCCGGCCCGTTTCGGTGGCGCCCGCGTCCAGCACCTTGGCGATGTTCGGGTGATCCATCATCGCGAGGGCCTGCCGCTCGGCCTCGAAGCGGGCGATGACGGATTTGGTGTCCAGTCCCAGTTTGATGACCTTGAGCGCGACGCGACGGCTCACCGGTTCTTCCTGCTCGGCCATATAGACCACGCCGCAGCCACCCTCGCCGATTTGCTGGAGCAGTTTGTAGCGGCCGATCCGGTCGCCGGTTTTTTCGAACGACGACGGCAGAGGGTTGGTTGGTCCGATTGCCACCACGGCAGCGGGTGAGTCCAAGTAGCAACAGGAGCTGTCGCCCGCTTTCAGCAGCGCCTCGACGCGCCGGCGGAGTGCGGTGTCGTCGCCACAAGCGCGGGCGAGGTGCGCGACGCGCTGCTCCGGCGGGAGTTCCAGGAGCGCATCAAAGATGGCGGCTTCGCGTTGGTGGGTTTGGCCCATGGGCTAACGGCTCTGCGTTTACCACATTAAGCGGGATTCGGGAAGAAAAAGGGCCACAATGCAGGCGCAAAAATTGCGCTAGGGACACGATGGATATTCGGGGAGTGCCAGAGCCCGGCTTCAGGCGGGGGGAGGGAATGGACGAAACCTTGGCTGGAACGCGAATGAGGACCGCCTCCAAGCCCAGCGACAGGATTTGCCGTGGGATTTTATTGTCGCGGCGACCCCCTTCCCACTACGCTATGGCGCGGTTAAAGAGCGGATGCTCCGATGGCAGCGAAGCAATCCCAAATCATGATCAAATCACTTGAGACAAAGCTGGCGGAGATTCGAGCCAACCGCGGCTCGCGCGCCTTTATCATCGCGGACGCGAAGGACGCGGACATGGCGTTCGGCGTGCGGGCGCCTGGGCCGCGCAGTTACCTGGCCCGGCGCGGGGCAAAACCGGCGCAATTTTCGCCCGAGGTCTGGTCGCGGTCGGAATTCGGCTACCGCAATCTGCCGGAGTTTCTCGACATCATCCGGGAGGTAACCCAGCAGGGGTTGATCGACATCATGTTGATGTCGGCGTACGTCAACGAGCAGTTGAGCATCAAGGAGGGTTTGTTCAAAAATTCGCACGTCACTCCGGCGGCGCGGGCGAATGACACCACGGACATCTGGGCCGTCCGCCACGGTTGCTACACGCGCGAAGCTTCCCAGCCGTTTCGCAGCGCGAGCATTGATCAGATTCAATGCGGACAGATTGAATGCGAGCGTGATGGGAAGGGAGATGTTCCCGGCGCCAATCTCGGCTTGTATTCCATCACGTACGTCAACGACCTGGAGCAGGACCGGGAGGCGCTGCTTTGGTACAAGGCGTTTCGGGAGGAAGCGGAAGCGAAGCAATTCCGGCATTTCCTCGAAGTCTTCGATCCCAACGTGGCCAGCGGTATCCCGCCCGAGAAACTGGGCGAATTCATCAACGACAATATTTTACGGACGCTGGCGGGCGTACCCGAATCGGGCCGGCCCGTTTTCCTGAAAATCGTGTATCACGGCCCCAAGGCGATGGAAGAACTGGCCCAGTACGACCCCAACCTCGTCGTGGGCATTCTCGGAGGGAGCGCCGGGACGACCTACGATGCCTTTCGCCTGATTCACGATGCCCAGAAATACGGGGCGCGGGTGGCGCTGTTCGGCCGCAAGATCAACAATGCCGAGCATCAGCTGGCATTCATTGAGATGCTGCGGCTGATCACTGACGGCAAATTGAATCCGGAGGAGGCGGTCCGCGCGTATCATGGCGTGCTGCAAGGCAAAGGCATCAAGCCGCACCGCACACTCGCGGAGGATCTGCAACTCACGGATCAGACCATGAGTTATGATGGCGGAGCGGCCCGCCGAGCCACCGTGGTGGGAACCGGCAATGTTCCCGCCCCGGCCAGACCGGCCGCGGTACCCGCCGGAAGCGACGTCCCGCCCAACGCCGAGCCGGCGCCGGGCTCCTGGCCGACCCGCCCGGACGGGTCCCCGGATTTTGCCAACATGACGTCAGCGCAGCGGCTGGCTTATGACGCGGGGCGACTGACGCAGAAATTCGGTTGAGCCATACCGGCCCGGCGCAGACTTGGTTTCCTGCCTTGCCAAATTCATCGGTTTCAGCAGACTACGATTGTAAAGTTGCAAAGGATCAAGCGCACATGAACACATCGGCAAGACTGGAACTCGACGGGAAACTCTTTTCGCTCCCGGTTGTTGTGGGTAGCGAAGGCGAGCAGGCGGTGGACGTCTCGAAGCTGCGGGAAGAAACGGGCTACATCACGCTCGACGACGGCTACGGCAATACCGGCTCCTGCAAAAGCAATATCACCTTCATTGACGGCGAAAAAGGCATCCTGCGCTATCGGGGTATCGCCATCGAGGAGCTCGCCGAGCACTCCACTTTCATCGAGACCGCGTATCTACTCATCTACGGCCACCTGCCCAACCGGACGGAGCTGAGTCGCTTTTCCGATTTGCTGACGGCCAGCCAGAATCTGCATGAGGACATGAAGTATCATTTCGAGGGCTTCCCCTCGAGCTCGCATCCCATGGCGATTCTTTCGGCGATGATCAATGCCGCGAGCTGCTTCTACCCGGACGTGATGCACGGTGCCAATGCCAGCGACTTTGCCTTGAATGCGGCGCGGTTGATCTCCCAGGTGCGAACGATCGCCGCGTTCTCGTATCGCAAGTCGGAAGGCCGCCCGATCATCTATCCCAAGAACAGCTACAAGTACACGGCGAATTTCCTGCACATGCTGTTCTCCGATCCGTACGATGACTACCTCATCAAACCGGAGGTGGTCCGGGCGCTGGATTTGATTTTCCTGCTGCATGCCGATCACGAGCAAAATTGCTCAACGGCGACCGTGCGCATGGTGGCTTCCAGCCAGGCGAACATGTATGCCAGTTGCGCCTCGGGGGTTTGTGCGCTGTGGGGACCGTTGCACGGTGGGGCCAATCAAGCGGTGGTGGAAATGCTGATGGAGATTCATAAGTCCGGCGACGACGGCTCCAAGTTCATCACTGCCGCCAAGGACAAGGCCAGCGGCAAAAAGCTCATGGGCTTTGGCCATCGGGTGTACAAGAACTACGATCCGCGGGCGAAGATCATCAAAAAGGCCTGTGACGAGGTCTTGAAGACCCTGCATATCTCCGATCCGCTGCTCGACATCGCCATCAAATTGGAAGAGGCCGCCCTCCGGGATCCGTATTTTGTGGAGCGCAAACTCTACCCGAATGTGGATTTTTACAGCGGGATCATCATGCGCGCCATCGGCATTCCGGTGGCGATGTTCACGGTGATGTTCGCGATCGGCCGGATGCCCGGCTGGATTGCGAATTACAAGGAGATCCTCGAGAACAACAAATCGCGGATTTACCGGCCCCGGCAAATCTACACGGGGCCCACGCTGGCGCGGTATGTTCCCCTGGCCGATCGGAAATAGTTTCAGCCGCCGGCGCCGCAATGAAGAAAATATTGGTCATTGACGACGAGGAGTGGCTGCGCGAGATGGTCCAGATGGCCTTGGAACAGCGCGGTTACAAAGCGATTCAGGCCAAGGATGGCACCTCGGGAATTGCTGCGGCCCGCAAAGAGCTTCCGGACCTGATCCTGTGCGATGTCAACATGGGAGGAATGAACGGCTACGCCACCTTGACCGCCCTCCGCAACGAACCGACCACCGTCACCATCCCGTTCATCCTGATGACCGGTCAGGCGGACAACGAGGGCATGCGGCAGGGGATGGAACAGGGCGCAGACGACTACCTGCCCAAACCGTTCACGCTCGACGAGCTTTATGCCTCCGTGGAGGCGCGGCTGAAGAAGGCGGAGGCGGTGCAAGCCCAGGCGGAGATAAAATTAACCAACTTGCGCGGCAACATCAGCATGATGTTGCCGCATGAGTTTCGCACGCCGCTGAACGGGATTCTTGCCAACGGCGAGATGCTGGCCACGTGCGCCGCCACGCTTTCCCCCGAGGAAGTGGCGGATATGGGCCAGGAAATCGCCCAGAGCGGTCACGCGCTCGAACGACTCGTCGAAACTTTTCTGGTTTACTCCCAGCTGGAACTCCTGCAGGCCGATCCGCAGAAGTTACGAACGCTGCGCGGCCAACAAACCACCGCGCCGGGGCCGTTGATCGAAGCCGACGCCCGCCGGAAAGCCGAGGCCGCCCGGCGAGCCACCGACCTGCAGATCAACTTTGCCCCGGCCACCATCCCAATGTCGGAGGATTACCTGGTCCGGGCGGCCGGCGAATTGATCCACAATGCCTTCAAGTTTTCGTCCCCCGGCACCCCGGTGATCCTGGAACTGGGAGCAACCGCGGACGGCGTGTTTTTCTCGGCCAAAGATCAAGGGCGCGGCTTTACTCCGGAGCAGATCAGCAAGGTCGGAGCGTTCATGCAATTTGACCGCAAGACCCATGAACAGCAGGGGCTCGGCCTTGGCCTTACGATTGCGCGGCGGCTTACCGAATTGCACGGCGGCACGCTCACCATCGAAAGCGAGCTGGGACGCGGCACGAAGGTCACGGTTCGACTCCCGAAGCCGGCATGAGCCGGGGCTCGCGCCCGCGCCCGGCGGTTCACGGCGAAATCCGCTGATAGAGCTCCACTAGTCCGGGAATTTCAACCCGGGGCGGCAGCGGCCGCCCGGCGCGATCCTTCCGCGGTGGAGTTTTCACACCGTTTTCGACGAAGTGGGCGAGCAGAAAAACCAGAACAATGCCCACCACCGGCGCCAAATCCGCCTTCCCAACTCGCAATGGCAGGCGACGCAGGGGGGCGAGCACCCGGTTCGCAATCGCGTCAAGCTGCGACCAGAAAGGGTGACGGCCAAAGTAGATGTAGCTGCTCACGAAGTACAAAGCGAGCACTCCGCCGATCAGCAATTTCGCTGCGAGATAACTGCCCAAGCCCACCAGCAACGCTTGTTCCGTCCGCTGCCACACCGAGGCAACCGGTGGCAGGATTCCGCCATAAGTCAACGGCCAGCTCAGCACCCACCACAACCCCGTAACCAGCGGGAGGGGCAGCAGCAGTTTGATCAGCCACGGCCAGCCCTCCACCCGTCCCAGCTGTGAACGCAACAAACCGCGGAGCGCATCCACGTCCGCCGTCGCTGGCCTCAGCACGGATAGGAGAATCAACCAGATGAAAAATACCGTCAGCGCCAGCCCAAAACTGAGAACGGAAAACAACAGCATGCGCCTAAACATGTCACTGCGAAACGGGACGGCAATCACTCCCAGGTCCAGCGTCCCCGTCCAGCCCAGCTCCTTCGCGCCCCCGATCAACCAGTAGAAAATGGCGCGCGTGAAAATCAAGCCGGCGATCATCGCCGGCAGCTGCCAGCGCGCCAAGGGGGTCTTGTCCGCCCGCCGCAGAGTCCCCGCCAGCGTGGAAGGGGTGGCCGCCGCCAAGGGGTCCATCCGCCCCGCCCGCCAGTTGAACCACAGCAGCAACGCCGCAAGATTCAAAATGAAATCAATGAGGGCCATGGGACCGTGAGACCTGATTTGTGAAGCGGGAAACCAGCCTGGCCGCCGGCGCGCTGTTCATGCCTCACGTTTCCGGCACCACTGTTTCACATCATCCGCAGTAACGTGTCCGCCATCTCGCTCGGGGTAACCGCGACCCCGATCCCGGCGGCTTTGAAGGCGGCAATCTTCGCCTCGGCCGTTCCTTTGCCCCCGCTGACAATCGCGCCCGCATGCCCCATGCGGCGGCCCGGTGGGGCAGTCGTACCGGCGATAAACCCAGCCACCGGCTTTTTGCAATTCGCTTTGATCCATTCCGCGGCTTCCTCCTCGGCACTGCCGCCAATTTCGCCGATCATGATGATGCCGGTCGTCTCGGGATCCTGGTTGAAAAGCTTGATGACGTCGAGATGCGATGTGCCATTGACCGGATCCCCGCCGATGCCGACGCAGGTGGATTGACCGACGCCGCGCGAAGTGAGCTGCCACACCGCCTCGTAGGTCAACGTGCCGCTGCGGGACACGACTCCGATATGGCCCCGTTTGTGGATGTAGCCCGGCGAAATGCCGATGCGGCAGCCGCCCTGGGAATCCTTGCCCTCGCCCGGCGTGACGATCCCCGGACAATTCGGACCGATGAGACGTGTGGGTTTGCCTTCCATCGCACGCTTCACCTTCTCCTTGTCGTTTACCGGAATGCCTTCCGTGATGGCGACCACCAGCTCGAGCCCGGCGTCCACGCCTTCGAGAATGGCGTCCGCCGCAAAGGGGGGCGGGACAAACACCGCACTGGCCGTGGCCCCGGTCTGTTTCACGGCATCGCCCACCGTGTCAAAGATGGGAACGCGCTGACCGCCGTGCTCGAAGAACTGGCCGCCCTTCCCCGGCGTGACGCCCGCCACGATTTGCGAGCCGTAGTCAATCGAGAGTTGGGCATGCCGCGCGCCGAAGCTGCCGGTGATGCCTTGGATGAGAACTTTGGTATTGGGTTTAACGAGAATGGCCATGTGAAATTCGCGATTTTGGATTTACCACTTACGAATCAGTTTCTTTGCTGGCGTTGCCTAATGTCTTTCAAATCTCTAACGGTAATCCGGTCGTGATCCCGATCCATTGCCTCTTTCGCGATGATCAAAGCATCGAGGTCAATGACCCGGCACCGGCCAATCGGGAGCACCAACTCGACCGAACGATCGGCGACCGCTTCATAACCACCGATGCCCTTTATCTCGCCGAGGCAGTCGAGGATACCCAAATCCGTCTTCAAATACAAATTCTTCAAGCTGGCACACAATTCCGGCGTCAGTTCGAGCGGCAAATCCGTCCGCGGACGATGAGTTGGATGAAGCCCGGTGAGCGCCTTCTGAATTCGCATCAGATTCTCATCGGAGCACCGGCAACAGGTGCCCACGTCTCGGGTGGAACGCAGAACTCCGTGGGCGATGGCGGCGAATCCGCCAACGAGAACAAACTCAACTTGCGCGTCAATCAACCGCTTCGTGAGTTCAGCGAGATTCTGCATTTCGCTCCTTCATCGCCGCTCGCAGCAAATCACCGAAGTTGACCATGTCGTCGTTCGCCAAAATTCTTTCCCACGGCGTCATCGCCAGACTGTCCATCAGCGACATCGATGCTTCGTCGTTAAATCCAGCAGCGCTTGTCAGACAACTTGCCGAAGCGGCCGGTAGTTCGCAGCCCGTTGCGTTGGTACGTTCTGGCGTCACAATCAAATCAGTGCTGCCCTTCGTTCCGCTTGTGGATGCAAATCAAATTTCCCTCCGGGTCGTAGACGAACGCCATCTGACAGACGGGCGTCGGGAACGGCTCCATTTTGAACTTCACCCCGTTTGCCTTGAGATGGGCGATGGCCGCGTCGAAATCTTCGACTTCCAGGCCGACCGAACAACCGGTTGCGGTGGGCTTCCAATCCGGCGCGCCGGCGCCGAGCGACAGCGTGCCGTTGGCGATGTCGTACTCGGTCCACTGCATCCCGCCGGGTTCACCGACGAGCATGGTGGGTTTCAAGCCCAGAACCCCTTCGTAAAACCTGCGGGCGCGAGCCATGTCGGTGACCGGATAACAACTGAAGGCGATTTCAGTGATCTTTAGCATGAGGAGGGGCGCGTGGAACGGAACGGGTTGAATGACGCCGCCCCCAACGCCAAGGTGGCGAGGCGCTTGCACAGCCGCAAAGTCGATTGCTGGAAGCGATGCAACGGGCTCCGGCGGGCCCGCTGGCGGGCAATGATCTCGAACGCCACTTGCTCGCGCAGGGCGTCGCAAGCGCGGCGGGCTTGCTCGTGTTGGTGTGCCATTTCGATCATCTGCTTTTGCAGTTCCACCAGCCGCCGGTACGGCAGCAGGTCGTCCCCGCCGGATAACGGCTTCGGCATCTGCCCTTCCGCCCCGTTGCGGGTCGCTGGTGCGCGGCCGATCCTCATTGGTTGCCCACCGCGCGGACGACTTTCTGCGCGGCGTCCGCCATCGAGTCACCCGTGATGAGCGTGAGACCGGAATCCGCCAGGGTTTTTTTGCCTGCGACGACGTTGTTGCCTTCGAGGCGGACGACCAGCGGAAGTTTCAAGCCGGTTTCCCGCACCGCCTCGACGATGCCGGCCGCGATGACATTGCAATCCATGATGCCCCCGAAAATATTCACGAGGATGCCCTTCACGTGCGGGTCCTGGAGGATGATCTTGAACGCGGCCGTGACCTGCTCCTTGCTGGCACCGCCCCC
>CAZIJO010000140.1:0-15680 GCA_964539515.1 uncultured Bifidobacterium sp. | reverse complement strand
GCGATATTTCGCGCCGGCAATCATGGCGCTGAGGTCCATCGCCACGAGCCGTTTATTCTTCAGCGACTCGGGCACATCGCCACTGACAATGCGCCGCGCCAGGCCCTCGGCGATGGCCGTCTTACCCACGCCCGGTTCGCCGATAAGCACCGGGTTGTTCTTGGTGCGCCGCGTGAGCACCTGCATTACGCGGCGGATTTCCTCATCGCGGCCGATGACCGGGTCAATCTTCCCCTGCCGCGCCAGGGCGGTGAGATCGCGCCCATACTTTTCGAGCGCTTGAAATTTTCCTTCCGGCTGTTGATCGGTGACTCGCTGATTGCCCCGCAACTCCGCCAACGCCTTCAGGACCACATCGCGCTTGAGTCCATGCGTCTTGAAAATCTGTTTCAGCGCCGCGCCACCGGCATCGAGGATGCCCAACAGCAGATGCTCGGTGCTGATATAGTCATCCTTGAGCTTTCCCGCCTCGGCCTGCGCCGCGTCGAGCGCCTTCTTGAGTTCATTGCTGGAATACAAGTCACTGCTGCTCGTGCCCTGAACCTTGTGACGGCGCGCCAGTTCCTGTTCCACGTCCGGCTGCAACTTCGCTGGCGACACGCCGATCTTCTCCAGGAGTTCGGGCACAAGGCTCTCCCCCTGCCCCATGAGCGCGAGCAGCAAGTGTTCGCAATCCACGGCCTGATGCGAGGAGCCGTGGGCGATGCGCTGGGATTCCGCCAGGGCTTCCTGCGATTTGATGGTCAGTTTGTCCATTTGCATGACCAATCAATGGAATCGTCCGGGCCGCCCGTCAAGTGTTCAAGAGCGGCGAAAAGCAAACCGCCCCGCTCGCATGCGCCAGCGGGGCGGTTGGAAGCGGAGTTTACAATTCCGGCGTCACCGGTTTGCGCAGCCGGTAGAACTGGTTCGTGCCGGTGATCTGGTTGGTCACCGTATAACGGCCGCCCACGATTACCGGTTCGCCCACGACCGCGGGCCAGACAGGCGCGCCGGACGCCAGCGAGTTCGTGTGTTCCAGCTGATAACCCGGCGCCGCCGTGGTCCAATCGAGCACGGCCTGCGTGCCGCTGGTCGGGGTGATGTTGAGCACAGGTCGGCAATCGCCGCCGGAGACGGTGAGCTTGTAGGGGCCGTAACCGCCGGAAACCAGGTTCACCACGAAGGTGGCATTCGAGGTCACAGCGAAGGAGAACGAGCGCGGCACTCCGGGGTTCACGACAAAACCAGCATCCGCCAGGTAACTGGCGCATTTGTCGGCGTTGGTCGGATTAAATGCCGCCGTGTAAGCCTCGGCGACCATTGCGTAAGCGATGTTGGTATGTTCCAGGGTCACGGTAATGCAGGCGTCGGAGGGGCCATTCTGGAACCGGAAACTCTGCGTGGGATAAGTGCCCGGGCTGGTGCCAGGGCAGGCCTTCGCCACGCCGCAGGCACTGGGCACGCTGTTGGGGCTAAGATAGCCGGTGCTGTACATCGGGCTGTTCGGCCCCATGGCGCTGGTGAGGACAACGTCCGGGCACAGTTCGCACTGGCCGCTGCCCGGGGTGCATTCGGCGGGGTACAGGAACAAAGACCAGGCGCGCAAGGTATCGGGACTGCCCGAACCGAAAGCGTCATCAATGCGCAGCCGCCAATTGCCGACGGGGTTCCCGGCCAGCAGACTGGCGAGGCTGCCTTCCGGACGGAAGGTACCGACAAACGGGGAAGCCCCGGCAGTGATGGAAACGGCGGCAGCATCATCGAAGATGGTGCGCGCCGCATCAGCGCTCCCGCTGCCGTAGTTGGCCCCGGCACCATTGCCCGAACTCAGCTCGACCGAGTTGCCATTGGGCGCGATCAAGGTGAGCGTCACATCGGAACTGAACGGCGCGACCAGCCAGAGCGACACGGCGATTTTGGCCACCGGGCCGGACCACGCCGCCACCGTGTTGGTGGATTCAATCACACCAATGTCCGGCACGTTGGTGACGGTGTTGTTGTCGAAGCGGATCGGCAATGCCGCGGTCGCGCCGGAACCAATCACCACGGGAACGACGAACGCGCCGTGACTGGCGGTGGTCACCGCGAGCAGCAGATTGATGCCCGTGCCGCAGACGAAGTTCGTGGTGGTGGAAATCTGGAAGCCCAGCGAATTGGTGCTGGTGCCATTGCCCGCGGCGTCGGGAAACGGCGCGATCATTTCAGTGACGAGGACGCCGGGCGTGACGCTCGCCAACGTCGCTGAGATACCCGTCATCGGGGTGCCGGTCTGGTTGGTCAACACGACGCTCAAGAGATTGCATTCGTTGGGATCAATCGCCCCATTCCCATTGCCGCTGGTGACGCCGGTCAGGTTGCCCACCGCGGCCCCGGGTACGTTTGTGAGCGTGAGGACCACGTCATTGCCAGTGCCATCGGCGTAACTGATGGTGAAGGCGTAGAACCCCGCCGTGAGGGACGCGCCTTCGGCCAATCCGTTGAATGTGCCGGTGATGGGGTCGGACAGGTCGTTGTTGATGATCGTGAACCGCTGCCCGACGGCGACCGGAGTCGTAAACGCCGCCGTGACGTGCAGGGTGGCATTACCGAGGGTGTTGGTGCCGCGAACGTTCAATTGGTCATAATCGGTTCCGGGATTCGGGCCGGTCAACTCGACAAAATAATCGGCGGTGCTATTGAAGGACAGGTTGCTGGATGTCAGGAGCCCGGGGCTGTTGCCTGGGGCGAGATTTCCCACCCCCCGAACCACGCCCACCACCCCAGTGCCGCCCGCAGTTGCAGCGTTCGCGCCCACGAACAACGGACTCTGGGGCTGCGAGCCATTGACAATCAGCGTGCCATTGTCCACGCGCGTCTGATTCAAATAAGTGTTGTCCCCGGTCAGGGTAAACGTCCCCGTGCCAAGCTTGCGCAGAGTGTAACCTCCGTCGAAACCCGGGCCGGAAGCGATGCCGCTGAACGTGCTGCTGCCGTTGGCTGCTCCGACTTCGATCCAACCGGCCACTCCAAAAGTGACATTGCCCGTGCCACTCAACTCGTCAATCACGTCCCATTCGATCCCCAAGTCGAACAAGCCGCTGCGGCTGACCACCACATCGGTGCTATCGGAGATTTGATTGTCTACCAACAGGCGCACCACGTCCGCGTTAACTCCGCCCAAACCGTCACCAACGACGAGATTACCGGCAAGCGCCCTCGTGCCGGAGGGCTTGCTCAATTCCAGCGTGCCCGCCTCAACGATCGTGGTGCCGCTGTAGGTGTTGGCCGGAGGGCCGGAGAAACGTAACGTGCCCGTAACGGACTTCGTGAGCGCGCCCACACCACTGATGGCGCCCGAAATATCAAAGGTGCCGCCACCAATGACCTGCACCTCCAGCTCGGCATTGAGCACCACATTGCTGCCCCAGCCGGACGCGCCGCTGGCCTGCAGAATTGAGGCGGTCGAATTGTTGGTCAGACTCTCGCCGGTCACGCTCGCGCCGACGATGCTGAGGTTGCCACCGCTCAACACGGTGCCCGCAGCAGCAGTCCCCAGCCCCAACGGATTGCTGATCAGGATAAAACCGTTGCTGATGGTCGTGAGGCCGGAATACGCGTTCGCGGCGGACAGTTGGAGAGCGCCATTGCCATTCTTGATCACCGCGACCGCGCCTTCAACGGCTGCCGAAACCAGCAGGTCGCTGACCACCGCTCCGTTGGCCACTTCAAACGTCGTGGCGCCTCCCGCAAGCTCCAGAGTCCCGCTGATCGTGGATGACGCGGCGGCGGCATGCGTGGTGACCTTGTTGCCAAACAACACCAACGTGCTCGACCCGGACTGCGCCGTGCCGGCGGTCATGTCCAGCGAGCCAACTCCTTCGAGCAGATTGTTCAAGTCCAGCAAGCCGCCCGCGTTGATCGTGACCAGAGCCGTGTTGGCAATCTGGTTTAATTGCAGCAAACGCACGACATCCACCCCAGCGCCGTTGCCCACGATCAGGTCACCGGGAACAGCGCCATCAAACGTGTTCTTGTTCAGCAGCAACGTTCCCGAATTGACAATGGTGTCGCCTCCGTAGGTATTCGCCGCAGCACCGTCGAGGTAAAGGATGCCGCCGCCGTTGCCAGCTTGCGTGCCGAGGATGAACCCACCCGGCCCCGAGATGACCCCACTAATCCGCAATACCCGGGTGCCGCCATACGGAGCGATGGTGGACTCGGCGTTCAAAGTGATTGGGCCCGTCCAGTAATTTGTCCCGGCCGACTCGGTGTCCAGCGCGCCCCAACTGGAGTTGACGCCGTACCCGTTCAGCGTCAAGGCTTCATTGGTGACACCGAACGGCAGGTCCAGCACCAGTGAGGCGAGGTTGCTGACCACCGTACCGGCGGCGGTGGAGCCCAGCGCGTTTCCATTCTGCAGCCGCAACCAGCCCGCCTGCACCACAGTCGGCCCAGAATAGCTGTTGCTGGAAATGAGGTGCATCATGCCGGGGCCCGACTTGAAGAAGCCGTTGCCGCCGGTGATGGTCGCGTTGACCGTCAAAACCGCCATTTCCGGAACATCCACCGTAATGTTGCCCGTTGGGAGCCCGATCCGGCCATTGATCGTCGCGAAGCCGCTGATCACGTTGATGGAATTGGGCACGCGAAAATCCAGAAAGCCCGTGCCCATGTTCACCGTGGTGTTGTTGTGAAGGTTGAGCGTGCCGAGGTCATCAAAGAAGTTATTCAAGTCCAGCACCGAGCCGTTGTAGAGCGTCACGGTGGAGTTGTTGGGGATTTGATTGTCCGACAGGTACCGGACCGTCGCGGAGTGCGTGGAATCGCCGACCTGTAGCGTGCTCGACAGGGCGCTTCCCCCTTTGCCCAGTTCCAGCGTGCCCTCCAACGCCACCGTCGGGCCTGTGTACGTGTTCGCGGAACCGGAATAAGTCAGCGTACCCAGACCCGGCTTGGTCACGCTCGCACTCCCGCTCAGAACGCCGCCGAGCGTCAGACTGGCGCCGCTGCCGACGTTGATGGTGAAACTCGGCGCGCCGAGTGCAATGTTTAGTTGGACGGTGTTCAGCCCCACCGTGTTCGTCCCCTCGATATTGTTCGTCACGGTGAGAGCATTACCACGGATCACGTAACCGCCGCCGGCCCCGGCGAAGCGCATCTGGCTTAACACCAACCCCGGAATATTGTTGGTGTTGTTCAAATTTGGCTGGCCTGCGGGGAACACCAGCGTGTCTCCGGAAGCCGGAGTACCGGCAAAACCCCAGTTGGCGCCGTTATCCCAATTGGCATTGGCGCCGCCACCGCCCGACCAACTGAGCGTGGCTGCCGGGCACAGCTGGCTGACGGGGGAAAGGCTGATTACCGCGAGCACGAGCAAAACGCGGGCTAAAGCCGAGGTGGTTGTCTTCATAGTCGTTCTTTGAGGGGCTGAGTCTTTGGCTGATTCTGATTCGGTAAGCAACGCATTAGCAGCCCGTTCCAGTTTTGAAAAGAGATTTTTTCCAATCCCCTCGAACATCACCCCACCGGGCAGACGCGCATCACGGCGCTGGATTCTCTGCTAGCCGCGCGGCACCGCCCAACCTACCAGTCCGGGTTTTTGCCGGTTGAAAATTCCTGCCGGAGCGGTTAAACAAGGCGGTCGTTTGTCATTCGTGAGCACCAAAGTTGTTCGACTGGCAGCCATGATCGGGTGTTTTCTTGTTGCCGGCGGCCCGGCACCATTCCCCGTGCGGGCGCAAAGCAACGTCATCATTCGCGTCCTGGCGGCGAATCTGACGGGCAACAGCCAGACCTACGGTGATTCGCAAATCCGCATCTTCCAGGGCCTGAAACCGGACATCATCTGCATTCAGGAATTCAAGTATGCCGGCGACACCGACAGCGACATCCGCTCGTTCGTTGACACGGCGTTTGGACCCACGTTCCAATACACCCGCGAAACCAACGCCAGTTACGACATCCCCAACGGCGTGATCAGCCGTTACCCGATCGTGGCCGCCGGCTCTTGGGATGACGCACAATCGCCCAACCGCGGCTTCGCCTGGGCGCGAATCGATTTGCCCGGCACGAATGACTTGCTGGCGGTGAGCGTGCATCTGTTGACCAGCAGCGAATCCACGCGTGGACTGGAGGCCACCGAGCTGCGAGCAATTATTCAGACCAATGCCATGGTGCCACCGAGTGGCTGGATTGTGGTTGGCGGTGACTTTAACACCGACGACCGCGCAGAATCAGCCATCAATACCCTGACCAATGGAAATTTTTTGCGCGACAACCCCATACCGGCCGACGGTAACGGCGATCCCGACACCAACTTGAATCGGAACAAGCCGTATGATTACGTGCTTCCAAGTTCCGCCTTCGCGACGCGCTTGACGAACGTGGTCATTGGAGTCAGTTCCTTTCCCAACGGGCTGGTTTTCGACTCGCGGGTGTACGCAAACCTCGGAGAGGTTTCGCCAGTGCAATTGAACGATTCCGCCAACGGTCAACACATGGCGGTCATCAAGGACTTTTTGATCTCTTCCGGTGACGCAACCAATCCACCTGCAATCACCGCGCAGCCACAGAGTCAGACCAACTCCATCGGGGCGACCGTCTCCTTCACCGTCACTGCGACCGGCGCCGCGCCGCTTAGCTACCAATGGCGTCATACCGCCACGAACGTCCCGGGTGCAACGGCGAGCAGTTTAATGCTGACGAACATCCAAGCGGCCAATGCCGGCGCTTACACCGTGGTCATCACGAACCTCGCCGGAAGCGTCACCAGTTCAAATGCATTGCTGGTGATCACCACCACACCAGTGATTACCAATCAACCGCAGAACCAAACCGTCAATGTGGGCGAAAACGCAACCTTCACCATCGGCGCCACTGGCCCTGGCCCGCTGGGCTATCAATGGCGGTTCGCAGGCACCAACCTGCCTGGCGCCGGCGAAGTTACCTTCACCCGCACCAACGCTCGACTTGCGGACGCGGGGAATTATTCCGTCGTCGTCACCAACACCAGTGGCAGCGTGACCAGTGAGGTTGCGGTTCTGACGGTGAACGCACCAATTGCCGGTGGCATCATTGCGCAATGGAATTTTAACAGCGTGCCGCCCGATGGAATCACCACCACCGGGACAACTACACCGGCCATTGGCGCCGGCACAGCCTCCTTGATCACTGCACTTACCCCAACCTTTGCGGGCGGCAGCGCCACTGATCCTGCGATGAACGACAATTCGGGCTGGAACACCACTGGTTATCCCGCCGCTTCCAGCGGAAACAAGACGGCCGGCGTGCGCTTTGACGTCAGCACCGTCGGCAAGCAGAATCTGGTCGTCCGATGGGACCAACGCGTCAGCAACACCGGCAGCAAATATTCCCGCCTGCAATACACAACGAATGGCAGCACGTTTCTGGATTATCCGACGGCAGTTGGTGTCGTTACGGCGACCAGTTTCGAGGCGCACACCAACAGTCTCAGCTCGCTACCCGGCGTGAATGACAATCCGAACTTTGGTTTCCGCATCGTGAACGAATTCGAGAATACTGCGACGGGCTCGGGTGCAAACGCCTATGTCGCCGCTCAAACCGGCGGCAGCTATGCAGGCTCGGGCACGACGCGCTTTGACATGGTCTCGCTCTTTGGGGATTCCCTCGCCCCAAACCATCCGCCGGCTTTGCCCCCCGCGCTCACCAATGTGACTCTGGCCGGGGGACAATTCCAATTTCAGCTTACGGGGAGCACCGGCTCCAACTACATTGTCCAGGCTACCACGAACCTGACCAATCCGGCTTGGTCCCCGCTCCGCACGAACGTAGCACCTTTCACGTTTGTCGAGACCAACACGCTTCTGTTCCCCCATCGTTTTTATCGCGGCCGGGTCGCGCCCTAGAAGTTGATCGCGTCACGCGATGAAACATGGAAGGCCCGCTTCATCTCCCAAAGCGGAAATGACCTCTCCCAAAAAACCGCCCGTTATCCGTCTGCCCGGCTCGTAATCTCGCCGCTCTTCAATCGTGTGCGCAGACGTTGACCGGCCTTCACCTGCCTGGCGTCGCGCAGAATCTTGCCCGTGGCCGCATCCATGGTGATCGAATAGCCCCGCGCCAGCACTTGTTCCGGCCCCAACAACCGCAGCCGGGCCACCAGGTTGGCCAGCGAATTCCCGGCATTGTCCCGCTGATGCCGCGCGAGTTCGCGCAATTGCCGGGCGGCCAGGTGCAATCCCTCCCGCCGCTGTTGCAGCGCCTGGCCGGGGCGCACGCGCAGGACCCGCGTAGCCAGATTCTGCCAGGCCACGCGTTGTCCGCGCGCCCCCTGCTTCGCCGAGCGCACCAGTCCGCTCTGCAAATCGTCCAAGCGTTGCGTCTGCTCGTCGAGCCGGCGCCGCGGATGAGCGCGCCGCAACCGCTGGGTCACACTTAGAAAATCCTCCCGTTCCCGCGCGATCCGCTGCCGGACGCGGGAGTTCATCACCGCCGCCGCCTCGGCCACAAATTGCCGGCTGGCAAACACGTCTTCGGTGATGATTTCCGCCGCCGCACTGGGCGTCGCCGCACGGAGGTCGGCCACAAAATCGCTGATCGTGAAGTCAATTTCGTGGCCCACCGCGGATACGACCGGGAGCGCCGATTCAAAAATCGCCCGGGCCACCGCTTCCTCATTGAAGGCCCAGAGATCCTCCAGGCTGCCGCCGCCGCGCGTGACCAGAATCAGATCCAGGTTGCCGGTTGCCGGTTGCCGGTTGAGTTCATTGAGCTGACGAATCGCCGCCGCAATTTCCGCCGCCGCGCCTTCGCCCTGGACGCGACAGGGCGCGAGAATGATTTCCAAGCCCGGGTTACGGCGTTGAATGACATGCAGGACATCGCGGATCGCGGCGCCCGTGGGCGACGTCACCAGACCGATCCGCTGGGGATAGGGCGGCAAAGGCCGCTTGCGTTCGGGCGCAAACAACCCTTCAGCCGCCAGCCGTTGCTTGAGCTGCTCGAACTTGAGTTGCAGCGCGCCCACGCCCTGGAGCTCAACGGCGCGCACCAGCAGTTGATACTGTCCGCGGGCTTCGTAGACCGTCACGTCGCCCTGCACCAGGATTTTCTGACCATCCTGAAGCAAATCCCGCTGCGGCACGGATTCCTTGCGGAACAACACACAACTCAGTTGCGAGCCGGCATCCTTCAGGGTGAAATAAATGTGGCCGGAGCTTTGCGCCCGGAGATTCGTGATCTCCCCGCTGACCCAGATTGAGCCAATCTGCTTTTCCAGCAACCGCTTGACCTGTGTCGTGAGTTCACTGACCGAGAGCACCCGACGCGTGGCTTCGGTCGGAAAGAGTTCCCCGAAGTCCCATTGCGATTTGACCGGTTTGCTCATGACTGGGGCGAGCGCGGGGGCTAGAGGCCATCGAGCAGGCCAAGTTGTTCGACGGCTGCTCGGGATTTCGCCGGCTCGGTCTGGAGAATCACCTGCCAGCCCCGTGCGGCCCCGGCCGCGACATTCTCAGGACGATCGTCAAGGTAGAGAATCTCCGGACCACGTCTCCCCGCCATGGCTTCAAGGGCTTCGTAAATTCGCGCGTCCGGCTTCATGGCCCGGATTTCGTAGGACAGGATGTAACCGTCGAAATCGGCGAAGAACGGGAAGTTGCGGCGGACATGTTCCATGGCGAGGTCGTTGGTGTTCGAGAAGATGTAGGTCGGAATGCCTCGGCGGCGGAGCGCGGCGTGGAGGGCGGTCATCTCCGATATTTCGGTGAAGATGTCCGCGAAGGATCCACTAAATTCCGCGAGGTCGCCCGTGAATCCGGTGGCCGCGCGCACTTCGGCAAACAGCTCCTGGCGCGTCATGAGCCCGGTTTCGTAGCGGTGGAGCAGCGGCGACTGGTTGAGGAACGCATGCACGCCGGCGGCCGGCATGCTCGACTTGGCGGCGATGCGGCGGCCGGCGATGGCGTAATCGAAATCCAAAAGGACTTTGCCCAGGTCGAAGACCACGATGGAAGGTTTTGTCATGGCTGGCCGGTACAATTCACAACATTTCGCGCCGCCCCTCCAAGGCCCGGCTCAACGTCAATTCGTCCGCGTACTCCAGCCCGCTGCCCGCGGGGAGGCCGTGGGCAATCCGGGAGATCTTCAGCCCGGTGCGCGCGAGCCGCTTGGCCAGGTAAAAACTCGTCGCGTCCCCTTCCACGTCCGTCCCCAGCGCGATGACCACTTCCCGGATGGATTCCTGCGTGAGCCGTGCTTCCAGTTCGGCGATACGCAAGTCTTCCGGCTCCACGCCGTCGAGCGGCGATATCTTGCCGCCCAGCACATGGAACTTGCCGCGAAACGTGCCGGCCTTTTCGACGCTCAGGGTGTCCACGGCGCGCTCGACAACGCAAAGCAGCGTGCCATCGCGCCGCGGGTCGTCGCAGATCGCACAGGGGGATGTTTCGGTCAACGCGCCGCAGGTGGTGCAAAACTGGATGCGCTCGCGGGCCTGCAGCATCGCCTCGGCCAGCTGGCGCACGCCGCCCGACTCCGTCTGCACGAGATGCAAGGCGATGCGCTCGGCGGAGCGCGGTCCGATGCCGGGCAGCCGGCTCAGCGCGGCAATCAGGCTGGCGATGGGAGCGGGAAGCATGGGCAATGCAAAATTAAGAATTAGAAATTAAAAATGTGGGCGGCCACGCCGCATGATCGCCCATTTTACATTTTGCATTCTTAATCTCTCACCCGAACCCCGGCAGTTTCATGCCCGCCGTGACTTTGCCCATTTCAGCGGTGGAGATTTCCTTGCCTTGATTCAAGGCCTGATTCACGGCGGACAGGATCATGTCCTCGAGCAAAGCGACGTCGGCGGGATTCAGCGCCGCGGGATCAATCTTCACGGCCGCGAGGCTGCCGTCGCAGCGGGCGGTGACTTTGACCGCCCCGCCGCCGCTGGTGGCTTCGACGGTACGGACGGCGAGTTGAGCCTGGACTTGTTCCATCTGTTGCTGCATCCGGGCCGCTTGTTTTTGGAGTTGGGCTACGTTGAACATGGTGAGGGTGGGGTTGAGTGTTTGGGGGGAATTAGCGAATCGCGGATCTGATCACGCCCGCACTTCCACGATTTGACCCTTGAAAACCTCGAGGGCCCGGGCGATGAGCGGGTCGTTCTTGAAATCATCCTTGTTGAAAGGCACGGACACGGGCTTTTCCTTGGTCGCCGGCGCGGCGGGTTTGGTTGGCGGTGCGGCCGCGCTACCGGCGGGGGCCAACGGCGCGGGGGCCGAGGCCGGCGGCGGCGCGGCGATCGGGGTGCGACCGGCGGGCGCCTCAGCCTTCACGAATTTGATTTGCGCGTTGGCATGGCCAAGTTCCGCGAGCTTGGTCTGGAGCAACGCATGATTGCGGGCGTTATCCACCAGGCCCATTTGATCTTCGAATTCGGGATCGAAACCAATGGTCAGCAGGCCGTTCGCGAATGCGACCGGATGCGCATTGATAAGATAGCCGCCGGTGAAACGGCTGACACGGGTGACCGCTTCCACGAGCTGCGTCCAGAGCGATTCCAGGTCGCCCGTGGCGGCGGGCTTCCCGCTCTCCTCGCCTTCGGCCCGCGGGGGCCGAGTCGGGAGGGCGGCCGGCACGGATGCCACAACCGGGGGCCGGGGTGAATCCCCCGGCGGGGCTGCCGCGGGAGCGGGGGATGTTGCAGCGGTGGCTCGCTTTGCCGGGGGAGGATTGGGTGTGGCCGCCTCGACGGTGGTGCTGTTGCCACCCCGCAAGGCCTGCAGTTGCCGCAGGACCGCGTCGATGCTCACTGCATTGCGGGCTTCAATGGCCCGCAGGAGCGTCACTTCGATCAGGATTTTCTTCGACGCGGCGTCGCGCAGCCGGAGTTCGGCATCGGCCAGCACCTCGAGGATGCGCGTCAAGGCGTCGGCGGTCGCCAGCGCGGATTGCTCTTTGAGCGAGGTGGCTTCCGCTTCGGAAACCTCCAGCAGGTTCAAATCGCCTTTGGAAACCTGGAAGAGAATCAGGTTGCGAAAATGGCTCAGGAGGTCGGCAAGCAGCCGGCCCAAATCCTTCCCCTTCTGCGCCAGATCGGTCAACTGTCGGAGGGCAGTGTGGATTTCCCCCGCCAGCACGGCCCGGCTCAGCTCGAGGATCTGCCCTTGCGCGGTGAGGCCAAACATGGAAAGCACGTCAGTCTCTTCAATCTTGTCGCCGCAAAAGCTGATCAACTGGTCCAGCGCACTCTCGGCATCGCGCATGCCGCCATCAGCGCCGCGGGCGATGGCATAGAGCGCGGCGGCGTCAAGCTTCACCTGCTCCAGCGCCGCGATGTGCGCGAGATGTTTGACGATGAGCGCGGTGGGAATGCGCCGCAGATCGAAGCGCTGGCAGCGGGACAGAATTGTCGCCAGCACCTTTTCCGGGTCGGTGGTGGCAAACATGAATTTCACGTGCGGCGGCGGTTCTTCGAGCGTCTTGAGCAGCGCGTTGAACGCCTGCGTCGAGAGCATGTGAACCTCGTCAATGATGTAGATCTTGAACTTGCCGTTGGCGGGCACGTATTGGCACGTCTCCCGGAGTTCGCGCACCTGCTCGACGCCGTTGTTGCTCGCACCGTCAATCTCCATCACGTCCAGCGCGCGGCCCTCCGTGATTTCCTTCACGCGATCGTCCTGGTCGTCAAAGTCCACCTTCGGCCCCCCGGTGCAGTTCAGGCACTTGGCGAAAATGCGGGCGATCGTGGTCTTGCCCGTGCCCCGCGGTCCGCAAAACAGATAGGCATGCGCGATTCGATTCTGCGCGATGGCGTTGGCGAGCGTCTGCGTGACGTGTTCCTGCCCGATCACGTCGGCGAACCGTTGCGGGCGATACTTGCGGGCTATGACTTGATAGGACACGAGGCAAATTAAAAGTTAAAAATTAGAAATGCAAAATGAACCGGGCAGTGGCCGGCCATTTTTCATTTTTCATTTTTCATTTTGAATTGAAAGAAATGCTAGGGTGACCACGGCAGATACGGAGCAAACTACCGTTGCTGCCTTCCGGCCCTGGCGGGGTTCGTAAGTCCACATTCCATGGGCCCTAGCACGGGAAATTCTGCGGAAGCACGGCGCAAGCTTCAAGCCAAAACCAAAAAGCCCAGGACCGAACCCGCTGGGCTTCCGCCGCCCGCCCCCCTGAGCCGGAAGGACAAAAACCGATCCGGACCGGGCTTCCCCGCCCCGGAACGGCACGGCCGGACGCCGGTCACCCCGGCGACGAGCGTAAAATGCCGCCCCCCATCGAGATTTTAGTTGGATATGAAATTGACAGTATCAAGTCGCTTGCTACTGTGTCATGGCACAGTTTTCCGCACGGCGCGGACGGGAAGTCTCCCGGTCGGGCGCCGGGCGCAATTTGAAAGTTTTTTCATGAGTGATTCATCAGTCGTGGCGCAAGGAAATGGCGGAACGCCGAAGATCTCCAAAATCTCCGAAGCGGTCATCCGCATCGCGGGCAATTCGCAGGACGGCATTCAGGCCATTGGCGGTTTCCTGGCCCGGCTGGCCGGTCGCAGCGAACAGGAGGTCATGACCTTCATGACGATTCCCTCCACCATTTCGGGCGGGCCCTCCATTTTCCAGGTGCGCATTGGCTCCGGCGAAGTCCTGAGCTCGGGCGATGAAGCGGATGTGTTGCTCGCTTTTTACCAGCACTCCTACCAAGACCATCTGAACTCGCTCCGCAAGGGCGGCATCGTGCTCTACGATTCCGATCACGTGGAAGCGAATCCGGACTGGCAGAAAACTTATCATCACATCGGCATCCCCATTTCCAGCCTCACCGTCGAAGCGATCGGCGGCACGGCCAAGGACAAAGGTAAGAACATCTATTCGCTGGGCCTCATTGCGAAAATGTTCGATTTGAACGTCCCCAAGCTGGAACAACTCGTTACCGAACGGTTCACCGGCAAGGACCAGAGCATTGTGAAGAATGCCCTGGCGGCCTTCCATGCGGGCTATGCGCATTCGCTGGGCGGCGTGTTGGAGACCTACAAGTTTGTGGACAGCCAGCGCAAGCAAGGCAGCCAGGTCGTCATGAACGGCAACGAGGCACTGGGCTACGGCCTGATCGCCGCCGGGGTGCGCTTCGGCGCGGGTTATCCCATCACCCCGTGGTCCGACATCATGGAGCTGCTCCGGCGCGAATTGCCGAAATACGGCGGCTCCTTCATCCAAACCGAGGACGAAATCGCCGCCATCTCCATGGCGATTGGGGGGAGTTACGCCGGACGCGTGGCGGTCACGGGTTCGAGCGGTCCTGGCATTTCGTTGAAAACCGAGGCACTCGGTTGGGCGGTGATGGCGGAAATGCCGCTGGTCATTGTGGACGTGCAACGCGGCGGGCCTTCGACCGGCATGCCAACCAGCATTGAACAATCGGACCTGAACATCGCCTGCTTCGGCAGCCATGGCGACGCCCCGCGCGTCGTGATTGCGCCGGCGGACGTGGAAGATTGCTTCTACACCGCCATCGAAGCGGTCAATATCGCCCGGAAATACAGCGTCCCGGTGATCATTGTCACCGACCAGGGCATCGCCACGCGCATCGAGGCCTTCCCCGAACCGAACCTGGAAAAGATCTGTCAGGACATTGGACCGGATTTGAGCCCGGTGGCTGATCACAAGCCCTACGATTTGTCCAAACCCGACGGCATCACGCAACATCTGGCCCCCGGCACCCGCATTGGCAGCGGGAAATACCCGATCGTCACCGGCCTCGAGCACGACGAGCTGGGTCACCCGACGGGCTCGCCCAAACTCCATACGCAGATGACGGCCAAACGGCGGAAGAAACTGCAGGCCCTTGGGGCGACGCTGCCGACGCCCAAGGTTTATGGGCCGCCGGAAGGCAATATTCTGCTGGTGGGCTGGGGTTCGACCCAGGGCCCGATCAAGGAAGCGGTGGATCGCTCCCGGGCCGCCGGGGACAGCGTTTCTTCCCTCCATATCAAATACCTCAATCCCCTGCCGCCGGGTTTGGAAAACATCTTCTCCGGCTTCAACCACATTTTGGTGGTCGAAATGAACGACGAAGGCCTCTATGGCACCGGTCAATTGGGCAGCCTGCTGCGCTCGCGGTATTGCGACCCGAAGATCCGCGGTCTCACCAAGACGGACGGCCTCACCTTCAAAGTGAAGGAAATTCTCGAACGCGCGAAGGCCAATGTGGCGGCCGGGTTGCGCAAACTCTAAATCCAAGTCACTTTTGACGTATGAGCAATATCAGCACTGAAATCCCCCCGCGCACTGCCGGAAACCTCACCGCCATTGCGCCGCCGACCGTCCCCGCGCCGGAAGAGCGCAAAGGGTTGACGAAAAAGGAAATCGCCGCCGACCACCCGACCTGGTGTCCCGGCTGTGGCGACTTTTCCGTGCTGGCGCTGTATTTCAAGCTGATTGAGAAACGCAAAATCTGGCACGAGAAGATCACCACCGTCGCCGGCATCGGCTGCTCCAGCCGGTTTCCGTATTTCGTACAGGCCCACGGCGCCCATTACATTCACGGGCGGGCCCTGCCGTTCGCCAGCGGCATCTCCCTTTCCCGTCCGGACCTCCACGTGTTCGTGTTCGGCGGGGATGGCGATGCCTTTTCCATCGGGGGCAACCATTTCAATCACACGGCGCGCAAGAACATCAAGATGACCTATTGCGTCATGGACAACTGGGTGTATGGCCTGACGAAGAAGCAGACTTCCCCCA
>CAZIJO010000139.1:0-15781 GCA_964539515.1 uncultured Bifidobacterium sp. | reverse complement strand
GTCCGCCACGAGTCGCTCGAGATTGTAAGCCCGGATGATGCGATTTCCGGTGAAGGCTTCACTCATGACTTGCGACAACTCGGCATATTGCGTCTGCAATTTGCCCGCACTGCGTCGGGCTTTGCGGCCATAGATCACGATGGGAATCACGCACAGCGGCATGACCACCAGGGAGATGGCGGTGAGTTGCGGTGCTTTCCAGAGCAGATAGATCGCCAGTCCCACCAACGTGGCTGGATCCTTGACGAGGGTCGCCATGGAATTGCTGCAAATGTACTGGAGCGACGCGGTGTCGTTGATGATCCGCGACATCAGTTCGCCGGTGTTGGTCCCGCTGAAAAAGCCGGCGGGCAGATTCATGAGGTGGGCGAATAATTTTACCCGCAGGTCGGTGATGGCGCGGACGGCTGCCCATTGCAGGAAATAGTTGTTCAGGTAGGTGAACAAGCCGCGCAGGAACATCACGGCGGGAATCACCGCCACCAGCAGCATCACCGCCGCGGGCTGCGTTTTGACATCCGATACGAGCGCCTGCTGCGCTGCCGCGAGCCAGTCCCACACGGATTGCGGAATCCGATCCGCTACCAATGCCGGGAGTTTGGCCAGCATTTTCTCCACGGACACTTCCGCCGGGGAAAAGATCAGGTGAAATATCCCGGTGGCGGCGCCGATGGCCAGCGGCTCCATGAAGCCGGCGAATACGCCCAGCACGATCCCCAAACCCATGCGAAAACGGTAGGGTCGGAGGAAGCTGCCGAGTTGTTTGATGAACGGGATCATCCGGAAGGAAAATATGTGGGACGCATCCCGCGCTAGGCGAGTTTATTATGGGCGCGGCTTACACCGTGGCACGCTGGAGTTGCTCGGTGATCGCGGCGACGACCTGCGCCACCTCCAACTTGGCGAGACACTCCGCCCGTTTTGTCTGGGCGCACGGTTGGTACCTTTGGTTCACGCAAACACACGGCATGCGGAAAACTCGATGCCTCGCCCCGGTTGGCGTCCAAGCGCTTGCGTCATGGTAATCCCGAAACAGCGAGATCGTCGGCAACCCTACCACCACGGCCAGATGCAAAACTCCGGAGTCAGCCCCCACATGCAGCCGGCAGCTTGGCAAAACCGCCGCCATTTCGGCCAGGCTTAGCGCGGGCAGGGTTTTGACCGCAGCGCTGCGGACGCCCGCCGCCAGCAACCGCAATCGCTCCTGCTCCCGCGGCTGGCTGCTGCCGGTGGCGACGATTCGCAGGTGGGGATGAATCGCGATCAATTGCTTCGCCAAATCCACCCAGCGCTCCACCGGCCATTCCTTCAAGGGATGACTCGCAGAGACGGAAAAATGTAGTGCGTCCGCAGGCACCAGCGCTTCCACCTTCTGGCTGACGGTCGAGGGCACCGGAAAATCCCAGCGGGGGACCGCCAGATTCAAACCGCACGCCTCCAGAACCCGCAAGTGTTGTTCGGCGACCGGCATCCCGGGTGGTTGGCGCGGCACCCAATGTCGAATCAACCACTTGCTCCAGAAATGCGTCCGCGGGCCCGTGTGCGCCACCGAATGCCGTGCCCCGATCAATGCCGTCCAGATCGTCGGCCGGTCGGCCCCACTAAGATTGATGGCCAGGTCAAAGTGTTCGCGCCGGAGCGCCCGGATCGTTCGCCCGTCCTGACGCCAGCTCGACTGCCGCGGGTTGCGCGCCAGCGGCCAGACCCGGTCCACGCAAGGCAATAACTGCAGGACTTCACCTCCCAGCGGGGTGGTGGCCACGTGCAGTTTCGCCCCGGGATAATTCCGTTTGATTTCCCAGAGGGCCGGAATGAGCTGGAGGGTGTCACCGAGAAAACCCAGAGCGACCACAATTACTTTGCTGGCGGCGCGGGTATCGTTGTACAAATTGGCGAGTTCCGATGACATCGACTGAACCAGTTCTTATCTCATGGCTTCCGCTTTGACGATGCAAAAGCATCTCCCGGTCTCGGTCGGCATCATTTCGGGGGCGGAGGCCCATCGCATCGGGCGAACCCTTGAAAGCGTGGCGTCCTGGGCGGGCGAAATCGTGGTCGTGCTAAATGAGGATGTGCGCGACGGCACCGAGGAAATCGCCCGACAATTCGGCGCCCAGGTGTTTCGCGAACCTTGGAAGGGTTTCATCGGCCAGAAGAATTCGGCGGCGGAGAAATGCACCGGCCCCTGGCTGCTCAACCTCGATGCCGACGAAGTGGTTTCGCCCGGGCTCGCCGCGGAGATCGGTCAGGTCGTCAGTCGCCCGGAGGCGCCGGCAGTCGCCTATGAATTCCCGCGTTGCACCTATTATTGCGGGCGCTGGATTCGCCATGGCGATTGGTATCCCGACCGGGTCCGGCGACTCTATCGCAAGGGGGCGGCTCACTGGGTGGGCGAAGAGCCCCACGCCCGGCTTGAGGTCCGGGGGCGGGTGGGTCGCCTGCGCTCGGACTTGCTGCATTTAAGCAACGAAAGTATCGCGCGGCAGATCGCCAAGATCGCGCCCTACCATGCCGATTTCGTGAAGCGCCAGCTCGCGGCGGGCAAGGCCAGCGGCTTTTTCGAGTTCGCGGTGCGGCCGCCATGGCGGTTTCTGCGTGCGTACTTCCTGCGGTTGGGATTTCTCGACGGCTGGCCGGGCTTTTATATCGCCGCGCTTAGCGCGTTTTCCACCCTCACGCGCAACGCCATGGTGTCCGAGGCAAAACTGCCGAAGCCGACTGCGCCATGAAGTCTCCTGGCGCGCTGGCGCTCATCATCAATACCTACAACCAGCCCGATTACTTGGGCCGGGTGCTAACCGCGGTTGCGCTCCAGACGCGCAAGCCCGATGAAGTCTTGTTGGCCGACGATGGCTCGGGGGACGATACTCGCGCGGTGTTCGAGCGATGGGCTCGTGCGCAGACTTTCCGCACCGATCACGTCTGGCAGAAGAACGAAGGCTTCCGCCGGTCCCGCATCCTCAACGAGGCCATCGCCCGGGCGCAAAGCGATTATCTGGTCTTCCTCGATGGCGACACGGTGCCGCATCCACGCTTCCTGTCCGACCACCAGGCGCAAGCCGGCGTAGGCTTTTTTGTGCAAGGCCACCGCGCGTTGATCGGGCAACGCGCCGCGGAGTATTTCGGGAAAGGCGATTTTGCCGCCGATCGCCGCCGTGCGCTGCGAGCCGGGGAGTTGAGCGGTTGGAAACATGCCTTTCACTGGCCGTTTCCCCTGCGCCGGGTCCGCAATGACCTCGATGGAATTCGCGGCTGCAATCTCGGCCTCTGGCGGGCGGACCTGATGCGCGTCAATGGTTACAACGAGGCCTTCGTCGGCTGGGGCCGCGAAGACTCCGAATTGGCCGTCCGCCTGATGAATAGCGGCGTGCGCCGCCTCGATGTCCGCGGCTGGGCGCTTTGCTATCATCTCTGGCATCCGCCTGCGAGCCGGGGGAATCTCGAAGCCAACGACGGGTTGCTCGCCCAGGTGCAGCGGGAGGGCGGGAAGCGTTGCGCGCTTGGATTGGACCAGCATTTGCCGGCGCCAAGCGCGTAACCCCACCACGATTCGGAGCGCCGACCGCCCGTCCGGCGCGTTGATCGCGAAATACCCGGAAACGCGCGGGGCAGGAGGTCGACCCTTCTGCTACCGAGTTGGTGGGCCCGGTGCGCACCCGCCTCGTAGCCGCCGAGGTAACGAGGCGGATTCTGGAGGACAACGACAATAACCATTTTCCCACCTCCTGAGCCACGGTTTGGGGGCGAAGTGCAATCCACGGATTCGCGAATTCTTTCCTCGCAGCCAAACCATGCCCGCGCCACGGGCCGGGTTTCGTTCCCCCGACTTCGCGGCGTCACCGGCCAACGGGTTGTACCTGCAACTGCGTCGCAACGACGCCATCCCCGAGTCGAACGAAGCCGGGGAATAGGGGGAAAGGACTTGCCGGCAGCGCACCGGCGCGGCTTAATGCTGCCAATGTCTGTTGAATTGAAGTCAGTTGGCAAAACTTCCTGGCCGCCACCTCAGGAGCTGGTTGATGAAATCATCAAGGACATCAACGCCGACCCCGTGGATTTGTTGTCCAGCGGTGCGGGGCCGGGGGAGCGGCGCTATCTCGAAATGCTGGGCCCGCATTATGTGCGGACCCTCAAGGAGTTGGAGGAGATCATCACGGCGCGGTCGTTGCCAAAGCCTGCGGAAGTGCGGGTGCTGGAGATTGGGTCTTTCCTGGGCGTCCTGTGTTTCGCGCTCCGGAAGGTGGGTTTTCAGGTGACGGCCCAGGATATCCCGGAGTTTCAAAACAACCCGCGGTTGCAGGAGCGTTACCGGCGGGCTGGGATCGAATGTGTTGCGGCCAATTTGAAGCGTCGCTCGTTTCCCTACCCGGATGCGCATTTCGATTTCATCATCATGTGCGAGACGCTCGAACACTTGAACTTCAATCCGCTGCCGGTGATCAAGGAAATCAACCGGGTGCTGAAGCCCGGCGGGCTGCTTTATTTGACCGTGCCGAATCAACTATCGGCGGGCAACCGGTTGAGGCTCCTGCGTGGTGAAACGATTCAGGCGTCGGTCAAACAATTTTACCAGCAACTCGACTTGCGCCAGAACATGATTGTGGGTCTGCACTGGCGGGAATACTCCAAGGCTGATCTGTTTGAGTTGCTGGAACCCATGGGCTTTGCGATTCGGCGTCACTATTTTTATCAAGAGGACAAACGCTACCGTTACAAGCGTCTCAAGTTCAGTTTCAAGGACGTGCTCGGCGAGTTTTTCCCTTCGTTGCGGCCGGTCAATGTGGTGCTCGCCGAAAAAGTGGCCGAGGATCAGCACACCTTTGATGTCACAGACGCGCTTTCCTGACGTTCGGCTCGAAGTGGCCAGAACCCCGTTGCCCTGGAGAGTCGCCTCCGAACCACCCCGGGTTCAGTAGAAATCTACTTTTTTCCCGGTCATCGGCGACGCCCCTTCGCCAGACCCCGTCCAAATGCGCATGCGATGGGGCCGATTGCGCTTCAAGAGCAGCCACCGTCCAAACCAGCGCTTCTCCCGGGCCGCCAGGGGCGGCGTCGGATCGGCAAAAATTCGGCCAAAGAAATCGAGAATACGATTGGGGTCAAAATACTCGTTCGGCTGGTTGTTCTTGAAATACGGCTCCCGCAGGTACTGGGTGTAAAGCGCGTCATTGCGGTCCACTTCGGCGACATGGGCGGCCATCGCCTCGAGCGAGGGAAAATCGTTGGCGTTGATAAAACTCTTCGGGTTGAAGTCGTCCACCACGCGCGGATTGCCCCAGTAAAGTGGAACACAACGCGCCGCCATGGCTTCCGCGATTTTTTCGGTGGTGTAGCCAGGGACGGATTCGTTTTCGAATGCCATGTAGAACTTGTACGGTTTCAGGAACTCCAGCTTGGCCTGCGGATCGTATGGCAGCACGAAACCAAGATTGTTCAAGGCCTTGCCCGCGGCATCCACGCGCTTGTATTGGGAGAGCAGGTTAAAAAAACGTCCCCGGTGTTCGGTTTTTCGATTCAAGTAACTGGAAAAAAAACAGCAAAACTTGGTTTTCCGGGGCAACCATTCCCTGGCTTCGTCCGGGGCTCGGACCAGATCCGCGGCCTTCACCCAGCTGGCATAAAGCGGGAGGCGCAAGTGGCGCGGGTCGTCCAGAAGGTGATGCGTCATGGCGTAGTCGCACTCGCGCCAATTGGGGGCATAGACTTCACTGGTCCAATAGATTTTCTTGCAGGTATAGATCCG
Source organism: uncultured Bifidobacterium sp. (assembly GCA_964539515.1). GTDB lineage: Bacteria > Verrucomicrobiota > Verrucomicrobiia > Limisphaerales > JADLHS01 > JADLHS01. Next base: position 10,038 of record CAZIJO010000139.1, on the reverse strand, counting down.
GTGAACGTTTGAGTTATTCGAGTAAATCAGGAAATCGGGATCGTCCGTTACCCGCACGGGAAACCTTTCCCGCAGCAGGTTGAAGAAATAATAGCTCTCCTTCGGTTGGACGTGGCCAAAGTCGGTGAAATCAATGTTGATCTGGCGCGGGGCGTCCGGTTTCTGCATCAAGGATGCACGCTACTGCAAACCTCCGCCCGTCGTCAAAAACGAAACCGGTCGGCGCGGGGCGAAAAGCGGACCGCGATTATCGGAAGCGGACACACGAAAGAAGGCTTGTCGTCCACCGGCTGCCGCATAGATCATAGATTCATGGAAAATGCGCGCGGCTTGGGAGCAATCCTATCCGGCCGGCAGGTTTTCAAAAATGTGAATTCACCGGAATCTCGCACCAGTAATCCGGTTCATCCTCTTCCTTCATGAACGCGGAGACTAGTAATGGGACCTGGACCCGCTGGCGGGTGGCTGTGGCGCTGGCCGTTCTCTGGGCGGTGCTTTATCTGCCGGTTCTCGGACAGCAGGAGTTGCGGGGGGAGGAAGCCCGCCGCGTGCTGCCGGCCCTGGCGATGATCGATTCGGGCAACTGGGTGGTGCCCCACATCGGCGGCGAACCTTATTACAACAAGCCGCCGCTGATCAACTGGTGCATTGCCCTGGCCATCCAGGTGTGCGGAAATCGCAGCGAAATGGTCTGCCGGCTGACGAGCGTTTTCGCGAGCCTGGCGCTGGTCATGGTGCTGGCTTTTCTCCCGGGTGAATGGCCGTCGGCGCGGGGACGGTTGCTGGCGGGGATTTGCTACCTGACGAATGTTTCAATGATCGATAAAGGCCGGCAGATCGAGATCGAAGCTTTTTTCATGGCGCTGACCGGCATCGCGCTCCTTTGGTGGCTGGCGGCGGCGCGATCGCGATTGAATCCCTGGTGGATCTGGTTGCCGAGCGGGGCGGCCTTGGGCGCGGGGCTGCTCCTCAAAGGCCCGTTGATTCTTTGGTTCTTTTACGCGCCGGTCTTGCTGGTCACTTGGACCACCCGGCGCTGGCGCCTGCTCTTTTCCGTCCCGCACCTCCTGGCCGTGCTGCTGGCGGGTGGACTGTTCGTGGGTTGGGCGCAACTCGCCGCGGCCCAAGCTTCCGCCACCGCCATGCAGGCGGCCTGGCAGGGAGAGATTGCAACCCGATTCACGCTCATAGCTGAGTCTCTGCGGACGATACCCGTGAACCTGCTCCGAGCATTGTTGAACTTCATGCCTTGGATTGTGTTCCTGCCGTTGCTGTGGCGCCGGTGCTGGGTCGAAAGTCTAACCGACGAAGACCAGCGGCTGTTCCGCGGTCTGCGGCTTGGCTTGGTCATTACTTTTCTGGCCGTGTGCCTGATCCCAATGACCCGGCCGCGCTACTCCTTGCCGGTCTTCCCGCTCGCGTGTCTCTTGCTCGGGTGGGCCTTGGACAGTTTTTCGAGCCCGAAGGTCGTCGAACGCTGGTGTCGAAATATTTTGTTGGTATCGGGTAGTCTGATCGCGGCGGCTACCTTGGGGGGCGCAGTGTTGACCTATAAGCTCTGGTGGCAGATCCCGATGGGGCTGGCACCCGTTGGGCTGGCGATTTGGGCCTGGCGCCACCAACACCGTTTTACCGGAGTGGTGCCTCTGAGCCTGGCGGGCGCGGGGCTTACCGCCATTGCCCTCTGGGGTTACCTTGCGGTGCTGCTTCCAATCAATGCGGACAAACGGAGTCCCTTTCGCAAGGCGGCCGCCCTGATCGATGAACGGCTCGCGGCGAATGCCACTTTGAGCGCTTTTCGTCCGGGATTCTGGCCGTCCTTTTACTACATCCGGCATCCGGTCCGTTACGTCTTGCGACCGGAGGATTTTGGGAAGGACTCCCAAGTAGTGCTGCTGCGCGAGGCCGATTTGCCGGTGCTGGTGCAGGATGCGGCTTGGCGCCAGCGCCAGCCGGAACTGCTCCTCGAAGTGCCGACACGTGGTTATGACCCGTTACGACTCTTTCAGTTGGGGCCAGTGGTTCCGGAAGCCGGCAGCGATTCCAACCGGTGAGGCGGCTGATCTGTCCGTGGGCACGATCGCAACCATATTTCATTTCCCCATGCTTTGGTCGGGATGCTGCCTGAAATATTGGAGGTTTAATTGACGACATTGACGGGGAGTCCGCGGCGCGCGCTTGACTCGGTTCGTTGCTTGGAATCTGCTGTTTGCAACATGACCGTTGAGCCAGCATTGGAATCGTTCGCGCAGAATCAGGAGGACCTCATTGCCTGGGATTACTTTGGCCGGAAGCTGGACGGTTTTTTCGTCGAAGTCGGAGCCAATCATCCCACTGAACTGAGCCAGACCTGGTTCCTGGAGCAGCGCGGGTGGAAAGGCATTCTGGTCGAGCCCTTGCCCGCCTGTTGTGAAAAGCTCCGGGCGGTTCGCAAGAACAGCATCATCTGTGAAGCCGCGGCTGGTGCCCCGGAGCAGGTTGGGGAGGCCACGCTCAATGTGGCCCAGTCCGACGTCTGGTCCCATCTGGGTGAAGCGAGCAAGGAACTGCCGCTGGCGGCGCGGATCAAGGTTTCGGTCAGGACGCTGGATGACATCCTCGTTGAATTGCACGCGCCGAAGGTTGATCTGCTATCCATCGATACCGAGGGCATGGAGTTGAAGGTGTTGCGCGGCTTTAACCTGGCGAAGCACCGTCCGGCGCTCGTTCTGCTGGAGGACCACATGGAAACCTTGGACCTCTATTTCTACATGCGGCGTGCGGGCTACAAGCTCGTCAAGCGCACCGGGCCAAACAACTGGTGGTTGCCCGCCGGGGCGAAACCCCTGCCGATAACGATGCGGGAGCGATTTTCGATTTGGAACCGCATCTGGTTTCGTCATCCGCGCCGCCGTCTGAAGTGGCTGCTGGGGGCGAACCGGTCAAGGGGCTAGCGCCAGGTTGCCGGTGGCCGCCGGCCCGCCGCTGTCACGAATCTAGCGGGTGACCAAGCCGACGAACCCAATCCAGATTGCCGCGCGGTACGAGCACTCCAGCGGTGAGTCGCGGAACGCAAACCGACCTCCTTTGTCGGCGATACCGATGGCGGTTCTGGGCCGGGTTGCTTCAGTGCCGGAGAAGTCTGCGGCCCCATTGCCGCAGGCCCCCCAGCCAAGTTCGGTCAAAGTCCAATTGAGAGACAACCTCCGGATCCTTCGGTCGCAGCTGGCAGCAGTTCCGTGCATGTCCCCGGAACAGGTAGGTCCAGAGGCCCACATTTCCAGTATGGGTGACAACGTAAGCGCACTCAGCCTGAATGTGAATGGCCGCGATCAGTTTCACCCCCAACTCGAAACCGGAGAGGTCCCGTTCTTCCTTCGTGAGTTGGTGAACCACCGTGGAACTCTCGGCCACGGGCAATTCATCAATAAAAAACGCTTTGTCCCGGAACTCCATCCGGGTCCGGTCCCGGATCAGTTTCTGATCAGTCTGGATGAGGATCCGGAAATCCGGATGCGCCTGCAAGGCCTTGCGCAACTTCTTAAAGTAATGTCCCAAATTGATGGCCGAAACTTCGACGAACTTGTCCGTGCCGCGATAACAGAAACCAATCGTCCGCGCGGGGTCGATGGCATATTTTTGCTTAAATTCGGCAATGCGGCGACGCACAATGGGTGATGGTGAGAAGTATTTCCGAACGTAGGGTTGCAATCTCGAAAACGAAAGGTCTTCGTAGAATCCGTGGTAATTGAACCGGGGTGAATATTTCAGCTCGGTGATGCGGATGTCGGGGTTGGGGGTGAAAAACTCCTGGAACAGGTTGCCTTGATGCGGCGATCCCTCGCGCCAAATCGGCTGACCGGACCAGCATACCGAGACTTCGTCCTCCCTTGGGTGCAGTGCCGTGAGTGCCTGCAGCGTTACCGTGCAGATGGAGAAGAACCCCGCTTCATGCCGGATCTCCAATCGTCCCGTATTGCTGTCGAAGTGGGCCAGGTCTTCAAAGCCGTTCAGATAATGACTTGGGGTGCCCGACGGATTCGGCGTGGTTCCACTCCCTCGCCGCGAGCGTCGAAAGTGAGCCAGGGATTTGGGCAGTCGCTGCTTAAGATATTCGGACATCGACAAAGGGCTCGCGCATTGACGGTGAGCGTTCCTACTCAAAGTACTTATCCGGTGGGCTCGGCAACCCGCACGATGGTTGGGGTCGCTTCCCCTATCGCCCGAGGAAACTCACCGCTCGAGTGAGCCTGAACTACTTACTGAACTCACTGAACTCACCCAGCGGCCATAAACGTATCAATTGGTATAGCCCGGTGTCAAAAGTCGATTGGGTCATTTCTGCTCGCCATCGGATGGCAGGGCCCTTAGCCTGCCTGCCGGCCTGAAGCGTTGCGGCCAGGCCACAGAGCCCAAGCCTCACCGCAGCCGGAACGGTGCGGGCTCAGACGTTGTCCGAGCATGAACAAATACACCATTCCCGTTTACCAACCGGACCTTTCCGGCAACGAGAAGCGTTACGTTCTCGAATGCCTCGACTCCACCTGGATCTCGTCCAAAGGCCGGTTCATCGCCGAGTTCGAAACCGGGTGCGCCAATTTTGTGGGGGCGAAATATGCCGTCGGGGTTTGTAACGGCACCGTTGCGCTGCACCTGGCCTTGGTGACGCTGGGCATCGGGCCGGGGGACGAAGTCATCGTTCCGACCTTGACCTACGTCGCTGCCGTGAACGCGATTGCCTACACGGGGGCCACGCCGGTGTTTGTCGATTCCCTGCCTGATACCTGGCAGATGGATCCCGCGGATGTGAAACGCAAGTTGACCTCGCGCACCAAGGGCATTCTGGCGGTTCATCTCTACGGCCACCCGTGTGCCATGCCCGCACTGGTGGCGCTGGCCAAGGAACACGACGTGTTTCTGATCGAGGATTGCGCAGAAGCCTTCGGCACGCGTTATGAAGGGAAGCATGTCGGTACCTTTGGCGACATCGCGTGCTTCAGCTTTTTCGGCAACAAGACGATCACCACCGGCGAAGGCGGCATGGTGATGACGGATGACAAGACCCTGTTCGAACGCGCCCGGCATTTCAAAGGGCAGGGCCTCGCCGACCATCGCGAATACTGGCACGACGTCATCGGCTACAATTATCGACTGACCAACATCTGTGCGGCAATCGGCCTGGCGCAACTCGAGCGCGTCGGCGATTTCATCGCCCGGAAACGGGAATTGATGCAAACCTATCGCGAGGAACTGGCCGGTGTCCCGGTGGAAATCCATGGTGAATTTGGGCCGGTGACCCACTCCTATTGGATGATCTCAATCCTGGTAGGAAGTGCCGCTGACCGGGATCCGCTCCGACGGCATCTCCGGGAGGGCGGCATCGAAACGCGGCCCATGTTTTATCCGGTTCACACCATGCCAATGTATGCCGCACGCTACCAGCGGCACCCAGTAGCCGAAAATCTGGCTTGGCGAGGAATCAATTTGCCGAGCTGGCCGGGATTGAGCCGGTCCCAGGTGAACGAGATTGCGGCAGCCATTCGGGCATATTTCACAAGGTCGCTTCCCGCGGTTTGAGGCCTTCATAATGAACCCACCCACCCTTGCAGAATCGGCGGCGGCTCCGAGCTATCAAGTAGTCGGGCCCGAACACGCCGAAGCTCTGAGCCGTTTCTTTGAACGGTTGCGGTCACAGAAGGTTGAGACCTTTTTTCATCCGCACCCGCTTACAGCGGAGGAAGCGCAGAAGCGGGCCGCCTACCAGGGCCGGGATTTTTACTGCGTCCAGGTATTGGAGGGCGAAATCATTGGCTATGGCATGCTTCGCGGCTGGGATGAAGGTTACGAAATTCCCAGCATCGGGGTCGTCGTTGATCCGAGCGTGAAAGGGAAGGGATATGGACGTTCCCTCATGAAATTCTTGCGGGCGGCTGCCCGGGAGCGCGGGGCGAATCGCCTCCGCGCCACGGTGAACCCGGATAATGTGAAGATGGTCGCCTACTGCCGGTCGCAAGGATATGTGTTCCAAGATCTGGAAAATGGGCGGCTGGTTGGGATCCGGCCGTTGGATCCGTCGTCTTGAATTCTCACAACAGGAAGTGATCCGATGCTGTCGTCATTGAAAGGAAAGAATCTCGTGCTTTGCGGCTACCATTGGATTGGCTGTAAGGCGGTTGAAGTGTTCCGGGCTGCGGGCGCCAGTGTTTACGTTTACACGCACCCAGCCGGCGAAAGTGTGCCTTGTGTGGCAAGCTATTGCCGCAAAGTCGGCGTAAATTTCACATTTGAGCGGATCTCTGCCAGCAACCTGCCATTCACGCCGGACGTCATAATTTCCATCTATTATCGATTCTTGATCAAACCGGACGTCATCGCGCGGGTTCGGGGACGGATATTCAATTTACATCCTTCCTTGTTGCCGAAGTACCGAGGTTGCAGCAGTCTGACTTGGGCGATGGTCCAGAAGCAGGCTACTGCTGGATATACCTACCACTACATCGATGCCGGGTGTGATACCGGCAACATTATCCTGCAAAGACCGGTCAAGATCGAGGCGTTTGACACCCAGCAGACACTTTATTATCGGGTCATGTTTCAGGCGGTTGAGGATTTGCTTCCCGCCGTTGATTTAGTTCTTCAAGGTGTTCCGGGGGTGGCCCAAAGCGGAGGGGCCACACACTTCAAACGTGGCGCACCCCACAACGGAGTGATTGACCCCGCATGGTCGGAGGAGGATGTCGAGCTGTTCATCCGGGCCATGACCTTTCCCCCTTACCCTTATGCCACGTTTCTCGGCAGTCCTGTCCGGACTTTTGAGGAATATCTGGCCAAGCGCGAAAGTGTCCGGTGAAAATCGGCCTGCTGGCAACCGACTTTATCACCTGGGGCGGCGGGGTCGATTTCCTGCGGCTCGTGGTTGAGTCACTCCTGGCCGTGCCGCGCGCGGGCGATTCCCAATTTCACCTGCTAATCCCGGATGCCGGGCCAAAGCTTGCCTGGCGGCGCGTTCGGGTGCAGGTGAAGCAGGCCACGCGGGCGTTCTTTTCCCGCACCGCCCGCCCTCGGCCACACGCGCCTTCGGCCGAAATCATCGATCAGGCGTTCGCCGAGTTCCGGGATCAAATCTCCGTTCACCATATCGATATCGGAAGACGCGCTCTGGTTCAGGCAGTCGCGCGACTTCAAGTGGAGGTGGTCCTGCCGGCCGTTCATCCACTGGGCGCGGATTTCCCGTGCCCTTGGGTCGGCTACGCCTACGATTTTCAGCACAAGTATCTGCCCCAGCATTTTAGCCCGGATGATCTCCGCTCCCGCGATAAACACTTCACGAAAATGTTGACCCAGGCCAGGTCGGTGATTGTCAATGCGCGGGCGGCGGCGGCAGATATCGCCAAATTTGTGCCCCAGGCAACCGCGCGTGTTTTCGCCCTGCCGTTCGCGCCGGCGCCGGGTCGGGATTGGTTGGTGCATCGCCCGGAGGTATTGCTGCGCTACGGCGTTGTTCCGCCGTTTTTCATTATCTCAAACCAGTTTTGGATTCATAAGGATCACGCAACGGCGTTCGAAGCTTTCCGCCGCATTGCGGAAGAAGACTCGAAGATCGCAATGGTCTGCACCGGCAGCACTGTGGACGAGCGCAGCCCTGGATATTTCCCGGAACTCATGGCCCGATTAAAGAGCTGGGGGCTGGAGCAACGCGTCCATATTCTGGGCCTGATTCCGAAACGGGATCAGATCGAACTTCTGAAGCACGCCTGCGCGGTCATCCAACCCACGCTGTTCGAGGGCGGGCCCGGTGGGGGGGCGGTCTACAACGCCGTGTCCCTGGATGTACCCGTGATCCTCTCGGATATCCCGGTCAATCGCGAAGTGGAAGGGACGGCCATCGACTTTTTTCCGCCCGGGGATGCCCGCGCGCTGGCGACGAAAATGAAGGCGCGCTTGGGTACGCCGCACCAAAGAGCCTCCGACCGCGACCTGCTTTCCCTGGGGCAACGTCGGCGCGCGGCCTGCGGGGACTTGCTCTGGGAGGCGATCAAGAGTGTGGTTTGAGGTCGCCAATCCTGCCGCCCAATCACGCTTATCGTTGCCCCGTTCCAGCCAGAGCTCCTCCGAGCTAATCGACGGTTTTTTCGCCGGAGTCGGAGTCTCGCAGCAATGCATTGAATTTGAGTCGGTGCAGTGCTTTCGTGGCGCTCTCACGCCGGATCCGATTGCGCCAGGCCCTTGGATTCAAGATCCAAGGGATGGGGCTATGCCGATTTCGGTCAAAAGCCGCCTTGGCGTCGAGCTGGCAAGTCAACCTGGCCATCAAGGCTTCCCAAATTGCGGACGGGATTTTTTCCTCCGTTATGAGACCCGACCGCCGCCACGAATCCATCGCCGCGCGCAGCACGGCATCCGCCCGGCGGGCTGCAAGCCATGTCTGCTTCTCCGCGGCTGACGCGTTGGTGGGATGGAGCACAAAGGTCGAAAACCTCTCGGGCACGATGCCCCACACCACCTCAGCCGCGTGCATCAAGCCCCACATGGCATCGCCGGCCGTACCGAAATCAGTGGGGAAGGGGAGCCGCTGCAAAACTCTGGTGCGAAACAGATCGCTCGCGCAACTGCCGGTCAGCGCATTCGTGGCGTGAACCGCGGCGAAGACCACGGCTTCCAATTGCCGCAACCGGTATGGCTGTCGCACATTGAGCGTCCGGATCACATCATCCGCGGGCCACGGGATGGCGGGCCGGGGTTGTCCGGCTGTGTCGCAAAAGTTTGGCCGGCTGATCACCGTGTCACACTCCAGGGCCTCGGCGGCGGCCACCAGTTTGGTGATGCCTTCCCGCGTGATGGTCTCACCCGTCGTTGCAATGATTAGGTACTCGGAACTAATTTGGGCGATCCCGTGATTCCAAGAGGCGTAGAGGCCGGGTGGATGAGTCGTAAATCGAAGTTGGGGGTGATTTATATGGGCGCGCAAAAAATCCACGGTGCCATCCGTGGAATAACTGTCCACAACCACCACCTCGGCGGCCAGATCCAACCATGCCTTCAGGCCTTCCACATGCCGCGGAAGGTAGGGCATGGAGTTTTTTGTGGGAATAACGGCACCCAGTGGCAACATGACTCGTTCCAGCAGCGGTGCCTGGCCTCCAAGCCCGCAGCTTGCGCTCAGACTTTAGGGGCGGCAATTCATTAACAAGCAAAATCTCCAATTCCATGCGTACCTTGGAATGCCCTCCGCACCCCTGACCTGCCACGGTGTAGAATTTCGTTTGGCCAGCTCAGTTTGGGATTGAAAACCGAGCCGCCACCTTGCCGAAAGCCGTCAGCCTCCCGGATGCTGTCGAAACCCGCACTGACCGGACAGCCAGCCGTCAAATCGGCTCGCCCACGCCTGAACGCCCCTTCAGTTGTTACGTGACGCCGATTCCGCCGGCACGATCTCCAGCGTCAGCTTCTCCGTGTGTCGGATGATGGTGAGCGGCGAACGCACGCCGACCTGCGACCCGGTGAGGTGCTTGTGCAAATCGTCAATGCCCGCGATCGGTTGGCCGGCAAATTCCACCACGAGGTCGCCCTCGCGCAGACCGGCACGATTTGCCGGGCTGCCGGGTTCGACGCCGAGCACGAGCATGCCGGTTTCGTGCGGTAGCTGGAAATGCCGCACCACTCGCCGATGGATCTTGGCCGTCTGCCCGCCCACACCAATATAACTGCGCCGGATCACACCCTCTTTGATCAACCAGCCCGCAATGAATTTCGCCGTGTTGATGGCGATGGCGAAGCACAAACCCTGCGCCGGCAAAATCACCATCGTGTTTACGCCGATGACTTCGCTGCGTGAATTGACCAGTGGTCCGCCGGAGTTGCCCGGATTCAATGCTGCGTCCGTCTGGATGAGATTGTCCATTAGCCGGCCCGACTCCGCGCGGAACGACCGCCCCAACGCGCTCACCACGCCCGCGGTCACCGTGTATTGGAAGCCGCAGGGATTGCCGATGGCGATGGCGAGTTGGCCCACGCGCAACTGGTTGGAATCCCCGAGGCGCACCGGCTTCAGGTTCGGCG
>CAZIJO010000138.1:0-15811 GCA_964539515.1 uncultured Bifidobacterium sp. | reverse complement strand
GAAGAAGATGAAAGACCTTATGCCGCCGGGTTCCGTGCCCAAGGAACTTGATGTAGCAATCAGGCGTCTCGAAGCCGGCGAGTCTCCGGAGAAAATCGAGGCTGACCTCGGCGATGTGCTAGGTGATTACATGGATGAGCCGGAGAGAGGAATGGGCGGAGGTGATTACGCAAAAGACGATGGACTTTATGATTATTGACCGGCCGGAGCGCGCACCCAGCGAAAGGTGGGCCTGGTCACCTGAAATGTTTTCCGCTGCCGCAGGTCGCTCTGCGTGTAAAGCGCATAGACATGGGGGCGGCAGCGGTAGTGGCCGGCCCGCCAGCGACGAAAGCGAAAATGAGCGAGGGCCAGCGGGGCCGACCAGCGCACCCAAGCTGGCGCGGTAGCGTGGAAGGCCCGACGTTCGCATGTGGTGTTGGCGTCAAGGCCTAAGTTTGTTCCCGTCTCGGTGAATACGCTCAAAAACTCCGGAAGCACGGCGGTCTTGACCCCCTTCTGGACGAGGCGCAAAGCCCAGTCCTGATCGCCTGCAGATCGGAGATCAGGATTAAACCACAGCTTATGGTGCTCCAGCACTCGGCGGCGGATGAAAGTGGCGGCAGTGAGAAATGCGAGGTTGCTGGCAGTCCAGGTATGGACCAGTTGCGGCGTCAGTGCCCGGCGCTCGCAAATATAGGCCCCAGCGGCATCCACCACCAGGCAGTCCCCGAAGAATATTTCCACCTCCGGATGCTTTTGGAAGCAGTCAATTACACGGGCCAATGCCCCTGGTAGATACTGCTCGTCACAATTGAGGTAGGCCAGGATGTCGGCACGGGCACGCCGATAACCACGATTGACCGCGTCATACATCCCGCGGTCTTTTTCGACCCATACCCGAACTCGCGAATCCTGTGTGAGCCAGTCGATGGTGCCGTCGTCGGAACCGGCGTCCTGCACGATATGTTCGTGCCTGACGCCTTGATCGACCACCGAGGCAATGCAGAGCGGTAACCACCGGCCGGATCGAAAGCTGGGCGTAATAATCGAAATTTCAGGGACATTGTTCATGCAGATCTTGTCGTGTTGCCCAAGATGAACGAAAGCTTAATCAGGATCGATCATTACGGCAATTCGAAGCCGTCACCCGAAAGGAAAACGCTTGGTGGGCAACTCAGGCCTTTACAACCTTTGGCAGTCGGAACGGAAGGTACGCCCGGTTGGTCGCAGGGGCCTTGGCCGGGGCCGGCCGCCGCATCCCGCCATTGACCGAGACACTCAAGCCAATCAGTCCCGTGAACAGGTTCAGTTCGGTATGGAAGGAACCGAAGATCACGAGAAAGTAAATGACCCGAACGGTGAAATAAGCCAGCAAAAAGGTGTTGAGGCGGCGGTACTCCATATCGCCATAACGGTAATTGTAGAGCAGCACCCGGAAGCCAGCAGCGAGGAACCAAAGAAATCCAAATGCCCCAAAAGCACCCAACGGGATGATAACCGAGAGTGGGCCGTTATGAAAATCGCTGGTCAACTCAAACTTTGCTTCCTCATTGCCGCTGAAATTTCCGAAACTCTCAGCCGCTTCCATCGCCTGAATGTCGATCAAGTAACCCTTGCCCACGAGGAGGTATTGCGGAATGGTCGGTACAACTTCGCGCCAGAGCCTCAACCGCCATTCCGAGGAGCCTTCGGCATCCGCCCGGGCTATCGGGTTGACATTAATCGGCAGGAAGCTCAACGAGCGTTGGATCGTCAATGGTAATCGTTCCACAAAGGGCAAACCAACCGCAAACACGATGATCCCCAGCATTGCAAATAATGGTAGCAATTTGGAGCGGACAAGGTCTTCGAGGTAAAATAGAACCATCAGGACAAGGGCGATAATGATCGCATGGGACCGATAGCCACCCATTAAGCACACGAACACCAGGCCGAAAAAGGCGAACAACCGCCAGGGTTGATTGACGGCCAATCCGCTTTTGAAGCGCAAAGGCAGGAACCGCCACCGCTCGGCCAATTCAAATACACCCCGTTCACCATGACGGGCCAGCATGAAACATAGCGCACCTGCGGCAGCGACGGTTATGCCACCCCGTCGGACCAGGGTACCGCGCTCGGCTTCGCCGGACAGCGCTTGAAGACTTTCCACGGGGAAGAGGGCAAAAAGGTAATGGAAACTGGAAGGTATCCAAGGGCCGGCATTGCTGATGATGAGCGTTAAAGCGCCTAAAAAATAAAGCGTCACGTACTTGATTCCTTGACCTGCGGGAATGCGCTGACTGGTCAACGCGAAATAGCCCGCGATCGCACCCAATAACAAAATGTAGCGCTTGCCCCCATAGGCCTCGCCACCGAATGAGCGCATCCCGAAGCCGCCGTTTAGCTGGGCCGTCATCAAGATTACCAACGCCAAAAATAGTAAGGGCCACGCTACTGACCGGACGCTGGCAAACTGCACATTCCGTTTCAGGATTTGTTGCAGCGCGGTCAATCCCAGGCTCATTGCCGTCGCGAGCAGCCACAGCGGTGGGCTGCCAGGAATGAAAAAGAGCACCATGCTCATGTTCCAGCTCACCACGAGCAGCACATGGTGCCAACGGAGCAGGAGGGGGATCAGCGGTAAAAACAGCGCGGCAATGACAATACCCAGACTGACCCGGTCCAGCGGGTTGGCCAGTAAATAGCCAAGATAGATAGCCAGCGGAATGCATAGGCCATAAATGATAAGCGAACGAATGATGGACCTAGGATTAGTCATCGATCACATTTCTGGACACTTTTCCACGCGTCCGGCAGTATTCAAGTAACCGCCGGAGACATCGAATCTTCGCTCTGCTGGGTGGACGTCTTGCCGCGGACGTTGAGCGCCACGCTTAGCCCCAAAATACCCAAGAATTGGTAAAGGTCGTCACGCAACGAACCGAAGACGAATACGAAGAACAGGATGCGTGCCAGAAACAGGGCAAGAAGAAATGCGTTGATACGCCAGAGTTCCGGTGTGGCGTCTCGGAAGCTCACATACAAAAAGCGCACTCCAGCCGCAAGTAGCCACACAAATGCCGCCAAGCCCCAGATGCCAAAAGGAATAAGAACGGAAAGCAGGCCGTTATGGTAGTCTCCTGCAATCGCAGCGCTTGCCCACTGAGCTTCAATCCCACGAAACGTGGATTCCTGACTTTTGAAAAGTTCATCACCGGATACATTGTAGCCTTTGCCTTTGAAAAGATATTGGGGCACCGAGGGAAGCGTCGCTCGCCACATATCGACGCGCCATTGTGCCGAACCGTCGGCATCGTCCCGGATCCGCGGGTCAATTTCCAGTGGCAGAAAACTCAATGATCGTTGCACGGGTAGCGGTAGCCTGTCGGCAAAACCCACCAACAGCGCCCCTCCAGTTATGGTGCCGATTAGCAAGATGAGGAAAACTCGCGTTCGCCATAGTTTCTCCAGCCAGAAAAGTATCAAAAAAGTCGCGGCCATCAGCAGCAAGGCCGAGCGAAACCCGCCGAAGGTGCAGAGGATTACTGCCGTGAGCAGAATTAACATGCGCCATGGCCGCGCGAAGTTGAAGATACCCGCCACTCCGTGCCGGGCCAGAATCCAGCTAAATACGGCAATTCCCAGCGCCACCATCCCGTTAATGCGGGTCATACCGAGTTCAAGAGATTGAACAAAGTCAAAGGGATTAAGGTCTTGATCGGGGGGGAAAAACGGCAATAAGAACCTTGCGCCCGGTCCGATAGCCTGCGCCACACGACCGACAATAGCCGTCACGCCGGGCAAAAAGAACAGGGCTACGCACAGGTTGACGCGTTGCTTCTGAATCGCCCGGCTGGACAAGGCAAAGTACCCAGCCGCGGCGGCTACGAGCGTGAAATAATTTCTGCCCCCCATTGTCTGCGACCCCAAAACCCGGAATCCGATGCCGCCGGTTGCCATTGCCGTTGTAATAACCACCAATAGCAGGGTCAGCAAGGGCAAGGTAATGGCCGGCACCAGCGCGAAACGAAACTCCGGATTTATCGAGCGGTTAAGGCCTGCGAAAAACAAGCCGATAAAGGACATCAGCGCCCACAACTGTGGACTGCCAGGCACCAAAGCCACCTGGGCCACCATGTTCCAGCTCAAAATCAACATGGGGTGATACCACCGCATCAGAACCGGCACGCTTAGGACGGCGGCGATGATTAAGAAAACGGTCAGACTCGTGGACTCGAACGGTTCGGCCAGCAAATAACCGAGGAGAACAGCCAATGGCAGACATAACCCGAAGATCAGATGATTTCTTGTAATCGCGAATGTACTGGCCATTGTCTCAGATTAAAACCCAGTTCCACCCACCAGTGCAATCTGATTCTTTGGCTGGGAATTCAACTGCGTTTGCACTTCTGCGCCTCGTTGAGAGATGGGCCGGGGAGGCCCCCAGCCGTAAGATATGAGCATGCACTTCGTGGAGGGGTTTTGAGCGGGAAACGCCAGGTCAAATGGGCCTACGAGCCAGTTCGCGCCGGCATCGGGCTTGTAACCAAAAATATCGAGAGCGCGCACAGGGCAACTCCCACGCTATGAGCAATGGACCGCAGGTGAGCAGTGCTCAGTAACTGACCTTGGAGGAGGACAAAGTGAATTAATGGAAACGCCTCAAGCGCGAACTGATCTACGGCGACGCCGGTTTGTTCAGGCCTGTGGTACGTGGCGGATGATATCCAAGGGTCCGCGACCATGGCTCTTCGCACAAAGACAAACCCAGCATTGGCTGCACACGGGTTGCCTCTTGAAAGCAGGTGACCGGTATCGGTTACGAGGAGTAAACTTTTACCCGATCCACGGCCATTTGGCCGATAAACTGTTCCGTTGCCGTTGGATCATTCAGCACTTTGGCAACAAGTCGGCGATGGGATTTCACAAGAACTTCATGTTCGGCCTGGAGCTTAGCCAAGTCACGTCGGATTTCCTCAATCGTTGAATTTACGTTCATATCATCTTCGTGCGGCTTCAGGTCAAGTCCGAGCCAGACTAAGTTAAGCTAGCAAGAAAGAAGCCCGCTTCCGGCCTGAAACCCCGCGTCATTGCGCCATGGAAGCAACCGTCAGCCAGACCGCTCGATCGGCCACGCCAAGGCATGCGGGGTGAAGTCCATCAGAAAAAGGCCGCCGATCACCATTTTTGGTGATCGGCGGTTTGATATCCAAACCGCCCGATATTACTAGCCGCTTCGGGGCCGAGCGGCCTAACACACAACCTCGTAAAAAGTGCAAAATCCGTACCATTAGGGATAGCGGGGGACGGTCGCGCTCCGCCCAAGAAAGGCACTTTCGTGCCGGCATGCGAACGCCAATGCTCCCGAGTAGTCGACTTGGATCAAGTAGCAGCCCGAAGTGACCATTCCAGCAGCATGCGAATCAAATGTGATCCTCAGGCAACTTAGGCTCAATCCCCGCACTGGCTTGGATCAGCCACGGGGGGCGGCGTTTAACCTCGTCATAAATTCGACCGATGTATTCGCCAATGATCCCCAGGCTCATCATCTGAATGCCACCGAGAAACAGGATCAAGATCACGATGGTGGTGAAGCCTTGCACGGGCGGGAAACCGTAGCGCGAAAAGACGTCGCTAAACAGCTTGGTGACCAGCGCCCAGATGATGCCGAGAAAGGAAATTCCGGAGATCCACATCCCCACCTGCGCGACAAGCGTGAGTGGCACCGTGGAGAAGGAAAAAATCCCATCTAGCGCCAGCTTGAGCAGCTTCCGGAAATTGTATTTGGCCTCACCGGCGACACGAGCGTGGCGCTCATATGCCAATCCGACCTGCCGGAAGCCGGCCCAGGCCCGCAGGCCACGCACAAAGCGGCTGCGCTCAGGCATGCTTTTGAGCACCGCAACAACTTTCCGATCCATGAGACAGAAATCGCCCGAGTCCAGGGGAATTTCGAAAGGGGTGACACGCGCCAGCAGCCGGTAAAAAAGCCAGTAACAGGATTTCTTGAGCCAGCCTTCCTTTCGTTTCTCCCGGATGGCGTAAACCACTTCAAAGCCCTCCCGCCATTTCTGAAGAAACCGCCCAAGTTCCTCCGGCGGATCCTGCAAATCGGCGTCGATCACAATCACCGCATCTCCGTCAGCGTGATAAATGCCAGCCGAAACTGCCGTTTGGTGGCCGAAATTCCGCGCCAGCGAGAGCGCCCGCCAGCGGGGATCGCGCTTCTGTTGCGCCACCAGAATCGGCCAGGTTTGGTCGCGGGAGCCGTCGTCCACACAGAGAACATCCCAATCGCAAGCCCAGGAATCAGCCGCCGTCGTCAGCCGGCGAAACAACTCCGGCAGGACTTCCTGTTCATTGTAACAGGGAATGACGACTGAGACTTTCATGTTCGGCGATTGGCCGGTAGGCCGTGAAGAAAGTGCCAGATTGGTTTGGGGCAAGACAATGACTTTCAGGAGCGTACAGCCGGCTTGCGACCCATTGCCATGACGCTGACACCCACGGGAAAATTTAGACCCCGGAGCAGAAGCGAGTTTTCGCCGATCAAAAGCCAGATCAGCGCGCGATTCAGCAACCCGGGTGTGGGTTGAATGTCTCCCCGGAATTTCTCTCGCTTCGGGAGAAGTCGCCGGACCAACCGGACGAAGGAGACCATCCAAAACAGCATGAAATTCCAATACGAACTGCGCACCAGCCGGAATCCATTCCCAACCAGAACCTGACATAGTTCCGGCCGACGATAGCGTTTGTAATGTTTGTTCACTTCATCATGCTCGCTCCATTGAAACTGGAAGGCGGGAACAAAAACTATCAACACGCCATCCGGTTTGAGCACCCGTGTCCACTCGTGCACCGCCCGCGGCGCATCGGCGAGATGTTCGAGAACGTCGGACGCGGTAATCACATCAAAGCTCTCGTCGGGAAACGAAAGCTTCTGTGCATCCATGACATGGGTATCGGTCAGTCCACGTTGTCGGCAAATGGTGATGCCGTCAACGCTGATGTCGATGCCGGTCACATGCCGGTAGCCGTCGGCGTGCAAATGCTGGATCAAGGGGCCACCGGAGCAGCCAATCTCGAGAATCTTGCAGTTCCGGTCGGCGTTGGCCTGGTGGACCAACGCGCGGACCAGGTGACGGCGACCCTGAAACCACCAATGTTCCTCCTCCAACCGATGATACTGCGCTTCGTATTCCCGCTTCACGTTACAGTTTCAAGGTTGCGGCACCCTAAAATAGGCATTGCAAAAGTTGCATCTCGTTATCCGTTTATTGTTGGGCACCGGCGAGGCGTGAGGCAATGGATTTTTGCCACGGCGATACAGTGCTGCCGTCCAGCAGGAGTCCGGCTTTTCCAAGTTCGACCACCCGGGCGACGGCGTGCCTCATCCGACCGTGATAATCTCGGCAACCAGCGGCGCGAGCCTGGGTCGCCGGGCGCCAATCTCGAAGGCCGGTCTGAGCCGCCGGCGGGCGGCCGCAACGGCAGCATGACTTGCAGCATGGATGCGCACCAAAACGTCGCCGGCGCTTACCCGGTCGCCGGGTTTGGCAATCTGATCCAGACCCACATCCGGGTTGATGGCGGATTCTTTGGTGAGTCGACCGCCGCCAAGGTCCCGAACGACTTCTCCCAGGAGCCGCGCGTCGCAGCGGGAAACATAGCCGCGCTGCCCGGCGCGCAATTCCACGACGATGGGCGCGGTGCGATCGCATGCCAGCTTCCGGTTGAAGGCGGCGAGATCGGCCCCCTGGGCCATGAGCATTTGGTCCCATTTTTTGCGCGGAGCGCCGGAACGCAAGCACGCGTCGGCTCGCTGGCGCGCGGCCCGAATGGAATTACCCCAGCCGGTTTGAACAAGCAGGTGCGCGGCGGAGGTGAGAACCAGTTCGCGGAGGTCGGTCGGCACTTTTTCCGCATCGTCCAGATCCGCCTGGGAATTGGCGAACGCCGTGGAAAACATGCCGACCCCGCCTGGCTCCAAACTGGCGACGGCTTCCTTCACCTCCAGCCAGTTGCCAGCGGCACGACCAAGCGGAACATCCATGTTGGTCAACATGGCACGCGTATCCACACCACACCGCCGGCCGAGCGCGACCATTGCGCGCGCAAGCTGACGAGCCTGAGTCCGGGTGGGCATGAAGGCGGCGCCGCCGAATTTCACGTCGAGGATCAAGGCGTCGAGATTCTCGGCAAGTTTCTTGGAAAGAATCGAGGCCGTAATCAGGGGAATGCTCGGCACGGTACCCGTCGCGTCGCGGAGGGCGTATAGCTTTTTGTCCGCCGGCACCATCTGGTCGGTCTGACCGCAGATGACACAACCGACTTCTTGCACGATCTGCCTGATCCGTTGGGCGGGCAGCAAGGTTTGAAACCCGGGGATGGAATCGAGCTTATCAAGGGTGCCGCCCGTGATGCCGAGACCGCGACCGGAGATCATCGGCACGCGAAAGCCGAGACAGGCGAGCAAGGGTGCCAGTGGCAATGAAACCTTGTCCCCCACCCCACCAGTGGAATGCTTGTCCACGAGCGGGCGTTGGTCTTTGGGAAAGTCCAAGGTGTCTCCGGAATCGCGCATGGCCAGTGTCAGCGCGGCGGTTTCGGCTGGTGTCAGGCCGCGAAAGAGGATGGCCATTAGGAACGCAGCGATCTGGTAGTCTGGCAACTGGCCAGCAATGACCCCGGCAACAATTTCTCGAATCTGCTTGGCGGTCAGTGGGCGGCCGTCGCGCTTGGATTCGATGAGGGCGAGAAAGTTCACAAATCCGCGCCCGCAATTGTCCGCTTACAAGCCTAGTCTTGCCGCGCCGACACTAGCGGAAGAAGACTCCACTTCTCGTTTGCGCTTTTCGGCGAGCCCCACCATTTGTTCGCTCTTGATACCGGCACCCGCCATTGAAACCAGTCCCAGACCATAACCCTTCAGCGGATTATGCCAGCGCACTCCGCCGGTTTGCGCGTCCAGACAGAAAACCTCTCCGCTCGTGGCCGCCAAAACATCGCCGTCCAACAAAGTTACATTCACAAACTCGGAACCCTTTAGCTTTACGCTCCAAACCTGAACGCCCGTTGCCGAATTCAGGGCCAGCACCGAGCCTTTGATGCCCAGGTAAACGAGCTTCGACGAGTCCATGGAATTATCCCAGAAATTTCCGGGCGGCGATGGTTGAGTTGTGGCCCCCGAAGCCGAACGAGTTGTTCACAATGGCGTTGACCGGCATTTCGCGCGCAGTGTTCGGCACATAGTCCAAATCACAGTCTGGGTCGGGATACTGATAGTTGATGGTGGGTGGGACGATGCCGTGCTTGATGGCGAGGGCACAAACGGCCATTTCCACCGCCCCAGCCGCGCCAAGCATGTGTCCGGTGGCGCCCTTGGTGGAACTCACGGCGAGTTTCCGCGCATGGTCGCCAAAGACGGTCTTGATCGCCGTGGTTTCACAGGCATCACCCTGGGGCGTGGAAGTGCCGTGGGCATTGATATAGGAAATATCCGTCGGGTTCAGCCCGGCGCTCCGCAGGGCCACTTTCATACAGCGGGCCGCGCCTTCGCCATCCGGCGCGGGAGCGGTGAGATGGTGAGCGTCAGCCGTGTTGCCGTAGCCGACGATTTCACAGTAAATTTTCGCGCCACGCTTCCGGGCGTGCTCAAGTTCTTCCATGGCCAGCACCCCGGCACCCTCGCCCATGACAAATCCATCGCGTTCCTTGTCGAACGGTCGCGAGGATCGTTTCGGATCATCGTTGCGGGTGCTCATGGCTCGCATCGCGCAAAAGCCTCCGATGCCGATGGGTACGATCGCCGCCTCGCAACCGCCGGCAAACATCATCACCGCTTCGCCCATCTTTATCGTCCGCCAAGCTTCGCCGATGGCGTGGTTGGCCGTCGCGCAGGCGGAGCAAGTGGCAAAATTAGGTCCGCGCAGCTGATTGTACATCGAAAACAGGCCACTGGCCATGTTGCCGATCAACATTGGAATCATGAAAGGCGAGAGCCGCCCCGGCCCGCGTTCCAACAGGACCTGCACTTGCGCCGTGGTGGTTTCAAGTCCGCCGATGCCGGAGCCCAGAATGACGCCAATGTCGTCCCGATTGAGTTTGTTGAGATCGGCGCCGGAATCCTGCAACGCCTGCCACCCGGCATGGACGCCGTATTGCGAGAAGCGATCCGTCCGGCGGATTTCCTTAGGGGACGGGAAGGCAGGCGTCAGATCCAGGTCCCTCACCTGACCAGCGATCTGGGTTTCAAAGCCGCTGGGATCAAACGCGGTGATGCGGTCAATTCCGCATTCGCCCGCGACGAGCCGTTGCCAGAACGTGGCGAGGTCATTCCCCAAGGGCGTGACTACACCCAGCCCGGTGACGACCACCCTGCGCTCCTGCCAATTACTCGCCATAAAATCAAGCGGGGCAGCTCAAGCTGCCACCAGCCGACACTGCCCCAAAAATCGGTCGGTCACTCTTATTTCTGCTGGTCTTCGACGAACTTGATCACGTCGCCGACGCTCTGGAGCTTCTCGGCCTGTTCATCCGGGATTTCGTTGCCAAATTCTTCTTCCAAGGCCATGACCAACTCAACCGTGTCGAGCGAATCGGCGCCCAAATCTTCGATAAACTTGGCTTCCGGAGTGACTTGATCGGGCTTCACGCCGAGCTGCTCGACGATAATGTCCTTGACGCGTTGTTCGATTGATTTTTCAGACATGATGGTTCTCCAGTTAAATTGTGCGACCTGTTTATGCGGCGTAGGGTGGGGCGTCAAGCCCCGATTCAGAATTCTTTTGCCAGGTTTCTCGCTTCGGATTGACATACCGGCCCCAAATCAAGCGAAACGAACTGGCAAACTCCCCCGGTTTCTCTGCCAGCCAACGGGTAACCCGCTCCGGGGCAAACCAGTCGCCGCGTTCGATCTCCCCCGGATGCAACGTGAACGGCCCTTCATTTCGGCATCGATAAACCCAAACAAATTCCCACTCCGTCTCGGCGCATGCCTCGACCCGCAGGCAACGCTCCGGGCAGGCGGCCACCACGAGACCAATCTCCTCGCGCAACTCGCGCACCGCACAAGCGTCGTAATCCTCCCCGGCATCAACGTGGCCGGAAGTTGAGGAATCCCACAGCCCCGGCGACGAATCTTTGGTCAACGACCGCTTTTGCAGAAAGACCTCCCCGCGCCCATTGAACACCAGCACATGAATCGCCCGATGCAAAAGATCGCGCGCATGGACTTCCCGGCGCGGCGCGCGGCCAATTACCTCGTCACGCTCGTTGACAACATCAAAGAATTCTTCGCTCATGATTTCAATCGCACTCTCGCCGAAGTGAAAGCTCCGCATTTTGGATGACTTTCGTTTCCGACAACGTCAATCACCTGACGCTCAATAGGCGCGCCAATTCCACAAACTTTTCCAGACTGACCTTCTCCGCCCGAATCTGCGGCGATAGATTGAGGGACGCCATGGCGGTTTGCAAACGTTCCAGCGGCCAGTCGGTTTTGAGCAGCTTGGCCATCATCTTGCGCCGCTGGGACAACGCGCGCTTGACCACGCTGACAAACACGGCCCGGTGCTCGTCGGGTAACAGGGGCTGGGCCCGACGCACCAGGACCACACACGCCGAATCCACGTCTGGCGCCGGGAAAAAGCAGCTCGCTGGAATCTTGAACCAGCCGCGCGGTTCGTAATCGAGTTGCACCAGCAACGTCAGTAGGCCGTAATCGTCATCATCCGTTCCGGCCATCAGCCGCCGCGCCACCTCGATTTGGAGCGTGACGACCATCCGCTCTGGACGGCCGGGCATTTGCGCCAGTTCGACCAGAATGGGTGATGCCACCGAGTACGGCAGATTAGCCACGAGTTTCCATTCGCGCCAATCGCCAGGGGCTCGCTTAAGAAATTCCAGCGCGTCTTCGTGCAATAAATGGAGCGCCGGTCCCCGGACCAGCTCGTTAGTTCCCCCCGCATCCGACCGCACCCCTCCCTCGCCCTGCCCTTCTCTCGAAAGAAACGGAGAGCCAAGCCGGTGACCGGAAGCGGCACGGCCCATCGCGGAAGCCGGTGCGAGCGGAGTCCGGGCCAGGTGGCTGGCAAACCGTTCGCGCAAAACCGCGACCAGTCGCGCATCTTTCTCAACCGCCAGCACGCGGCCAGCGTGCGCCAGCAGCAATTCCGTGAGGGGCCCCAGCCCGGGTCCAATTTCCAGCACTTTATCCCGCTCCGTGAGTTCCGCCGCGTCCACAATGCGTCGGAGCTGATTGCCATCGTGCAGGAAATTCTGCCCCAGCGACCGCGTGAGTTGAATATCATCGCGCACCAGGAGTTGTTTCATCTCCGAGAGGTTCATGGAAAAGCGATTTGAACCACGAATGCATACGGACAAACCCGGTGCAGCGAAGCCGCACCCACTCCCTCGCCGCCATTTGACGGAGGCATGGGCCGGGGAAAAGCGAAGCGCTTCGCGCCCGGCGTGAAAACCGCCCCTCGTCCCACTCCTGCGGCGAGGGGCGAGGATGCAAGATCACTCCGGCATATTGTTGTCAGCATGGCGCGAAGTTTCATTATTGGATTCCGGAAGCGCAGCAACGCCCGCTGGGAAAGCCTTTGGATTTGATCCATATCCATCCGGGTTAAAGCGCAGCGAGACATTTTCGCAATGCCCGGGTGGCTCGGGCGACTTGGGCTTCGGAAATGGTCAGCGGCGGCGTGAAGCCAAGGATATTGCCGTGTTCACCTTCCGGCAACAGAATGAAACCGCGACGCAACATTGCCTTGATCACGCCCATGGCTTCCGGGGTGGCGGGAGCGCCGTCCGCATTGGTCAATTCCAGTCCAGCCATCAACCCGGCCCCGCGCGCACAGCAACTGACTTTAGACTCCAGCCTTTGGACTTGGGCCAGCTCCGAAACGAGCAACGCGCCGAGCCGTGCGCTACGCTCGCATAATTTCAGCCGGCGAATCTCGCCGATCTGCGCGAGGGCCATCGCACAGCCCACTGGATGACCGAGGAAGGTGCTGGTGTGGATTGCCTCGCCGTTTGCAATGGGCCATGCGGCGTCCATTAGGTCCGCGCGGCCCACACAAGCGGACAGCGGAAAACCGCCGGTCAGGGCCTTGCCCAGGCAAATAAGGTCCGGAATCGTGCCACTGTGTTCGCACGCGAACCATTTGCCAGTGCGGCCAAACCCCGTGTAAATCTCGTCCAGGATCAACAGGGCGCCGTGCTCATCGCAAAGCTGGCGTAGCAATGGGAGAAATTGCGGCGGCGGAATGTTGCAGCCGCCACGCGCCTGGACTGGCTCGACGAGGATGGCGCCGATCTCTTCGCGGCCGAAGATACGACGGATGCGCTTCTCCACTTCGGAGCAGCTGACATGAGAAGACTCCTTCCTTCCCGGTTTTGAATTGAGACTTCCCGCACCTCCTCCTGTGGGAAAAGGAACGAAATGCCCGAACCCGCCGAGCTGCGACCTGAATGGTCCGCGGAAATGTTTGCGATGCGTGGCGTTGAGAGCGCCGTAGCCAAGTCCGTGGTAGGCACCCGAAAATGCAATCACGCCCCGCTTGCCCGTCGCCAGGATCGCCGTCTTGAGAGCCGCCTCGACCGCTTCAAATCCCGAATTGCAGAAGATGGTTTTGCCCGTAGAGACTTCAGAATTTAAACTTCGGACGTTAGACTTCCTGGTCCAGCGCCCGAAAGTGATCCAGCTCAACTCCCGCGCCAGTTGCGCCTTTAGGGCGTGCGGATGCACATCCCCCATCGCGTGCAGGAGTCTGGCCATTTGCCGCTGCCCGGCACTGACAACGCGCGGATTCGCATGCCCCGCCGCCGCGACGCCAAACGCGGCCGTGAGATCGAGATATTTCCTGCCTTCGACGTCCCAGACGTGGACGCCGCACGCCCGCTCCCACACAATCGGCCAGGACCCGTCCGGCTCGCAAAACGTCACGTTTTGCGATTCGTAAGCCCTTAACAACTGGATGGCTTTTCGGGTGAACATGGGTGGTTTAAACCCCGCGTTGCTCCGGGGGCCAGATGATTTTGTGAAGCTGCGCCTGAAACCGCACAGGCAAGGCGTCGGTAATGATGCGCTCGACGAGGTCCTGGCGCATGATCGGCGTCTGGCCGGAAGGCATGGCCTTGAGCGACTTGTGCTGTTGCTCCGGGCGCAACGGATGCACCCAGGACATCAGCAGCGGACAAATTGCCGCAAGCTTGTGGGTAGCGATTTGCTGCTTTGCCCACTCGTAATCCTCCACGGTGCCGAGGACAAACTTGATTTCGTCGGTGGGTTTCAGGTGGGGGATGTTCGCCCATCGGTTGCGCGCAACCTCCCCGCTGCTAGGGCACTTGAGGTCGACGATGCGGCGCACGCGTGAATCAATCTGGGAGATATCATGCGCGCCACTGGTTTCAAGAAGCACCGTGAAGCCGTCGTCACAGAGACCCTGCATCAGCGGCAAGGAGTTTCTTTGCAGCAACGGTTCGCCGCCGGTGAGTTCAACTAAGGGAAGTCTGAAGTCTGAAGTCTGAATTCCGAAATCCGAATAGGGTTTCGCCAGGCGCACAATATCGGCGCGCACCTCGCTGAGTTCCCGCTTCTTTCCTTCGGTGAAGGCATACGCGGTATCGCAATACGAGCAACGCAGATCGCAGGCGGTGAGGCGCACGAAGACGCACGGCAGCCCGGCGAAGCTGCTTTCCCCCTGCAGGCTCAAATAGATTTCGTTGACGACCAGCGTGTCGGACATGTCGGGGTATGGTAGCGCGAGCCACGGGGCGAGTGAACTCGGAATTGTATTTGCAGTCGGTTGCAATTCCAGCTCTGCCAGTCTGGGTTTTCTCGCGCGCGTCGTCGATTCCGTTTGGGGAATTCGAGAATGAGGTCGAGGCGGCGGACGCATTTGAATTTAGTCATCAATCCCGCACTCGACAATGCAGCATTGTCGGCGCAAGTTTTCCGCATGGCCAAAACTGCTTCCACCATGCTGCCGCTCGGCACGAGCGCGCCGGATTTCCGACTGCCGGACCCGAACGGAAAACTTGTTTCGCTCGCAGACTTCTCCGACCAACGGGCGCTGCTCGTAATGTTCCTATGTAATCACTGC
The DNA here is from genome assembly GCA_964539515.1 of uncultured Bifidobacterium sp. Taxonomy (GTDB): domain Bacteria; phylum Verrucomicrobiota; class Verrucomicrobiia; order Limisphaerales; family JADLHS01; genus JADLHS01. The sequence continues at coordinate 740 of CAZIJO010000138.1, read as the reverse complement.
CCGTATGTGAAGCACGTCCAGACGGAACTGGCGCGTTTGGGCCAGGACTATGCGCCGCGAGGCGTGGGCATCGTCGGGATCAACTCCAATGACGCAACAAATTATCCCGAGGATGCCCCGGCAAGGATGGCCGTGGAAGCGAAAGCCGCCGGCTATAATTTTCCGTATCTCTACGACGAATCCCAAACGGTGGCCCAGGCGTATCAGGCGGCCTGCACGCCGGACTTCTTCCTGTTCGATCACAGCCGCCGGCTAGTCTATCGTGGCCAGCTTGACGCCAGCCGACCGGGCAATGGAATCCCCCCCTCGGGCCGGGATCTGCGTCTGGCGCTTGACGCGGTGCTTGCGGGCCAGGCGGTTGCAGCGCAACAAATGCCCAGCCTTGGCTGCAACATCAAGTGGCGGCCGGGAAATGAGCCTGATTACTTTGAGCATTAAGCCGCAAATTGTCGTTCAACAAAGCTTGACCTTTGGGCCGAAGCCCCCTTATTTTCCACTCGCAATGTTCGGACAAATTCGACAAGTAAGAGCGGTAGTAGTCGTCGTAACTGGCGATGCCGTTGGCGCTTGTCGAGGTTAAGAACGCTTTAGACAAGAACCCACGGCTGGCAACGGCTGTGGGTTTTTTGTTGCCTGCACCGCCAGCCACAACCGAAAGCAAGTATGAGCAAGACAACTGAAAACGCTGCCTCAAAGAAAAAGACCCCTGCCAAACGCGCGGAAGTCGGCGCCGCCATGCT
>CAZIJO010000137.1:0-16139 GCA_964539515.1 uncultured Bifidobacterium sp. | reverse complement strand
TCAAACAGACCCGGCACTTGTGGGGATGCCGGCGGGGACAGCACACCGGTGATTTCCACGTCCCGGCCGGCCCAAAAATCGGTCGGCAAATCGCCCTTGGTGGAAACCATGACCGTCCCAACTGCTGCTTGCCAGTCGCCCTCGTGGGCAAGTGCATTGACCCGGACGCGGGTCAGCGTGCGCAATGATTCCTCTTCGCCCCGGCGGTAAACTCGCCGGCTTGGGGTTTCCGCCAAGGTGCCCCGCACGGAAACCAAGATGGGTTCACGACCGGCAACGGTTCGCAAATCGTTTGGCGAGACAACCGCGGTGCGGCTGCCGAAATTGACCCAGGCGACCACCACCAGCAAGGGCCAAAGGAGGATCGGCCGTGCTCGGGACCACACCAAAGTAATGAAGAGCAAACCAAAAGCTACCGTGAAAAGCGAACGCAATGGGAGCTGGATTGCATCGGCCAGGAGCAATCCACCCACGTAAACCAACGCCACGGGGAGCATGGGTCGCCTCATGAATGCGCGGAGAAGTACCAAGCCGCCATCACCGAGTCACGCGTTGAAATTGACCACCCTTGAGCCTCGCAATTGCGTCGTGGCCTGCTGGCAGCGGAGGTCAGTATTCTCCCGACCCCACGATTGGGAGGCATCCCGGGTATCGGGACCGGTGCAAGCGGCGTAGATTGCGGCGCCGTGGAATTTCTGGAGCATTGGAGGATGACGGTCTGTGCATTTGAACCGAGGCGTCAGGCAGGCATGCCCCAGCGCGAGCGGCCAAAGGACGCAGCCTTGCGCTGGTGTGCATTTGCAGCCAGTATCACCCGGCATCCTCCACGCGCATCACGGGATGGTTCGTCCCGCGGGCATCGGGGGGCAAAACTGACACTTGAATTCCCATGCCAGCCTGAGTATGCAGAGCCCAAAGAAAACGCCCTGAATCCCTTGGGTTGGACTCGAAATGTCATCCGTTCCTGGTAACCGCATGAAGGAATCCGCTGTTGAAATCAGCCTGAGCGCGGTTCGTGCTGGGCAAGCGCGACCCGCTCGCCCGGCCCCCTTGCGAGAAGATGCCGCCTTCGTGCCGCAGGCTATTTCCTCGGCGCCACCAACCGGCGTGCCGACGGCTGAAGCAAACCGCAAATCGCCGGCGCGCTTTTTCTGCGATCCCTGGCGGATTCTGCTGGCGTTGAAGCGGCGTTATCGATTGCTGATGGGGGCGGCGGTGGCCAGCGCGCTTGCCACGGGTGGCTTCGGATATCTGCAGTCCAATTTTCAGGTCCGTGTCACCCTGATCGAACGGGAAGCCAGCCCCGCTCTTGCCGCCAACGCCGAAAACGAAAATTACCGTCCGCGCGCCCTGACCCCGCCGACACTCCTGACCTTGATGCAATCGCCGGGTTTCCTGCGCCGCGTGGCCGCCGACATCGAACCATCCCTGAGCGCGGCCTCCCTCCAGGAGCGGGTTCGCATCGAGCAGGTTCCCAACACGGACCTCGTTGGTATCACGGTCGAAGGCAAGCAACGGCCGGCGCTGGTAGCGCTGGCGAATGCGCTCGCAAGCGAGGCGGTAGCCCTGGGGCGCGAGATCCAAGTGGCCGAGGCGGAACAGACGACGCGGTTTTGCCGTGACAAGCTCGCTGCCCTCGACGCGCAGCTGCAGCAAGCAAGCACGGAATTGACGGAATTTCAGAACACGGAAAAACTCGCGGACCCCGACGCCGAAAAGCAGGGATACATCAGGCAACTCGGCGACCTGATGGCCCGCGCCGACAACGCGCGCATCGAGGCTGAACTATTGGATTTGCAGGTCGAGACCTTGCGGAATGAACTAGCCCAACAAAATACCATTGCGCAAAAGCTGGAGGCCGCCCGGAGCAAACTCACGGATCTGATGGGGCAATACACCGAAATTCATCCGATCGTGCAAAGCCAGCGCCGGGCAATGGCCGAGTTGGAAAAGCAGCTCCTCGCCGCCGGCAGCAGCACGCTGGCGGCCGCCAAATACAGCGACAATCCGCAGGTTAGCGCCATGTATGGCCGGCTCGTGGATTTGCAAACTCGGAAAGCAACGGCGCAAAAAGTAGTTACTGAAGTGAACCGGCTCCGGGCTTTGTTGCTGGGCAAAATCACCGGCCTTTCGGAGAAAAGCCTGAAGTACGCAACGATCAAGGCCCAACTGGACGGATTGCAAAAAAGCCGGAGCCTCCTCGCCAGCCGGGAGCGAGAAGCGCAACTTTATCAGGAGAACTCACAAGGCTACCACCGTATTTTTGCGCCCGCGACGCTCAAGGATGTCGACGTTTTTTCGCGCTGGTTGGCGGCGCTGGCCGCGGGGAGTATTGGGTTGGTGCTGGGCGGGCTGGGGGCCGGGCTGATCATCGCTGCACAGGAAGTGACCGACCGACGCCTGAAAACGGCGGTAGACGTGCAGCGCGCAACGGAGCTGCCCGTACTCGCGTCGCTCGGAGATTTGGATCAAATGTCGCAAGCCGAAAAGGACGCGTGGGCCTTCCGCACGTGGACGTCGATCTCCGGCCAGCTGAATGCATCACCGAATCATGGGATTGTGTGCGGATTTACCTCGTCCAATGCGGGGGAGGGTCGTTCAACGTGGATCGAACTGCTCGTTGGGGCGGCCAAACAGCGGGGGTTGCAAGTGATGACCATTGCCACGCGACCGGGCAAAGCCAGCCCAGCTCCAATGGACTTTTCGCCCGGCAGTGACACCCCAAAATCCTCCGCGACCGGCGGAACGGCCCTGACGCGACGGCGAACCGCTCCGGGAAGTCAAACTGAACTTGCCATCGCCTCCAACCCGGGACTGGTTCGAAATCCCACCTTGACCGCGCACATTCCGCTGCCGGGAAAGGTTTGGGATCTTGCCCAACGAAGAAAATGGCAAAACACGTTGGCGCAAATGAGCCGGATTGACAGCCTTGTATTACTCGTCGAACTCCCTCCTGCTTCGATGCCGGAAGCCGTGTTGCTGGCGGAGAGCCTGCCGCAAGTGATCTGGCTGGCGGACAGCGGGCGGGCCGGTGGAAAAGAGACCCGGGAGCAATTGCAAACCCTGCGCCACGCCAAGTGCCGGCTTGTCGGTGCGGTGTTGAATCACGCACCTAAAGAGATTTTTGCATCATGAACAAACAACGGTTGACTACGATCTTGCTGGCCGGGCTGATCCTCTCGCACTCGCGGGAAGGTAACGCGGCAGAGGTCGCGACTGACACTACATCGTCGGCCGCGAAATTGTCCTTTTCCGGCGCCAACTCGGGCAAGCGCGCGCCTTGGCAGGAGCGGTTGACGCTGGGCCCGGGCGACGTTTTGAATTTCTCAATGTTCGAGACCAATGAGGTCGGGCGGACCGAAGTGGTAATCGGCCCTGACGGACGGGTCAGTTACCTTCAGGCGGAAAATGTAATGGCCACCGGACTGACCATTGACGAATTGCGAGCCAAATTCGATTTGGAGCTGGGGAAATATTACCGGACTCCGCTCACGATCATCACGCCCGTGGCCTACCGCAGCAAGCGATATGTCGTCCTTGGCTCCGTGACGGCCGGTGGGGTCTTCCCCATGGATCGTCCCATGACGGTGATCGAGGCCGTGGCGCGCGCCGGCGGTCTGGAAACCGGATTGCATGAGCGGGCCACAGTCGAACTAGCGGATTTGTCCCGCAGTTTTGTCGCGCGCAACCAGAAACGAGTCCCCGTGGATTTTGAAAGGCTGTTTCAGCGGGGAGACCTCGCGCAAAACGTGGTTTTGGAACCAGACGATTATCTCTACATCGCGGCCGCCAGTGCGAACGAGATTTACGTGCTGGGCCAGGTGGTCAACCCGGGGGTGGTGACTTACCAGCCTAATCCCACCGTCATCCGGGCCATTGCCTCCCGCGGCGGTTTCTCCGGAAAGGCCTTCAAGAGCCGGGTGCTTGTGGTCCGCGGCTCCCTGAACAATCCGGAGACATTCGTGGTGGACACACCGGCAATCCTGGCAGGCAAGGCACCGGATTTCAAATTGCAACAGAAGGACATTGTTTATGTCAGTGTCAGCCCATGGATGAAAGCGGCCGAACTGGTTGACACGGCGGCCCAGGCATTTATCCAGTCGTTCATCGTGACCGCCACGACCCTGAACGTTGGACCGATCATCACCACACCGCTCATCAAATAGCATGAAACAAATTCTCCTGCCGACTGCCGCGGGAATATTTCTGGCATCCCTCATTGGTTGTGCCAGCCCGGGTGCCAAACCGGAGCCGCGGTTTGCCACCCTGCAACCGGGAGACAAGCTGCCAACCGTGACGGTCACCAACCAGCTCAGCCCGGAGCTTTTCCGCCCGGATACGGATTTCATGACCCTGGGACCGGGCGACCAGATTGAGGCGAGCATTTTCGGCATGCCCAATACGCTCACGACGATGACGGTTGGCCCGGACGGTAAGATTTATTTCAATCTGCTACCCGGCGTGGATGTCTGGGGATTGACTCTGCCCGAAACCAAGGCCCGGCTGGAGAAGGAGCTGTCCAAATTCCAAAACTCCCCGCAAGTGAGCGTGGGACTGCGCGCAGTGGGCAGCAAGCAGGTTTGGCTGCTGGGCCGCCTGGCCAAGCCCGGAATCTATCCCCTGACCGGACCGACGACGTTGCTGGAGTCAATCGCCCTCGCTGGCGGCCCGGCGCGATCGGAATCGCAGATCTCGACGGAGGAGTTGTCGGACTTGCGGCACAGTTTCGTGGTACGCGATGGACAATTTCTGCCGGTCAATTTCGATCGATTGCTGCGTCATGGTGACATGTCCCAGAATATTTACTTGAAGCCCGGTGATTTTGTTTATGTGCCCTTCGCCCTGGCGCAGGAAGTGTATGTCCTGGGCGCGGTGCAATCCCCACGTGCCGTACCATATGTGGACCAGATGACTTTGGTTTCGGCCATCTCCCAAACGTCCGGGGCCAAGACCTATGATTTGCTGGATTATCGGAATAACACCGATGGAGTTCAGACCATCGATGCCTATCTTTCCCACGTCGCCATCGTGCGCGGATCGTTGACCGAACCGCAGGTGACCATTGTGGATTACGGGGCGATCATCAAAGGCAAAGCGCCGGATGTACGACTTGAACCCGGCGACATCGTCTTTGTTCCCAACTCGCCGTACACGACGTTGAAACGATACGTCAACCTGATCCTGAACACTTTCTCGTCCACGGTCGCGGCGAACGAAGGTATCAACGCCGCGGGTGGCGATGCGAGCGTCGGCGTCGCGGTACCGGTCGGAAATCAGTGACCAAAACTGCGGTTGCCTGGCGCTGGCCTGGCAGCGCCGGTCCCGCCGCGAAGTTTGAGCAATGCTGTGAAACCTGTGCAATCTGGAATGGCACAAGGAGGCAATCGAGGTCCTGGTGGAGGCCCGAAAGGATTGGCCGGCGTAGAAATATTCGGCTCGTGGCTTGACGCGCTGCATCCGGGTCAGCATATTTCAGCGCAGATCCAGCGTTTCCAGACGAAGTCGATTCGTTCCTAGTCGTTGTCGTTATGCGTAAATCGAAGGTTCGCCGCACCGTGTCCAAGCCCGCTTTACCCCTGCTTGTGACGCTCAACCCCCGGGCCAGAATTACCCCAGCCTCGCGTGGGATACGCGCCACCACCCCAGCCGGTGGCACCAATGGCCATGCCCGGCAAGCAAATCCGGCAGCGGACAATGGTACGGCCGAAATCACCGAGCAAACCAAAGCCCTGGTCCGGCTCGCCAAGGAACAGGGCCATCTTTCTTACAGCGATATTAGCGACTCCCTGCCCGACCACTTGATCTCCCCCGAGTTCATGGATGAAATACTGGCCAAGCTGCGCGCGCTGGAAATTGAAATCGTGGAGCCGGCAGAAGTGGAGCGGGCCCGCCCCGTCGATGTGGAGGAGGAGGAGGACGAAAAGACGCGACTGGACGGATTGGACGATCCAGTTCGCATGTATCTCAAACAGATGGGCCAGGTGCCGTTGCTCACGCGTGAGCAGGAAGTCGCCATCGCCAAACGGATCGAGTCTGCGGAAGCCGAGGTCCGCCGCATCATCTACGGTCTTGGGTTTACCGGCAAGGAGCACCTTGCTCTGGCCGAAAAACTGACCTGCGAACCCCCGCGCGAACGTTTTGACCGCATCGTCCTGGACCAGCAAGCCGAGCGTCGCGAAGCCTATCTGCGCGGATTGCACCGGGTGATCAAATCCGTTCGCAAACTCGACACGCAGGTGGATCACCAGTTCGCGGCGTGGCAGAACGCCCCCACCAAGGCCCGCCGTGCCCAGGCCTTCCAAAGTTTTCAGCAACTCAACAGCCGGTTGCAGACCAGCTTCCGGCGGTTTTTCTACAAACACAAAGTGGTCGAGGAAATGACCCTGGTGGCGGAAAACATTCACGACAAGATCCAGCTCAGCTGCCGGACGATCGCCGACCTGGAGCGCCAGGAATCGTCACCCCAACATCGTGCCATCATCGAGTCGGAGCGGCGAAAAATCCGCGCCCTCGAGGAGTTTGTTCGCCTGCCCAGCCAGGATTACCTCAGTGTCTACAGTCAGCTCCGACTCTTCACCGCCCGCGCCAACGATGCGCGCACCGAGATGGTCGAGGCCAACCTCCGTTTGGTCATTTCCATTGCCAAGAAATATACCAACCGGGGTATGTCCTTTCTCGACCTCATCCAGGAGGGCAACATGGGCCTGATGAAGGCAGTGGAAAAATTTGAGTATCGGCGCGGGTATAAGTTTTCCACTTATGCCACCTGGTGGATTCGCCAGGCCATCACCCGCGCCATCGCCGATCAAGCCCGCACCATTCGCATCCCCGTCCACATGATCGAGATGATCAACAAACTGATGCGATCCCAGAAGCATTTGCTCCAGGATTTTGGCCGCGAGCCGACCGCCGAGGAAATCGCCGAGGACATGGCCTTCCCGGTCGAGCGCGTTCGCGCTGTGCTGAAGATGGCGCAACAGCCCATTTCCCTTCAATCCCCGGTGGGCGACGGAGAGGAAACAAGCGTGGGCGATTTCATCGAGGACAAAGCCACGGAAAGCCCCTGCGACGTAGCCAGCTTCGCCATTTTGAAAGACAAACTCGGCGCCGTCCTCGCTAGTCTCAAGGAACGCGAACGGCGCGTGTTGGAGTTGCGCTTCGGACTGGGTGATGGCCACGCGCGCACTCTGGAAGAAGTCGGAAGGCAATTTCGAGTCACCCGCGAACGCATCCGGCAAATTGAGGCTAAAGCTTTGAAGAAGATGCGCCATCCCACCAGAATCCGACAGCTCCACGGTTTTCTCGAATTGCAAAACATTGAGGGATTACTGCCGGAGGTTAACGAGCTCCGGACGTAACCCGTCCCGGCCGGTTTTCGGCGAAACGCTCGCGCAAACGATTTGGTTGGGGCGGGTGACGTTTGGCTTTCCGGGGGTGCCGCTCACACGGATGTAACTGACCACGCGCCTGGCAACCGGAGTCACTCCGCAAGTTTTGCCAGCTGAAAAAGATTGCCCGCCAGGCCAACCCGCGACACATTGGCCGCAGTGGGCGGAGAGATGGCTGAGTGGTTTAAGGCACACGCCTGGAAAGCGTGCGTAGGTAACACTACCGTGAGTTCAAATCTCACTCTCTCCGCCATTTTCGTTTCCAGAAATACCAGACGCCTTTGATAGGCAAAACTTGCCGGTTGGAAACAGATACGCGCAGCCTTCGGCTGGCTGGTGTTGTATTTCTACCATGAATGAGGCCTCGCTTGAGTGTGGGCAACCTGTTTGACCAAGGAAAGGAAACTTTGTAAATTGCCCGAGGCAACAGCCCATGCCAACCCATGCTTGAGCCGGAATTTGTGAAAACCTTTGGCCGAAGCCTAGCCGCTGCTGCTGCAGTAGCGGGACTGTGCCTGCTCACTGGCTGCAATACGGTTTCCATCCGGACCACCGAGGCACTGGGCGTGCCGACTTATCCTCCCAATCTCAACCCGGTTTCGATTCCGATTCTTAACACGCCACCGACTCGAAAGCATGTTCGTTTGGGCGACATTCAAGCCGAGCCGTCCAATGACAGCGTCACCGCCGCCCAGATCACCCAGTCGTTGCAAACGGCAGCCGCCAAACTTGGCGCGGACGCAGTGGTCATCGCGTACGATCGACGGCAGGTCCTCGGCGCCTGGGTTGCCGGACCCTGGTGGGGACCGTCAATTCAAACTTACTCGGGCCGCGTCGTTATCGGGGTCGCCATCAAGTACCAGTGAATTCTCCGTGAACCGAATGCACGTCTGCTACCCCGTTCTTGGACTCGATGCGAATCTTTAGACTTAAACACACCTCGGCCCTGGCGGTTGCCGCCCTCGTGATTGCCGCCTGCAAATCTGCCTCCCCCTCGCAATATACTTCGCCCCGCATCATCGGGCGCGTGGTGGATGCCCAAACCCGGCAGCCGATCCGGGGAGTGCAGGTCCGGAGATTGACCCCCGAAGAACCGAATGTGGCCCAATCGATCAAAGGGGCTCAGGTGATTGAGACCTCGGCCTCCGTTCGCACCGGCAGCGATGGCGCCTTCGAGCTGACGAGCGAACGAAATCTCTCCCTGTTCCAGCGGCTCGGATGGTATTCGGTCAGTATCAGTCTGGCGCATCCCGGCTACGAGCGACTCACGACGGAATTCACCCTGGCCAATGCCACCAACACGCCAACCGGCGAACCACTAGTGCAAGCGGGTGATATTCCCCTGCAAAAAAGACCCAACTGAGGGTCGCCAGGCGGGTGTGCGTTGCGCCGTTCAGTTCCGTTGCCGGCAATCGCGGAGCAGTTTTGCCGCTTTGGCATGGGCCAGCACCACGTCGGGATCGCGCTGCAACGCGTCGAAATAGTGTTTGGAAAATCCGTCGCCCGCTTCTGACGGAACCAGCAGCTCGTGAGCCCGCCTGATCAGGGCGTCCACGCCAGCCGACGTCAGCGGCTTATCTTCATCCATCGCCGCATCCAGAGCGACAATCAGCTGGGACAATGGGTTGAGCCAGGCAAACCAGGGGTCCCGCATGAGGAGCTGCAAAAAATGATTCGGGGACGGAACCGAGCCCATCGTCTGCTCGTAACTAATGCGTTCGGAATCCACCAGCGCTTTGTGCAATTCCAGGAGTGCGGGGCGCAGTCGGCTCAGCCATGGTTCGATGCTGGTTGACAAGTTCACGCCTATTTTGTCCCACTTTGAACTCGATCGCAAACGTAATCCGGGCGAGTCTGATTACACGATTTGCGCCAGAAGTTTTGTTACCGGAGGCGAATGGGGATCGAGGGGAAAACAACTCGTTGCGGCCAGCAAGATCGGATAACAGATACTTTTGGCTCACTACGCCTTTCAGCCTTCGCCTTTGGCCATGCATCGTTCTCTCGCGGGCGCATCAACGTGATTGTAGCACCACGCAAAACGCCCGGCCCAGGTGCTGCGGGTGAACGAGGGTTTGGAACTCCCGGATTTGTTTTGACGACCACCGACCGTTACGGTCGGGCTCCTGCCAGAATCGCGTTGCAATCTCGGTCAGGAATTGCGCCTGCGTCGCACGACTTTCGGTCCGTAGCCCGGCGGCTTCGCCCACGGCGCGAATCCGCGAAAGGTTTACATGGGCGGTGATGTCCTGTTCTCCAGGATCCGCAAGCAAGTCCTCATTGCACCGATGATTTCGAAAAGCCCGCAGGGTTCCCTGAGCACGATGCGGCACAATAAATTCCTCGCCCTCCAATCCGTAATCAAAAGTCAACAGTTTGCCACGTTGCAACACGCCCGCCGCCTCACCCCACCATTTCTCCGCGAGCGGACAAATCTCGGTGCTGAAACCGTCCGGCAGCATTGCAAGCAACTCGGGCGGAATCCACGACAGAATACCGGACTCCGCGCACGGCTCGGACAATCGCACCCACGCGAAGTGGTCATCCCGCCAGGCGACCCCCCACTCAAACCAAACCCGCCGATGGGCGTCCCAGCCAAGCCGGTGAACAGGCATGGCATCGAGCAATTCATTGGCAATGATGATTCCCGTCTGGGTCATGAGTTCCTGGCGCACTGACGCCAGCGAGTCGGCCCAGTGAACTTTTGCCCTAAATTCCGCCAGGCTTCTGGCCTGCCATTGCTGCCGACGCGGTGAAGGTTCAATGATCCAATACTCAATTCTCTCTAGGAGCTCTGGTCGCCGGCCCCGCAACCATGTCAGAATATCCCTGGCGAGCTGGCCCCGATGCGCGCCTGCTTCGATGAGTAGATATCCCTCCCGCCTGGAGTTCGCCTGGCCGGCGATGATCGTCGGCCCGACGCCTGAAGCTGCCGCAGCCGATCGTCCATCAGACTCAATCATCCACTCCGCAATTTGGTACGCGAGCAAATCACCGAACAGGGGCCCGACGCTGACACTGGTGAAGAAGTGGCCGCCCCGGCCGAGGGTGTCATCATCCTTTTCATAGAATCCAGTATCGGGACAATATAACGCCAATTCCATGAAGCGTGCGAACGTAATTGCTCCTTGGACGGCAATTTCACCCCTGATTTTTTTGGAAAGAATGTTCAATGCCCGGGCGGCGAACCAAGTGGTGCGGGTTTAGCTTAGTGGGACACGGATTGCAAAGAATTTATGGCAAAGATTGATTCATTCTTCAACCTGATGTTCGAGCAGAAGGCCTCCGACGTGCATCTCTCCGCGGGCAACCACCCCATGTTGCGCATCAACGGCGAACTCCAGCGCGTGGAGCATCCCCCGCTCGAAAACGATGAGCTCAAATCGATGCTGTACGAAATCGCGCCGGAATATAAGATTAAAATTTTTGAAGAAACCGGCGACGTGGACTTTGGCTACGAGATTCCGAACATCTCCCGCTTCCGGGCCAATTTCTTCAATCAAAAGAACGGCATCGGGGCCGTCTTCCGGCAGATTCCAAGCAAGGTTCTTTCCTTCGAGGATTTTGAAAAATTCGATGCCCCCCTGCCCGCGGTCTTGAAGAAATTTGCCATGCTGCACAAGGGCCTGGTGATTGTCACGGGCCCGACCGGGTCCGGCAAATCCACCACGCTCGCGACCATGCTCGATTATGTAAACAAGAACCGGCGCGACCACATCATCACCATGGAGGACCCGATTGAGTTCGTCCATGAGAGCAAAAACTGTCTTGTGAACCAGCGGGAAGTGGGCATGCACACGAAAAGCTTTGCCTCCGGGTTGAAAGGGGCCCTGCGCGAAGATCCGGACGTGGTGCTAATCGGGGAAATGCGCGATCTGGAAACCATTGAAATGGCCATCCTGGCGGCCAACACTGGCCACCTGGTCTTCGGCACCCTGCACACCCCCAGCGCAGCGAAGACCGTGGATCGCATCATTGACGTCTTCCCGGCGGACCAACAAAACAAAATCCGGACGACGCTGTCCGAGTCGCTCCGCGGCATCGTGGCCCAAAACCTTTTCAAGCGCATCGACAAGAAAGGCCGCGTGGCCGCGCTGGAGATTCTCGTATTTACCACGGCAATTGCCAACCTGGTACGGGAGGGCAAGACGCACCAGATTCCCGGCATGATTCAAGTTGGCAAACGCCTCGGCAATCAACCCCTCGACGACGCCATCATGGAGCATGTGCGGATGAAGCGCATTTCGCCCGAAGAGGCGTACGACAAAGCGATCGACAAACGCAAATTCCGGACGTTCCTCCCGAACCCACCGGAAGAAGACGAAATCTAATATTATGATGCGACGCCCGGAATTGGACTATGTCCTGACAACCATGCTGGAATCGCAGCCGGAGGTTTCCGACCTGCTGTTCACGGTTAACCGCCCAATGCAAGTCGAGGCTTATGGGGAACTCAAACCCGTGGTCCTCGAACCGGCCCTAGACCGGCTCACGCCCTATCAGACCGAAGCCATTGCCCTCAACCTGATCGGCGAAAACCAGGCCCACCTCCTGGATTTGATGCGCAAGGGTTCGTGCGATACGTCCTTTCAGCTGGCGGAACGGGCACGCTTCCGCGTCAATATTTTCTCCCAGCGCGGTCAATACTCCATCGTCTGCCGCAAGCTCAACACGGTAATCCCAACGTTGAGCACCTTGAAGTTCCCCGAATTGTTGCAACAGATTCCCCGCGAGAAAACCGGCCTCGTCCTGGTGACCGGCGCCACCGGCTCCGGCAAGTCCACCACCGTGGCCGCCATCCTGAACGAAATCAACCTCAGCCGATCCGTTCACATCGTCACGCTGGAAGACCCCGTCGAATATGTGTATCCGAGTGTTCGGGCCACGTTCAACCAGCGCGAGCTCGGCACGGACTTCGATTGCTTTTCCGGTGGGCTGCGGGCCGCCTTGCGCCAGGCCCCCAAGGTCATCCTGGTTGGTGAAATGCGCGATCGTGAAACGGTCAGCATTGCCCTGAGTGCGGCGGAGACGGGTCACCTCGTGCTGAGCACCCTGCACACCATTGATGCGGGCCAGACCATCAACCGCATCCTCGGCATGTTCGAGCCGGAGGAACAGGAACAGGTTCGCCTGCGGCTGGCCGATTCGTTGCGCTGGGTGGTAAGCCAACGCCTCGTGCCCAAGATCGGTGGCGGTCGGCACGCCCTTTTGGAAATGATGGGTTCGAACCTGCGTACGCAGGAAACGATTCGCCTCGGGGAAAGCGAAGGCAAAAGCTTTTACGAAATCATCGAGGCGAGCTATGCGTTCGGCTGGCGTACCTTTGATCACACGGCGCTGGAGGCTTTCGAACTCGGCCAGATCACGGAAGAGAATGCCCTGCTCTACTGCTCCAAACGCGGTGTGGTCGGCCGCGGTCTCGACAACCTCAAGAAGGCCCGCGGTGAAGTCACCGCCACGGCTGGTTCCCTCCGCATGAAAGGCCTGGTGGAGCCCTTGGGCGGCGGTCGGGCCACACCTACGGCCACGCTCAAAATCAAGTAATCCCATGAACAACGAATTCGATTTCATCAGCGCAACCGACAAACCGGCCCTGCTTGCCTTCTCCACGCCCGAATGGTTGGACGCGGTGAAACTGGCCTGCCAGGAACTGGGTTACAAAGTCCATACCGCGGCAACGCACAGCGATTTCCTCATCCGTTTCTGCCAGGTTCGCTACCAGGTTGTCATCGTCGAGGAAAGGTTTGCCGCCAACACCCTGGAGGAGAATCTCACGCTGCAGGCGTTGCAGCAAATGCCCATGGAACAGCGCCGCCACGCCACCATCATTTTGTTGGGGGAATCGTTCCAGACGTTCACCCCCATGCAGGCGTTCCAGCAGAGCGTCCACGCCGTCATCAACTCTTCCGAGCTTTTTCTCATCAAGCAACTCATCGAAAAATCGGCCGCCGACAATCAGATGTTCCTGCACAGTTTTCACGAAGTGCAGTCACGCCTCTACTCTACCGTCATCCGCTGAGTCTGCTCCCCGCCCGCCTGCTGCCCCCGGTGGTGCGGGCAGAATTCGGTGTGAATCCGCCCGGAGTCGCCTGCGCCCCACAAAGGTGCGTGAATTCTTCGCTGGCCCCGCTATCCTCCGCGGGTGATTCGTCTCGACCAGGCCCTGGTGGCGTCCGGCATCTGTGAAAGTCGTGAGAAGGCCAGGCGCGCCATCATGGCCGGCCAGGTGTTGGTCAACGGCCAACCCGCGCGCAAACCCAGTGATCCAGTGCGGTCGGATGCCCGGATCACCCTCGCCGCAACCGAAAGATTCGTCAGCCGCGGCGGCCACAAACTCGAACACGCCCTCCAGCAGTTTCATTTGGATGTAACGGGGCAAACGGCGATTGATTTGGGGGCCTCCACCGGAGGATTTACGGACTGCCTTTTGCAGGCCGGCGCCAGGAAAGTCTTCGCGGTGGACGTCGGCCACGGCCAGCTGGCCTGGAAACTCCGGCACGACGCCCGGGTCACGGTGATGGAGAAAACCAACGCCCGCCACCTGACGACCGCCCAGTTCCCCCCGCCCTTTACACCCGTGGAGCTCGTGGTGATCGATTGCTCCTTTATCTCGTTGCGGAAAATTTTGCCACCAGCCATTGCATTGTTGCACACTCCCGGTAGGATTGTCGCCCTGATCAAGCCGCAATTCGAAGCCGGCAAGGCCGAAGCCGACCGGGGTGCTGGCGTGATTACCGACGCGACAATTCATGAGCGGGTGCTCCGCGAACTGCAGGAGTTCGTGACCGGCTTGACCGGATTGCGGTGGGTCGCGGTGACGGAGTCGCCGCTGATCGGGCCCGCGGGCAACAAGGAATTTCTGGTGCTGATTGAAAAGAACGGCTGAGCAAATCAAACGGATCGGGTTGATCGGGAATTCCGAAAAGCCGTCTTGCGCCCGCGTCGTCAGTCGGGCGGCCAAATTGATCCAAGCGGCCGGGCGCCAGGTCTTCTGCGATCCTGCCACTGCTCAACTCGCCCGGCTCGACGCCAACACCCGCCCCGACGCCGCCGCCCTGGCGCGCAGTGTGGATTTGCTGCTCGTTTTCGGCGGCGACGGCACCATGCTCCGCGCCGCACATGCAATTGCCGGCTCCCCGACGCCCATGCTCGGCATCAACATTGGCGGGCTCGGCTTTCTGACCGCGGTGCCCTCCGACGAACTCGAGCGCGTGCTGACCCTGCTCTGGCGCGGCGATTTCAAGTTTGAAAAGCGCGCCCTCATCGAAGCGGCGCATCGGCAGGGCGGCCGCTCGATCCGTCACGTCGCCCTCAACGACATTGTGGTCGGGCGTGGTGAAGTCTCGCGGCTCATCGAGCTGGAAGTCGAAGTGAACGGCGATCCGCTGACCCGCTACCGTTGCGATGGTTTGATCGTCAGTTCCCCGACAGGGTCAACCGCCTATTCGCTGGCGGCGGGCGGCGCGGTGGTCTTGCCGACCGCCGAGGTGTTCGCCCTCACGCCGATCTGCCCGCACACCCTTTCCAATCGTTCCCTTATCGTGCCGTTGAATGCGACCATTCGCATCAAGCCCGTCGGGCCGTCGCCCTCCACCATTCTCCATGCGGACGGTCAGGTGATCAGCGCACTCGCGCCCGGGGACGAAGTCACCATTCGCCGCAGTCGCCATGCGATCCGGCTGATGCACCTGGCGGAAAGTTCGTTCTTCGAAGCCCTGCGGCGTAAGTTGCATTGGCGCGGGGCCTATGATCTATGAGCAAGACCTTTGGCCGCCGGCACCCCCAACCGGGATGCGCCCCCCGGGGCCAAGGCCCGCACCCCACTCGTCCGGCGCGCAAAAACCGCAATCCACCCAATGATCCGTCTCGTTGACATCGCCACCCGGCTTGGGGTTTCAGTCATGACCGTTTCAAAAGCCCTGCGCGACCAGCCGGACGTGGCCGCCACCACGCGGGCCCGCATCAAGCAGGCGGCCCAGGAAATGGGCTACGTGCCTGATTCCGCCGCGATGGGACTGCGCCTCGGCACCAGCAAGTTGTTCGGCCTGGTCATTCCGGCCGTGACCAATCCCATCTTTGCGCGCCTGGTTCTGGCCATCGAGGAACGGGCGCACGATCTCGGCTACGACCTCCTGTTGTGCCACACCCAAAACCTGGCCGCGCGGGAAGAAGCCTGTCTGCGCCGGCTGCTTTCCCGCCGCGTGGACGGGATCTTTGTTGCGCCCGTTTATCGGATGGAAAGTGACGCGCCCATTTACCGTGAGCTGCAGGCCCGCAAAACGCCGGTCGTGCTGCTCGGATCGCCCGCCGCGTTCTGCAGCCAGTTTGTGAGCGTGCAGGGCGATGATCTCGCCGCGAGTTTTGCGGCCACCCAACATCTCATCCAGCTGGGTCATAAACGGATCGCCTATTTTGCCGGCCCCCTCCCCGCCATCTGGGCCCAAGAGCGATTTGAAGGTTACCGCCGCGCCCACCGCGAGGTCGGCCTTGAGGTGGATGACCGCCTGGTTTTCCATGCCGGCAGCACGATCGAGGACGGGGTGAAGGCCGCCCTTCAGTTCGTCAATGAGAAATGCGACGCCACTGGCCTGCTGGCGGTGAACGACCTGGTGGCCGTCGGTTGCGCGAACACCCTTTTGCAGCAAGGCCTGAAGATTCCCCACGACCTCTCCCTTGTGGGCTTCGGCAACATCCTGCTCGCGGAACATTTTCGCGTCCCGCTCACCACCGTCCGCCAGCCCAAGTTCCGGC
>CAZIJO010000136.1:0-16184 GCA_964539515.1 uncultured Bifidobacterium sp. | reverse complement strand
CCGATGGATAGAATGGAATTGCGCAGCGAGCGGCAGTTGACCAAATACAGCGACTGGATCACGGCCACAGTGTTGAGCGCGACTGTGCGGGCGGCGTCCAGGCCGGCGCCGCGTCGCAGTTCCCATTGGAACAATCCGAAGGCGGCGATGAGGATGAGCACACCGGCCAGCGCCACCTGGGAGAGCATCCGGCCCGTGAGGATCGGTGCGCCGGGCGCACGCGGCGGGCGCTGCATGAGGTCCCGTTCTTTGGGTTCCAGCGCGAGGAACAGTCCCAGGACACCGCCGGTGGTCATATTGATCCAGAGCACCTGGATGGGCAGGATGGGCAGCGTCGCGCCTGCCAGTGCCGCCGCCAGAATCACGAGGCCTTGCCCCAAATTGCTGGGCAAGGCCCAAGTGATTATCTTCGTCAGGTTGTCGAACACGTTACGGCCTTCCTCCACGGCGGCCTCGATCGAAGCGAAATTGTCGTCCGTCAGCACCATGTCCGATGCTTCCTTGGCGACCTCCGTGCCGGTGATGCCCATGGCCACGCCAATGTTCGCCTGCTTGATCGCCGGGCCATCATTAACGCCGTCCCCGGTCATGGCCACGACATGGCCGTGGGCTTGCAGCGCCTCGACCAGGCGCAGCTTCTGTTCCGGTGTGACGCGCGCAAAGACGGCGACGTTGCCCGCGGCTTCAATCAACTGAGCGTCGGACAGCGCGGCCAGTTCCTTGCCCGTCAGCGCCAAGGGGTGGGGCGAGGCGGTGGTTTCCTTAACCAGTCCCAGTTGCCGCCCGATTGCCACCGCCGTCCCGGCGTGATCGCCCGTGATCATCTTGACCTGGATCCCGGCGCGGTGGCACGCCGCCACGGCCGCGACCGCTTCCGGCCGTGGCGGATCAATCATCCCCTGCAGTCCAAGGAAGGTGAACTGGTGCGGGAGGCTGTGGGCGCTGATGCGCTGCGTGTCCACGGGCAACTCCGCGCGGGCGAAGGCCAGCACGCGCAGACCACCGGAGGCTAGTTGAGCGACCTGCTCTTGAATGCGCTCGCGGTCGAGCTTGATGGGTTGCCGCCGCGGGTTGAAGGCGACAGTGCAGCGTTCGAGCACAACTTCCACCGCCCCTTTCAGATAAACCAGCTTTCGTTCCCCATGGACGTCATTGTGCAGCGTGGCCATGAACTGATGCTGCGACTCGAACGGGATCGCGTCCACGCGTGGCAAACGCGTCTTCACCGCCTCGCCCTCCAGGCCGGCTTTGCGCGCAGCGACGATCAACGCCACTTCGGTCGGGTCGCCTTGGGCGTGCCAGCGGCCTTCCTTCTGGACCAGCGCGCTGTCGTTGCAAACCAGTCCGGCGAGCAGGCACTCGGACAGGCCAGGTGCCTCGCCCGGTGTGAGCCGTTGCCCGCCTGCCATTAGGTCACCGCTCGGCTCATAGCCGTTGCCTCCCACTTCATGGAATTCGCCGCCGACCACGATCTGCCGCACGGTCATCTGGTTTTGCGTGAGCGTGCCGGTCTTGTCCGAACAGATCACCGTCGTGCTGCCGAGAGTCTCGACGGCGGGGAGCTTGCGGATGATGGCGCGGCGTCGGGCCATGCGCGAAACGCCGATGGCCAGCGTCACGGTTACGGCCACGGGCAATCCCTCCGGGATGGCGCCCACCGCCAGTGCGATGGCGGATGAGAGAATCTCGTCCAGACTTTCGCCGCGCCACAGGCCCACGGTCACGACCAAACCGGCCAGGCCCAAGATCAGCACCAGCAGCTTGTGTCCAAAGGCCTTGATCTTGCGCGTCAGCGGTGTTTCCAGGCTTTGCGCCGCCGAGATCATTTCCGAGATGCGCCCGATCTCGGTGTGATCGCCGGTGCTGGTAACGACGCCCCGTCCCTGGCCATACGTCACAAGCGTCGAGGCGTAGGCCATGTTCGCGCGGTCGGCGAGCGAGGTTTCCACCGCCAATTGCAGATCGGCGTTCTTTTCAACCGCGGCGGATTCGCCGGTCAGCGCGGCTTCGGCAACTTGCAGGTCGCGTGTGACCACGAGCCGCAGGTCAGCGGGCACTTTATCGCCCGAGGCGAGCAGCACGACGTCCCCGGGAACGAGTTCGGGCGAGGGAATCCGCAGGGTCTTCCCACCGCGAATGACCGTGGTTTCCATCACGAGGCTCTGCGAAAGAGCCTCGATGGCGCGCTCGGCCTTGGCTTCTTGCAGGTAACCGATCACCGCGTTGATCAGCACCACGCTCAGAATGACCGCCGCATCCACAAAGCCCCCCATCGCCAACTTGATCATGCCGGCGGCGAGCAGGATGTAGATGAGCGGATTGTGAAACTGGAGCAGGAAGCGCATCCACGGGCTTCGGCCTGTTCGAGGCGTGAGTTGGTTGGGACCGAATTGCTCCTGGCGATGCTTCACCTCGAAGAGGTCAAGGCCCGTCTCGAGGTTCGTCTCAAGCAATTGCTCCATTTCGCCCACGGGCAGGTGATGCCAGTGGCGTCCCAGCAGATTTTCCAGGCCGTCAGCGGGTGGTGGTTTCCTGAGGGTCATGGTCCATATTCCCGTTTCGCAATGAGTTTCAACCACGCCAACGGGCTGGACAGCGAGTCGGCAAAGACACCGGCCCAGACGACTAAAGCCGCCGTCACCAGCGCAGGCAGGAGCAGCCTCCAATGCGTCTCCCGGTAAGCGAAGTGGCGCTCGGCGGGCCACGGTCGAGCCGGGGGAATGGTCCAGGAACAGATGTCGCGGGTGCGCTCCAGTTGTGCTTCCCTGTAATCCTTCAGCCGCTTGCCCGTCGCACTCGCTGGTTGCTTGGGGATCGCGCGGAAGAACGCATTGAAACTGACGCAGAGGCAAATTGATTCAGTCATAGCTTTTTTAACCGAGAATACTTTAGCAGGCGGGGGACGGGCGACTAATCGGTAGTTTAGAACCGTCCGTTAGTTTAATCCGAAGTGTGGCGGGGAAGCGCGAACTCCGGATGCGCTCTCCTCCCTCTCCGCCTCGAACGGGAGAGAAGTCCTGGGCTTCAGCCGTGCTGCAGATCCTCAACCCTTTAACCGCGCAGTCGAGGTCATGCTCGGCTTCGGAGCTAACTAGATGGCATTTGCGATCGGGACGCTAGCGGTTGGATCATTCAAGCCTCGATTCACTGCTTTTCGTTGTTTTCGAGGACCAGCACCCAGTCCTGGGGCGAGGGCAGCCGAGGTGATTTGTATTCGCCCGATGGAGCGTTGACGGCCCCTTGATCGAAGCGTCTCCCGGTGGCCGGATCGAAATAATACGCCGAGTAGCGCCCATTGGGCTCGAGTCCTTTCACTATCGATCCATTCCAGTTGTAGATGCCTCGCTTCGGCTGGTAGATGAATCTGACCTTGCCAGGTATGCCTGCGGCGAAACAGTCATTTTCGGCCCATTCGGGATGCACCTCGAATCGTGACCACGGATACTGTTCCAGTAGTTTCTTGCCGATCCCGAGCTGGGTTGATCCCGGGTAATGCATGCCTTCCTTCCAGGTCGTCCAGTCGTAGACCGGATCGATGCCCGGGTCTCCTTCCACGCTGGCCTGCCAGATGCCCGCCGCCCCGTAGGTGTGGCCCGCCGCGCCGCTCAACATGAAGCTCCAGAACAGGTGCCGCTGCACGTCCTGGAAGTTTGTTTGCATGTGTCCTTCATAACAGGCCTCGCCGCAGAGCACCGGTTTCGCAGGCGCCTGCGAGAGGCAGGACTTCATCAGTTCCAGAGATTTTGCCGCAGTTTGATAGCCGTCGTGCCCAATCCCGACCATGTCGAAGTCAAAGACCGCATTGTCCTTGATCGCCTGACGCGGGTGTTCCGGTGCGTGGTAGGTAAGTGGATGGCGATACGGGTCCGTCGCTTTCAGATAGTTCGCCAGTTCCGACCACGGGCCGTACGCATCCTTGGCTTCACCGCCGACAATCCAAATTGTGGGATAAGCGCCGTAGCGGGCGATCAAGTTCCGCCAATGCCGCTTGAAGCCTTCCAACCCCACTTGCGCCAGGGTGCTCTTGCCGCCACCCTGCGGACGCCCCCACCCGCCGACGATCACGGGCGCCATCCCTGCATCGACGAGGTGCTTGATCCGGCGGTCGGCAAAGTCGAAATACCTGGGATTCACCACGCTGAAATCCTTCGTCTCGTAAGGCTTGCCGCCTTCGTTCTCCCAGCGGGTCTCCATCATGTTCTCATCCGGGTAGGGACCACAAACGATCTGAACCGCGTTGAATCCCTTGGTTTTTCGATCCGCAGTTAGTTCCTGGAAACCTTCCCATGTCATCCGCTTGCACAAGCCCTTCCACCAAGTGTCGCCCAGCCACAGGAACGGTGTGCCGTCGGCGTGCTCGAAATGCCGCTTATCCCCGGCCACGCGGAGAAAGCCGTGTTTGAGCAGCGGGTTGTCGCCGGTGTAGGCCGTGACGTGCAGGGTTTGCGCTGCCCTTTTCACCATCTGGTTCGCTGGGTCCGAACATTTGACTTGGAAGGTGTAATCGCCCGGCGCCGGCGGTGCGAACCGAACTGTCCAGTGGTCGCCCCCGGCCCAGAACGCGGGCACCAGCCATTGCTGGTCGCCATGGCGGAAGACGACATCGACCTGCACCTCCAGGAACGGATTGTCATACTTTCGCGTGGAAGTGAACGAGGTTTCGAAGACAACCCATTGCTCCCCACCCATGGCGGACGTCGCGATCAAACCGGCAAGGGCGCTGAGTAGAATGGATTTCATAGGGGTGGCGGGTTGCTTTGGGGCGCTATTCGACCGTCACCCTAACGATCGTCAGGGAGCGGGGTGGCAAATCGGCGATGCCATCCTTGAAAGTCAGGTTCACCTCTTTCGGCACTACCTGGTCGGGGTGCTCCATGTCGTTGTAAGAATCAGGAGACTCGCCGGTGAGTAATGTTGCCCTGTAGGTGGCGTCCAGCGGGATCCCTTTCATGCTGACGGCGCAGGCCACGGTTTCCGAAGGGTGACGGTTCACCAGCGCGATGGCCCACTGTTTGCCCGATTCGTCCACAGTCGCGATGGCATCGAGAACCGCTGCCGATTCCTCGCGATGCCTGAGTTTGTCGCTGGTGACTTCGGAGTTGACGACCCGTTCCCCAAGCAGGCTGGCGTACATTGCCAGGGCGTGAAAGTGCGGGCGTTTGACGATGCCACCGGGGTGAACGAACAACGGGCCACGCGTATTCACCAACGGGGCAATATTGGCCATGGTCACGTGATCGGAATGGCGCAGGCAGGCGTTGAGAAAAGACGCAGCGAAGAGCGCATCGGCCATGGTGTATTGGGTGGCGAGGTCGTTTTGCTTCCTTCTTTGGGCCACCAATCTCCGAATCTCGGGAGCTTCATAATCCTTCACGGCCTCCCGCGGGAATCCGGGGTGCTGCCAGGCTCGCAGGTTCCATTCGTCGAAAGCAATCCTGAGGCGGCCCTTCTGCCCGGCCGCAGTGAGGGAGTCGCCCACCAGCGTGAGGTAGGCCTCCGGCCCTTCCGACTTGGTGATGGCGGTCAGGTAATCGTAGTGCGGCAGCTCATTCCCGCGATCAAGCCAGTAGTTGTGAACGGAGATGTAGTCCAATTGTTCGCCTGCTTCCGTGAGCAGCTTCGAGGACACTTTCATCCGGTCCTGCGATCCCGCGCATGTGACTAAGATGTCCGGATCGACCTGCTTCATGGCCCGCGCTCCGTCACGCACCCTGCGGATGTAGGCATCGTCATAGCGTTCGTTGCCGACACTCCAAAACCTGACCTTGAAGGGCTCCGGGTGACCGTTGCGCTTACGCAGTTCGGCAAGCCCGCCTTCCGTCGCATTGCAGTACGCCACCCAGTCCGCCATCTCCTGAACACTCGCGAGGCCGTTTTGACAAATGTAAGGTTCGGCGCTCACTCTGCGGCAAAGTTCGATGAACTCATGAGTCCCGAACGTATTGGGTTCTATCACGCCCCACCGAGGATCGCCTTGGGGTTCGCGGTTCTTCCCGACTCCATTCCGCCAGTGATAGCTATCCACGAAACAGCCGCCGGGCCAGCGGATAACAGAAACTTTCATCTGCTTGAGGGCAGCGATGACATCCGTGCGAAATCCCTGCTTGTCGGCCAGGGGCGAGCCGGGCTCAAAAACCCCGCCGTAGATCTGATTATCAAAATGTTCGAGGAACCCCCCGAAGATCATCCGGCTGTAGGTTCTGGCGGAGGCGGCGGAGTCGATGTGAACGCTCGCTCGAGTCGTCGCAGGCTGGGGCGGTGCTTTCGCATCCTTCGACGGCAATTGGTGTTTCGGATTCGCATCAAATTTCTCGGCCGCCGATACACTTGCTAAGCCCAAGGCCGCTGTCATCAGCAGCGAGACCACGGCGGAGAGGGATGGTTTCTGCATAATTTCTTCCGTGTACCTTCTTTATGATGAGACAAAGGGCGAGAGGTGGCGAGCGGGTTTTGTCAGCTGGTGCGGCGCGGCAACGGCGCGAGGCGGAATTGGGAGGAAGCTGTAACTTTGCGTCCCGCCTGTTCGTCTTTACGTCGCATAATGAAGAAGTTCTTCGGACTTGTGGCGGCGCTACTGAACCTTCTCTTTCCCATCCTGGCGGCTGAACAAAGGCCCAACATCGTGTTCATCCTGGCGGATGACTACGGCCTTGACGGCGTGGGGATTTACGGCTCGGACCGGTTCCAGGGCCGCACGCCCAACATTGATCGGCTCGCGCAATCTGGCATCCGCTTCGAGAATGCCTACTGCACGCCACTGTGCGGTCCGACCCGCTGCCTGCTCAATACCGGACGCTATGGCTTCCGCACCGGTGGCACTTCGAATCAAAACGCCGGCCAGCCCAAGGCCGCCGAGGAGCCGGCGTTGGCGCGCACGCTCCAGTCCGCGGGTTACGCCACCGGCATGGCCGGCAAGTGGCGGCAGGTCGGAGGTTCGCCGGGCGACTGGGGTTTTGGGGAGTTCATCACCGATCCGACCGCCGGCGGTTGGTATTGGAAGAGCAGTTACACCCGGAACGGCCAGCTCGTGCAATCCGACCAGGAGGTCTACTACCCGGACGTGTGCCTTGATTTCGCGAAGGAGTTTTTCCGCCGCCATAAGGATCAGCCGTTTTACTTCTACTTTCCGACGCATCTGGTGCACGGACCGATTCTGAAAACCCCCGATTCGAAGAACGGCGGCAACCTCTACGATGACAACGTCGCCTACCTCGACAAGCAAGTCGGACAACTCGTCGCCGAACTGGAGAAGCTCGGGCTGCGGGAGAAGACCCTTATCCTCTTTTCCAGCGACAACGGCACGGCCAAACAATCCGGCTGCCTCGGCGGCCGCCCGGTCAACGGCCACAAAGGGACGATGCTGGAAGGCGGGGCGCATGTGCCACTGATCGCCAACTGGAAAGGCGTCACCCCGGCGGGCAAAGTGCTGAAGGACCTCGTGGACTTCAGCGATCTCTTCCCGACCTTCGTTGAGCTGGCCGGCACGACCCTGCCGGCTGGCGTGAAATTCGATGGCCGCAGCTTTGCTCCGCAGCTGCGTGGCCAGCCCGGTCATCCGCGCGATTGGATTTTCGTCCAGCTAGGCGCGAAATGGTATGTGCGCAATGCGGGGTGGAAACTCAACCAGAGCGGCGAGTTGTATGACTTGAGCGATGCGCCATTCAGGGAAAAAACCGTCGCCGTTGCTGGACTAACCGCAGCCGCTGAAGCCGCACGCCAGCAGTTGCAGGCTGCCCTCAACGAGCTGAATCCAGCCGCCGGCAAAAATTCGTCTGGGGACCAGGGCAAAGCGGGCAAGAAAGCAAAGCGCCCGATCAAGCGTCAGAAACCTGCCGCGAACCCCTGACGCAGTTTACATATCGAAGCGGGTCGGTTGGTCATCGAATTAAAGGCCGAGGTAGGATCCGGCCGCTTCCCGTCTAAACGGGCAGGGGTTCAAAGGCTGGTTGATATCGCGATCTATCGCGAACTTAGCTTTCGAGAATTATCTTAACCGGTGCTCTTCATGCCGAAGGCAATGCCATTGACGGTCAGTGCCAGCAATCGCCGCAACGGTTCGGTGCGTTGCTTCTCGCCGGCCTTGCGCCAGCGGGCGAGGAAGCGGATCTGGAGATAGTTCAGCGGATCCACGGACGGGTTGCGCAGGCGGAGGGATTGCGCGAGCACCGGCTGGTTCTCCAGCAGCGCCGTCCGCTGCACCACCTCCAGCAGCAGCTTCACGGAGCGGTTGTATTCGTGCTGGACCAGGCCGAAGATTTTTTCACGCACCGACGGGGAACGAACCTGCGCGGCGTATTCGGCCGCGATGCGCAGATCGGTCTTGGCGAGCGAGACTTCCGCGTTGTCGAGCAGGGTGCGGAAAAAGGGCCAGTGCTGATACATGTCGCGGAGTTTGACCAAACCGTCCGGCTCCTGCCGCGCGAACTCGTGCAGCGCGTGACCCACGCCGTACCAGGCCGACAGCAGATGCCGCGATTGGGTCCAGGCAAACACCCACGGGATGGCGCGGAGCTGGCGGAGGTCGGTCGTGGCCTGGCGGCGTGGGGGCCGCGAGCCGAGCCGCAGGTGCTCGATCAGATCAATCGGCGTGGCCTGCCAGAAATAATCCACGAATTCCGGGGTCTGATAGACAAGCTGCTGGTAGCAATCGAAGGAGAGCCGCGCCAGCCGATCCAAATGGGTCTCCCACCGGGCGAGTTTGGCGGCCACCGGCTCCGGGATGGGCAGGCATTGCACCGCG
This sequence comes from uncultured Bifidobacterium sp., assembly GCA_964539515.1. Taxonomy (GTDB): domain Bacteria; phylum Verrucomicrobiota; class Verrucomicrobiia; order Limisphaerales; family JADLHS01; genus JADLHS01. The sequence continues at coordinate 7,444 of CAZIJO010000136.1, read as the reverse complement.
ATGACGGCCGACGTGAGTTGCTCCAGGTTGCGTTGGGCGATGGCCGGATTGGAGTATTTGAGCGAGATGACTTCGCCCTGCTCGGTGATGCGGATGCGGCCGTCGTGGGCGGCGTGCGGTTGCGCGCGCAGGCTGCGGTAGCTGGTGCCACCGCCGCGATCGATGCTGCCGCCTTTGCCATGGAAGAACCGGAGCTTTACGCCGCATTCATCCGCAACGCGGGACAACTCCTTTTGCGCCCGGTAAAGAAACCAGTTGGCCGCGAGATAACCGCCATCCTTGTTCGAATCGGAGTAACCCACCATGATTTCCTGGACGTGTCCCCGATGCCTCAAGTGCGCCCGGTAATGCGGGTCCGACCACAACTCGGCCATGATGCGCGAAGCGTTCTCGAGGTCGTGAATCGTTTCGAAGAGGGGTACGAGGTCAAGGTCCCAAACGCCGGCCTGATCCATCAGCTTAAGCAGGCGCAGCAGATCGCCCGCGCTGCGCGTCATGCTGAGGATGAAACGATGGGCGGCCAGCGGACCGTGTTTGTGTTGAATGGCGCGGAGGGCACGGAATTCCTCTAGCAGTTCCGCCTCGGCAGAATCAAGCTTGCCGCTGTGATCGCGGAAATCGAGTTCGGCCAGGTGCAGGCCGAAGGTGCGGGCCTGGGTCAGAAGCCGCTGGACGCGGCCACCGGCGGCCCGATGGGCCTTGCGCTGGCGCAACCCCGCCTGAACCTCCTCCAGCGTCCGGATAATCTCGGCGAGCTCGCCTTTGCCGGCGCGCAGCTGGCCGCGCAGCCGGGCCAGTTTTGCGCGGAACGCTTCGTACGGCTGAAACGGAATGCCGGCGACGGCGGGCTCGTTGCGGGCTGGGCGACGCGCGGGCCGGCTGGCGTGGGTGATCTCCTGCAGGAGCAACGCACACTGGCGCTCGTAGTAGTCCATTGCCGCGCAGGCGTGCCACTGCGCGGTCGTGCTGCTGATTTCGGGCGTGACGAAGGGGTTGCCGTCGCGATCGCCGCCGACCCAGCTCGCGAAGGTGAGGAAGGGTCGCCGCCGTTTCACCGTTGGGTAATGCGCCGCCAGTTCGGCATCGAACGTGGCGTAAAAATTCGCGGCGGTGTCGAAGATGGTTCGATCAAAATAGAAAACCGCGTTGGCCACTTCCTGAAGCGGCTCCACGCGGCGCTCGCGGACCTCCTCGGTGTGCCAGAGCGCTTCGAGCGCTTCGTCCGGATCATCGAAGCGCTCGGCGACGCGCCAGATCTGGGCGAGAACCGCGCGCCGTTTGGCCTCGGTGGGATGCGCCGTGAAGACCGGCTGAATTTCCAGTTCATTGAGGCAGTGCTGAAACTTTTCGGCGGACACGCCGGCTGCCGTGAGCTCCCGGAAGAGGTGCCGGAGCGACATGGCGGGAACGCCTTCCGCCTGCAGCTGCCGAATGCGGGCGCGTTCCTCACACAGATTCGTCAGTTGGAAAAAGAGGCTGAACGCATGGGCGATCTGGTACGCCTCCGCCACACTGAGGTGGTTGAGGAGTGCGCGCTTGGCCCGGAGGCTGACGCGGTCGCCATGGTGGCGGGTCGTTGCAGAAAGCCGGCGGATTTGATCCAGGTGATGAAAGACCAGATCGCCAGCTTGCTCGCGGATGATGACATCCAGCCGGTTGGTCAAGTGCTGGATTTCCCGGGTGATGGAATCGCTCATGCGCTCGTGATCATAGGCACGGTGGCCGGGGAAGTAACGGGATCGCGTTGAGCTTGAGTCGCCCCAAAAGACTGACCCGCAGCGTTTGCTGGCCTGTCTCCAGTGCCAGCCGGAGGCGGCCGTACCACGAGTACAGAGGAGGCGATCTTTTTTAGCATCCGCTCGACCGTGGAGCCGAGCAGGACGTACTTCAGGTTGGTGCGACCTTTCGAACCCAGCACCACGAGGTCAGCCCCGACGCGGTGCGCGTAATCGGCAATGCCGGCGCCATGAGTTTCGGCTGCCGTGACGGAGTAGCTCGCCATGATGCGAGGGGGCACCGCGACGAAGTGGCGCAGGTTGTTTTCCATGATCGCGCGGTAGTTCTTCTCAAACTCCGAAAGGGCCGGCATCGGTTGATGGAAATTCCAGATTTGCCATTCCGCCCGGAACACGTGCAACAAATGCAGTTCGGCCTGATCCTGATCCGCGACATGCAACGCCTGTGCCACCGCCACGCGCGAGGCTTCCGAGAAATCGACGCACGCCAGCACCCGCCGATACGGACGCACCTGATTGGCGTTAACCAGCATGACCTTGGTGGAGGCTTTGCGCAGACATTTGGTGGCAAGGGTGCCCGTGCCGCAGGGAAGCGACGACTCACCTGTGGCGCCCAGCACCAGCAGGTCGGCCCGGCGCCTTTGACTCGCCTGAAGGAGCACCTCGAGCGGCGACCCATTGATTACTTCCCGGCTGGCCTGAGCCGGGACGCCCGACTGCTCCGCCCATTCAGTCAATTGCGCGATTGCGCGCTCGCGGTGACGGGCGCGCAGCTCGTCGACCGGCGGTGGAAACTCCACGCCCGCCAACTCCAGCTCGGAAGAATCCTGAACGTGAATGAGGCTGAGTTGGGCGTTGTTCCACCGTGCCAGACGTACGGCCTGTTCGAGCGCGCGGCGCGAGCACTCCGAGAAGTCCACGCCCACCAGGATGGTTTTGAGTTGGTTCATAAGGGTTCCAGATCGGATGCTTTCGGATTGGTCGCCTGGTCGCCCGGCATGGCCAGACAAATGTCCAAGCCAGGCTCCGACTTGTGCTCGATGCGGCCCCGGATACGGATGAACGACATCGGGGCCATGTTGGTCATTGCCCGCTGACAAGTGGCAGGATTTGGCCCAGATTCAGCGACCCCGCCTTGTCGCGGATGGCGTTCAAGTGATTGGCGTGGACGCCACGGGCCTGTTCCGTCAGGGCGCCGAAAAGCGAACGCAGCTCGCTGGCGGAGAGTTTGCGGCCGGCGGCGTAGTATTGATTCGCCAGCTTGCCCAGCGCCCAGGTTGTGGCGAAGGACATGGCAGAACTTGTGACTTGTTTTCCAACCGACTTAGCCATGCCGCCACCTACTTTTCCCAGCAGGCCCCCGAGCAATTTGCGCGCGTAACCTTCCAACACCTGCGAGGTCAACCCCACGCCCGCCGCGGCGAGCAGTTCCTTGATGTGACCGCGATCAAGTTCGTGGCCGTGGTGCTTGCCGATGCGATAGACCATCTTCATTTGCAGCGGAATGATGGCCATGGTGGCGAGCGACTCGGGCATCAGCTCCAGCGCGCCGTTGAGAATGGCATAGTTCAAAATCATCCGATCCACCTCGGCCGCGGCCGCGGGGCGCGCGGCGCTGCTCGCAGGAACGGGGTCCGCGACCAGCGGCTCGACGGCTAGGGCGGCGGCGGAACGTTCAAAAGGGGCCGTTGCCGCCGGGTCGAGTCGCAACTGCCGGTGCAAGTTGGCCAGAAATTCCTTTTCTGCGGTCGTCTGAGTGCCATCGGCATCGCAAACGCACACAGCCATTTCGTAGGCGAGTTGGCGGAGTTCCGGGGAGTGCAACGCGGTGGCGGCTTGCGACAGGGTGACCTGTTTGAGCAGGACGCGCTGGTAGAGCGCGGCTGGTTGCCCGCCGTCCTGCATCAGGCTGTCGGCGATGCGTTTGAACGCCGCGCGCTCGGCGTCGTTGTTCACGCCGTCGGCGAAGCCTGCCATGAGGGCCAGGGTGAGAATAGATTCTTGCTCAGTTCGATTCATGGTGAGAGAGAGTTTCCGGCTTCAATCGGGCACGGGCAAAGCGATCGGGCGGTTGAGTCGCGGACGTGCGGCGGTTTTATTGATCGCCGGCGCAGTGAGCCGCCTAGTGACGCCGATCGCCCGCAAGCCGGCCCCAATCGTGTAGGGGTCGCCAATGCTGACAATCCTCAAACGACCGGTGGCCCGGCCGGCTTGCAGGACCGGAATCGCTGCCCAACCCGCGCGTGAACGATGGCTTCCCGTGGTCTCAAACGCTCCGTCGCGATTTCGTGTTGCTCTTGAGGCGTTGCAGCCGTTTGGTCGCTCGGCTGGTGATTTGCTCCCGTAACTGCTTCATGACTTTCTCGAACGCAGCCCGGAGCGTGTGATCGCGACTCTCGGCAAACACATCCGGCCCGGGCGTGACGAGGTGCACATGCACCTGAAAAGCCGGGCTGGCGTTCTCCAACCGGATCAGCCGGATATTGGCCTCGTCAATCTGTCGCTTGCGGCCGAGGGCGAAAATTTGTTTCTCCACCCACGCGTCAAGGTTGGCGAGGGCGGGAATGTTCAGGTGTTGTACATTTAGTCTCATGCTGGTTGTCATACGCTGTGGTTGGTTGATTTTGTTGTTGGTTGTGAGTTAGGGCTGGCGGAGGGCGCTTAGCCCCAGCCGAATTCCTTGATGTCCATCCCCCACGACTGCCCGTCCGTGACGTGGAGCCCGCCGTCCTTGGTTTGGTAGTGGACCTGCTCAATCTCGGTGCTTTCGGGGATCACATTCACGATCACGGCGCCGGAACTGATCGGAATCAGTTTGATGCGGAGTTCCGGCCGTCTTACGAACATGTGTTTGTTGAGGTCGTCCACGACGAACACGTACCCGGAAGCCCGGGCTATCCCGCCCTCGCAGCTATCGACCACGCCCACGAAGTGACGGCGGGCATCTTTCTCAAAGTTCCGGCGGTGAATCACATGGATCTTCTCCCCGGGGCAGAGGACGTTGCATTGGTTTGCTTGCATTTATTTTTTGATTTGTAGGTTTGTGGCTGTTGATTCGGTTAAATCGAATTGAAATGTCGGTTATTCGCGCTGCCGTCCGCCGGTGAGAAGTGGCAACAGGTGCCAGAGGAAATATGCCAGCGAGGTGATGAACGCCGCCACGTACGTCCACGCGGCCGCATCGAGCACCCGCTTCACGCCCGCAGCCTCATCGCCGGGCGCGATGAAACCCAAATCCGCCAGCACCATTTTGGCGCGGCGCGAGGCATCGAATTCCACCGGCAATGTAACCAGGTTGAACAACATGATGATACCCCACGCCACGGCCATGAAGAACGCGCCGGTCAGCGGTGTAATCAAGCCCGTGAACAGCCCGAGCAACGGCAGAAACATGACGATGTAATTCGCGTAGGTCGTGATGCCCACCGCCGCCATGCGCCAGTGCAGGGGTTTGTAAGCCTGCGCGTGCTGCAGCGCATGACCACACTCGTGCGCCGCCACGCCGAGTGCCGCCGGGGAGCGCCCAAAGTAATTCGCCTCGGAAAGCACCAGCCGCTTGTGAATCGGATCATAATGATCGCCGAGCATGCCTTCCGCGTGGGTGATTTCGACATCACGAATGCCGCTCAGCCGCAGGATTTCCGCCGCCGCCTGCCCCCCGGTGACGCCCGAGCGCACCACGCCCTGATTGTAGTGGTTGTAAACGGATTTCACGCGCCACATCGCCCAGAGGGAGAGTGCCATCGTTCCAACAAACAGGATCCAGATCATAATGTGCCTTTCGCTTTTTCTGTCCAACGCCGGGTCGCTCACCTGAGCCCGCACCCGGTTGGTCGTGACGGCGAACGATAGGCGCGGCGGCGGCAAGCGACTAATACACGTTTCCGAATGGACGATTAGGTTAATCCGAAGCATCCTCAGGCCACGATGGAATGGCTCAATTATCACCACCTGCGTTATTTCTGGACCGTGGCCAAGGAAGGCAGCCTCGCCCGGGCCGCCGAGAAGCTGCACGTCTCCCAGCCCTCGATCTCGGAACAGATCCGCGAACTGGAATCCGCGTTTGGCGAAAGACTTTTCCAGCGTGAGGGCCGCAACAACAAACTCACCGCCGCCGGGCGGGTCGTGTTCGGCTACGCCGAGGAAATCTTCGCCCTCGGACGCGAGCTGATGAACGCCGTCAAACAGCGCCCCGGCGCGAAGACGTTGCGGCTTTATGTGGGCATAGCCGATTCCTTCCCCAAGCTGGTGACCAACGAGATTCTCAAGCCGGTTTTCGCCATGCCGCAGACCGCGCATGTCATTTGCCGCGAGGGGAAGTTGGATGACCTCCTCGCCCAACTCGCCGCGCACCGGCTCGACATCGTCCTTGCCGACGAACCCGCGTCCAGCAGCACCAACTTCAAAACCTACAACCATTCGCTTGGCGAAACCGGCACGACGTTTTGTGCCGAGAAAGGGCTGGCCGCGAAACTAAGGCGCAATTTCCCCAAGTCCCTGAACGAGGCGCCGGCGTTGTTGCCGACCGAGAACACCAGCTTGCGCCGCGCCTTGGAGACCTGGTTTCGTGAGCAACACCTCCAGCCACGGATCGTGGCAGAATTTGAAGACCTTGCACTCATGAAGGTGGTCGCCGCGGAAGGCCGGGGGTTCATCGCCTTGCCGAGCGCGGCGATGAAGGACGCGGTGAGCCACTACGGCTTCCTAGCCATCGGCCGGACGGAGAAATGCCGCGTGCAGTTCCACGCCATCACCGCCGAGCGGCGCATCGCCCATCCCGCCGTGACCCTGATCACGAGCCAGCTGCGCGTGATGATGCGGGATTGATCAGCTGTCCCAAGCGACGACCTTCCTGGCGACGTTTTGGCCGCAAAGCACCACCATCGGCATGCCGCCCCCGGGATTCACGGAGCCGCCCACGAAGAACAGGTTCGGGTAGAGGGTGCTTTGCTTGGGCGCTTTGAAGGCGAGGTTTTTCCAACGATCACTCACGACGCCGTAAATCGAGCCTTTGTTGGAGTTGTATTGCGCCCGGATGTCGAGCGGGGTCCAGAAGTGCTCGAAGACAACGTGCTGGCGCAAATCTTTCAAGCCCATCCGCTCCAGCTTGGCCAGGATGCGCTCCTTGAGCCTGGCATAATCTTCGCGGGTCAGCGGATTTGCGTCGTCCATGTGCGGGATGTGCGGGAGAATCTTCAGGCAATCGCAGCCCGCCGGCGCGACGGTCGAATCGGTCCGGGAAGCGGCGACGAGGTAGATCGTCGGATCATCGGGCAATTCGTATCGCTCGAACACTTTGGCGAAATGTTCCTTCTGGTGTCCGCTGAAGAAAAAGTTGTGATGTGCAAGCTGAGGATACTGGCAATCGAGGCCCAGCTCAATCACGAGGCCGGAACAGGTGGGTTCGAGTTTCTTCTCCAGCGACGCAATGAACGTCCGGTCCTCGCGCAGCAACTTTTCGTAGGCGGGAATGACCTCCATGTTGGAGACAATGATGTCGGCTGCGTGAAACGTGCCGTTCGCCACGAGACCGGAGACGCGGCCATTTTCGCGGCGCACTTCGCTCACTTCGGCGTTGAGCCGCACCTTGATGCCAAGTTCATCCATGAGCCGCCCGAGGCCGATGGCGATGTTGTAAAGTCCGCCGTCCACGTACCAGAGGTCGTAGCGGAACTGGATCGTGGGCATGGAGTTCATGAACGCCGGCG
>CAZIJO010000135.1:0-16220 GCA_964539515.1 uncultured Bifidobacterium sp. | reverse complement strand
AAATCGGGCCGCCCGGTCCTCGGCCTGCGCACCGCCACGCATGCCTTCCGGATTCCCCTCGAACGCCGCGAGTGGCTGCACTACGACTACCGTTACAACGGGCCCACCAATTGGGTTCATCGCGACCCCAAGTACGACGGCGATCTGAAGGCGTGGACCGGCGGCTTTGGCGGAACCGTGCTCGGGGACACCTGGTTCTATCATCATGGCCATCATAATCATCAAAGCACGCGCGGCCTCATCGCCCCCGGCGCCCGCAAACTGCCCATCACCCGCGGCCTGCGCGATGGCGATATCTGGGGGCCCACGGATGTTTACGCGGTGCGCCTCCCGCTGCCCGGCGACTCCCTGCCGGTGATTCTCGGGCAGACGATGGATCGCCAAGGCCCCTACCTGGACAACGATCCGTTCCTCGGGATGCGGCCGACGGACGATGTGGTGGCCGGCGTCGGGCATAACCCCACCGCCGATCGGGGTCAGGATCGCTACAATCCCAATGATCCGCCGCCACCGGTGGCCTGGACCAAGAGCTACCAGATCGCGGGCGGCCGGAAGGGTAAAGTGTTTGCCACTACGATGGGTTCGGCGACGGACCTGGCGTCTGTCGGCACCCGCCGGATGCTGGTCAACGCGGTTTACTGGTGTGTCGGGTTGGAGAAGAAAATTCCGGCCCGCGGTACCAAAGTGGAGCTGGTCGGGGAGTACAAACCCAGCGCCTACCGATTTCACAACAACGACTATTGGAAGAACAAGGCGCTGAAACCGTCGGCCTTCCGGATGGAGTAGAAATCGGGAGTCGCTCTCGCAATGCTATTGAAGCGCACGCCGCCGGATGAACCGGTGGACAGCGATGATTCCGCCACAGAGACAGAGGGCCAAGGATGCAGGTTCAGGAACAACCGTCGCGTTAACGGAAAACACAAAATTGTTGGGCCTGCTGATCGTCCAAGATTGCCCGTCCGACGAGTGGTAAAGTAAACCACCGGCACCGAAGTCAAATACATGTGCCCGATCAACCCACGAAGTTATGTCCCACTGAAATGACCCGGCCGTGAGGGGCGTTGTGGCGGTTGCCACGATGAAATACGTGCTGTACGGTTTAAGAACTAAGCCTGACGATTGGAATGTGGATACACCGTTTCCGGAAGGATCAGCTCCTGTTAAAGAGTGCAATAAATTCCCAGGCGTCGTCGAGTTGCCATCGTAGTTGTAATCGTAAATGCCCAAACTGATACCGGAGGGCACGCCAACTGGCGTGCCAAATTGAAGTTGGATTGAATTCAGCGAATAGCCCCCTGAGTTCGTCCCCGTAAAAAATCTCTCAGCACGCCAGGAATCGTTTGCAATCGCCAAGCTTCCAACCGGTGTTTGGCCGATATTGGATAACAACGTAGCCGCACTCGCCAGTTGCGCCAGAACTACCAAGTAACAACCCACAATTGCGGACATGGACATATAGTGTTTCATAATAAAACGCTTTTGTTACGGGCATGGAGTTACCGCCTTGATAAAAACAGCAGAGTCCAGTCGTTGATCCACTGCGTCAGCTATCGCAATTTTGACGCGGTGAATAAAGGGTTCACTCCTTACTTTTGACGCGGATTTAGCCCGGTTTGTTTTGTTGGCTCGGGTAGTTTTCCGCGGGAGAGCAGATTGCTCACATGGGGCCAAGTGCCCATGTGCAATTCGTTGGCGATCCATTTCAATGGCAGCGCCGTTTCGGCCCTCAATCGCCGTGCCATGCTCACTTTCCGCATATCGCCTTTGGCTCGTTGTGCCAACTCTGCGCCCGTCCAGCCCAGCTTGTCCAGTACTTCGTGCAGAAGTCGCCGCCCCTTTTCTTCCGTCGTCTCCCGGCGCGCCTCCGCCCGGTAAGGTTCGTCTGCGGGGCTGGATCAGGAAATCCCAGCTCGCGGTTCCGAGTTGGACGTGTTGGAGGGTATCAGCCGAGCGCCTACCGATTTCACAACAACGACTATTGGAAGAACAAAGCACTGATACCGTCGGCCTTCCGGATGGAATAAAAGCACGAGTCGGTCTTGTTGTTGAAATTGGTGAAGATACACCGCCGTGTGAGAAGTAGCAGGCCGCCCAAGCCGAACAACGCTAGTCCAGATGGCTCGGGGATGGCTGTGGCGTTGACGGCAAATTGAAGTGTTCCCACGTTCCCAAGCCTGCTCCATTGCTGGCCGTCTATGGATGTTTGATAAGCACCACCACCATCCCAGCCGTCTACACCTGGGATGAACCCGACGAGTGGAGAATAATTCCAATGGAACGATCCAGTTGCTGCGGGCGTCCCCCCCTTGATAGCGAACCAATATACGCTCGACGGCTGAAGGAAAAAATTGGCGGCGGAGTAGGTATAGAGCCCGTTTGTGGCGGGAGCGCTTCCTGTCAGGTTGGCAATACTCTGTTGTTGTTGGAAATCCCAGAGCATCACTGAAAAACCACTTGCGTTACCTGTTGCAGTTCCCATGGACAAGTGAATTGAGTTTAAGGAGTAGCCGGCTGGTGAAGGACCCGTTTGAAACCAAGTCGAAAGCCAGGCATCACTTGCGACAGGTAGATTGCCCGCAGTGGGCGACCCGAGATTGGAAACGTAAATCTTACCTTGGGCTTGAAGACTGCTCAACAAGCCTCGCAAGAGAATCATTATAGCGGAAACAATTATGGTGGTTCGAAGTTGCATAACATTCTCCTTCCTGTTGTCTTAAAGCATCATTCTTATGGGCAGATTGGGCGGCGGGCCTTCAAGAATACTGCGGCATCCCACACTGCGTCGTCCTCGTCAGCAATTACAATTTTGACGTGGACTGGCACCCTGGCTTGGACATTTTTAGCGGCTGCAAGAAATGGATCAGACGCTGTGGAAGTCAGACCGTCAAGCAGGATTGATGTGATGGCCAGCAAAGCCCAAAACGATTCTGATTTCCTGTGGGGGTGACCAGTCATGTTGTTGGCCGCAGGGTGAACCGGCTGGCCGCAAAGATTCCGGCTATGAGGCAAAAGGCAAGAGTAGGAGGTTCGGGAATCTGGGTTGCAAAGACGGCAAACTGAAATTCCCTATCTGGGTCCCTTGTCCAATGCAGTCCATCGCTTGATACATTGTAGCCCCCGCCACGCCAAGGGTTGCCGAGAGCATGCTGGTTTGAATATGACCAATCAAAAGCACCCGTCCCTGTAGGTGTTTCTGAAGTGACAACAAACCAATAGACTTGCGACGGTAACATAAGAAATGCAGACGCGTTATAGGTATAAACTCCAGCGGCGGTTGGGTTCGGTCCAGTGAGAGTCAAGATCGGCTGGTCCGTTTGGAAATCCCACAACCTGACTGAAAATCCACCCGGAGAACCTACGGAACTACCCGTCAGGAGTTGAATGGAATCCAGTGAATACCCTCCGGAAAAACTGCCAGTTTGGAACCACGCGGCACCCCAAGAGTTACTCCCAACTAAGAGGCCGCTTTGGGGCGGTGTCCCCAAACTTGAAAAGTAAAATGTGCCTTGGGCATGAAGGAACAGCGGAATGGAAAGAACCGTTATCGCCGCCCGACAGACAAGGTTTTTCATAGCGACCGCACCTTGCGACCCAGCCAGATGGCTGGGAGCAGTCCACTTAACCCGAGCAAAACTGTAATCGATGGCTCTGGTATCGCTGTTGCCGCTACCGAGAACTTAAGATTGTAACCTACGATGCTATCCGTCCAGACCAAGCCATCGGTGGATTTGTTATAGAAACGGTCGGTCGACCATGTGCCGGTTGAGGTATAATCAAAGAAACTTGCGAGGCCCGAATAATAGGCACCAATTGTCAGCGGCGTTTGGGCGGAAAGTACAATCCAATACTTACTGGAGGGTGAAAGTGTTGTGTTGTCAGCCTCATAGGAGAAGATTCCGGCGACTGATGGGTTCGTCGAGCCTGTCAAAGTCCCCATGCTCGCGCCGGGATGAAAATCCTTATCCTCGAAGAGTGAAACGGTGAAACCACTAGGACTCCCGGTCGGCACAGCCAATGACAGTTGAACGCTGTTCAGAAAGTACCCCAAACTATTGGCGCCAGTGTCAAATGACTGTGCCAGTTTTGCGTTGCTTGCAATCGCAACATAGCCTAACGAATTTGCTTCCAGATTTGAGATATGTGTTGTGCCTTGAGCTGACAGACGAATCGAGGCAGTCATTTGGAAGCCAAGAAGCAACCACAGCGCCGAACTTGATAGCAATTTCATAAAGGGTCACTCCTTAAAGAGGGCACTCCTTACTTTTGACATAGATTTAGTTCGGTTTGTTTTGTTGGCTCGGGTAGTTTTCCGCGGGAGAGCAGATTGCTCACATGGGGCCAAGTGCCCATGTGCAATTCGTTGGCGATCCATTTCAATGGCAGCGCCGTTTCGGCCCTCAATCGCCGTGCCATGCTCACTTTCCGCATATCGCCTTTGGCTCGTTGTGCCAACTCTGCGCCCGTCCAGCCCAGCTTGTCCAGTACTTCGTGCAGAAGTCGCCGCCCCTTTTCTTCCGTCGTCTCCCGGCGCGCCTCCGCCCGGTAAGGTTCGTCTGCGGGGCTGGATCAGGAAATCCCAGCTCGCGGTTCCGAGTTGGACGTGTTGGAGGGTATCAGCCGAGCGCCTACCGATTTCACAACAACGACTATTGGAAGAACAAAGCGCTGAAACCGGCAGCTTTCCGGAGGGGCTAGGCTGGGATCCGCAATTGGGGGTCAACCGCGAACCACGCGAACCACGCGAAAAATTGCCCGCCCAAGGTACGACAGTACCCAAACAAACCACCCAACCGATGACGCAGGGCGGTTTCAAAAGCCCTTTTCCATTCGCGTCGTTCGCGTGGTTCGCGGTTTCAACTACTGCATTTATGATTGGAGATCGGAAACCGCAGCGGTTCAGCGAGCCGAAACGGGATTGCCCAGTCGCATGAGGAAGCGAATCTCGATACCGTGGACTAACGTTTATCGTCCGGGGAGCCAGCTTTCCTCGGGTTTAGAATCCCTGGACGACTTGTTGTTTTGCCGGAGCGGTTGGAAACGATGCAGCGATACTCACTCCCGATATCCCATAATGTCGTGGGCGGTGTGGTATAGCTTGGCGACGTCGCCTCGGGAATATCCGCCCGGTTCTTCTGCCACTGGTAACGAAGATTCTCACCGGAAGCCGACACTGAAAAGGTGGCATTCCCGGGAAGCGCGAGCGTGGTGTCCACGGGATGCCTTGCTATGACCGGCGCACCGGCGGCAGCCGGCGGACGTTCCGCCCGGGCGATGTCATAACTCATCCCCGCAGTCGTGCGAAACGTGTACTCGTCCTCGTTTTCAATGGTTGCAACCGGACGCCGATTGTCCGCGCGGGTCACGGTGATGGGCGCCCCGGCAAACGGGCTCTGCAGCACGCACGGGTTGCCTTTTTCACTGTAAATCCGAACCGCGCTGACCACTTGCCCCTCGGCACGGTAGCGCGCCTCGACCAGGAACGCTCCCACGGCCCGCAGCCGCTTGAACTCAGCGTCCACCGCTGGGTCCCAGTTGGGAAAAATCCGGATGACGCCATCATGGCTCTGCAACAGCATGTTGTTGATGGCTTCGATAATGCCGGCGGTCTCAATCCCGCCTCCGTCCTTTTGGGATACGATGCCGTTCGGTTCCGGCTTCCAACCCTTGATCGCTGGGATGACTCGCTGCGGGGGGTAACCGGCCCGGACCGCCATGACGAACATCATCCCGAAGTCGTTTCCATTCTGCCAGCCACACCAGCGCTGCGGGTGAAACATGTTGCCCCGATCCAGCGTATTGCAGGTGGCTATCTTGTACGCCGGCAGTGTCGAATAGCCGATGTTGTCAAATGTGGTCGTGAACATGATGCCGGTGTTCCGGGCGCCGCCCTGGTAATGCAGGGCGTCCATGACGCCGTGAACTGCGTCCGGTCGGAAGGTGACCGTATCCCCCCATTCCTGGAGCGGATACTCGCTCATGTGATCCAGGATGTCCTGCCAATGGGCCCGACGGTCGGCGTCCCGCCCGATTTCAATGCTCGCCGCCAGGATTTCGCGGTAAAGGAATCGGATGGCGCCGAGACTGAACATGTCATTCTTCGCAAACCAGTTCGCTCCTTCGTGGACTGAACCGTACACATCGTAGCGCCCGTTGACCGGCTTCCCGATGTAGTCGTCAAAAAAATCCGCGACCGCCCGCATCAACGGATAGCAGGTCCCGGCCAGAAACGCGCGGTCCTGGCCATACTTCCACTTCCACACAATCGGCAGGATGCCGAAGACCGAGTTGGTGGCCATGCAGCAATCCTCAGCCCCGTTGCGGCCGGCTTCGGTTGAAGGGGTTCCGTGGGAGGTGAACGAACCTTCGAACTCAACGCCTCGGCAATTCGGGGGCATGTGGGCTGCGATTTGAGGCGAAACCCAGCGGTTGACGACCCTCGCTCTGCCGGTGGTTTCCGCATAGTACTTGATCGTCTGAATATACGGATCGACCAGGTCCACGTGGTTTGCGGCAAAGGTGCCGTAATACGGGTTCTGGGCGTTGTAGTTCATTCCCAGGTTGCCAAACCATTTCATGTCATCGGTCCGGTTCCAGGGCCCCCAATGTCCCGGCGCTTTTCCCGGCCCCGGGTCGCCGCCGCTGCGAGCGCAGGAACCGATCAGGTACAAATGGTTATACCAGTAATTCTGAATGTCATCGCCCAGCTTGATGAAGGATCGAAGCCAGAATTGTTTCCACCACACTTTGTTCTCCGCCGACAACTCAGCGATACTTGCGTCGGTGATATCCCGCGCCGTGGCCTGCACGGCAGCGAGCGGCGAGGCCGCGTTCTTTGTATGTTCGGCCTGCAGGAAAAGCCTTACCGTGGCGCCGCTGGCCGGCAAGGCGAACGCAAGTCTGGAAAACGTGCCTTGGTCGGAAGAAAGCACGGCCGTGGCGCCCAACACTTTTGCGGCCACCGCGCCTTGGACATAAAAAGGGGCGCCCTCCGCGTTGGGCTCCTTCGTGACCCACGCCACCGGCCCCATGACTCCGGCGTTATTCGCGACATAGGCGTTGCCGATAACCGAAAGGGTGGCGTGCAGCGGAACCTCGGCGCCGCCGTTCGTGGACAACTCCACCACCAGCACGTTGCGGGACGCGGACAGATAGGCCCGGGTCTGAACTGGGCGACCGGCCATGAAACTATCGCTGCGGATTTCGGCGTTCTTCAGATCCTGCGTGACGCTGTAAACGGTCCCCGGTCCAGCGCCGGATGAGCCTTCGATGGTCAGCCGGGCAAGATTCAGGATGTGCTGCTTATACGGCCCCGGAGCAGACTCCTCGCCGGAGCGAAACCCCGCCACGTCGTTCCCGGCATGAAAGCCGTTCTTCCCCAGATAGTATTTTAGGGAATGCTTGGTCCCGCCCAAGTGGACGCCGAGATCTCCGTTACCCAGGTACGCCCCACGCATGAGGGTTCGCAACGTGGCGTCATCCCAGGGTTCGGTATAGGTGGATGAGGCGCGATCCAATTGTGCGGAAACTGTCTCCCAATCGGATTCCGCTGCGGCCGATCCACGTCGGCCGGATGAACGCGAAGGGGACCGGCCGTTCTCGACCGCGGCCGCGCCGACCGTGCCCGGCGCCAGCCCAATGGCGGCGCACGTCTGTCCGAGGACACGAACAAAGGTTCTTCTTTGCATCTTATTCAATTCCGGCTCCGGGGCTGGATTGTTGACCCGGCCAATGATCCAGCTTTCGCTGCCAGTTCAGCGAGCCAAAACGGGATTGCCCAGTCCCGCGAGGAAGCGAATGAGATCATGAAGTTCGTCCCGCGTCATGCCGGCGGTCAGTCCCTCAGGCATGAGGCTGCCGGTGTCCCGGCTCTGTTCCACGTCCGTTTTGGCAATGCGCTGGGTCTGGCCGGTGGCGGGGACGCGGAGCTGCCATTCCTCGGAAGTTTCCCGGAGTTTGTAGCCGGTGAAAATTTCGCCGTCGCGTGTGGTGATCGTGGTGGCGAGATAACCTTCGCGAACCTGGCGGTTGGGCCAGAGGAGCGACTCAATCAGCTGCTCGGGACTCCGACCGGCGCCGATGAGGCTGAGGTCCGGTCCGGTCTCGCCGCCCTGGCCATCCAGTTTATGGCAGGTGCTGCAACTGGCGACGCGTGACAGGTAAATGGCCCGTCCGCGCCGGGCGTCGCCGTGGCTCATGGCCGCCCGGGCCAATGAGCTGACCAGGCCGGGGTCGTAAGTGAATTCCTGGTTCTCGATTCCAATTGCCCGATGCAGGACCCCCATCAGCGTCGGATCGTTTTGGCCGATGCCATTCAAGACGCGCCGGGCGAGTTTGGCCGAGGCGACGGTGGGTGGCTTTGCGTTTAACGCGCGGGCCAAGGCTTCCGCGCCACCCTGCCGGTTCAGCAATGGGCTGAGGCAATCACTCATCTGCTTTTCGCTCTCGATGCTCGCAAACAAACCGGCGACGGTTTGGGCCGCCGCATCCGGATCAATCGAGGCCATGGCGGCGATTGCGGCGGATTGAAGTTTTTGTGACTGGTGGCCGCCCGCAAAGGGATTGAGGAGGGGCAGGGCATCCTTGCCCAAAAGCGCCGGTGCGGCGGTGATGGCGGCGGCGGTTATCTCCTCCGCGTTGTCGGGGCGAGTCAGCGCATCACGGACTGCGGGTGCCAGGGCCGTCAATTCCCACGCACCGGCCAGCGTGAGTCCCCGGGCATGGAGTCCAGCATCCGGATCGGCCAACAATGTCCGGACGGGCACCAGAAGATCGCCACTGGGCTTGCGGTGATGCACCCGCGCGGTTGTGGCGAGCTCGGCGAGGACGGGCTTGCTGCGCGGCGCTGTGTCCAGGGCGAAATGCAGATCATTCGCTGAACCCACGCTGACGAGCAGGGCCAGGACGGACTCGCGAAATGATGATTCCAAATCGGTTCGCCCGGCCAGTTCCTGCAGCAGCGCGGCGACATCTTTCGTTCCTTCCGCTTCGAGCACAAAACGCAAATGCTCCGGTCGCTGCTGGAACTGCAATCGCCCTTGTGCCAGCGCCGGATACCAAACGGGCTTCAGGGCGTCCGCGGCCTGGGCCAGGGCGTAATCAATGAACCGATCGCGCGGCTGGTCCAATACTCGGGCGGCCACTTCAATGGCCTCGGCGGAGCGGACGTAACTGCACGCAACAATCGCCTCCAGTCGAACGCGTGGATGCGGATCCGCGACCTGCTTTCGAAGCAATGCCAGCGCATCGGAAAGGCGATCCGCCCAATGACCAACAACCCGCGTGCCGTAAGCGCGGGCCCGATAGTCTTGCGCCGTGAGCAGGCGTTGCAAGAGCTCGGGACGGATCGCTTCATGACCTTCGTAAATCCCAATCGCCTGGCAGAGGAGGTTTTCATAGAGCGGGTCGGCCGACGCCAGCGCCGCGAGCCAGGCGTCCGTGGCGGCCACCACCTCGGCCGTGGGCAAATTAAACAAGCGCGATTGGGCATTGTGCCTAGTGAGCCGCTCGGGCGAGCGCAATTGTTCCAGCAACTCAGCCGGACTCATGCGCGCAAGGTTGGGCGCTTTGACCAGTGCGCGATCCCGGGCCTGAATGCGCCAGATGCGGCCGCGGGTTTTGTCGCGCGCCGGATCACGATAGCTCGCCTGGTAGTGACCGATGATGGCATTATACCAATCGCACACGTAGATGGCGCCGTCGGGCCCGACCCGCACATTCACCGGGCGGAATTCCCGGCAGGACGACTTGAGCAGATCGGGCAACACCCTGGCCGTGAAGCCCGAGCCTTCGTCTTCGAGCCGATGCAGTTGGACGCTGTTGGCCATGAACCCGCCCCAGACGAGACAGCCTTGCAGGTCGTCCGGCAGATGTTTGCTGCCGATGATTTCGATGCCGGTGTTGCGCCGGTCCGGAATGGCCATGGCCCAATACGGCCTCGGCCGGAGGGTGGGAATCGCCCCGGGCACAGTGTAAAAGCCGCCGCTGGTCGCACCCGAATTATGAAACGTCTGGCCCCAATCATCATGCGTCACGCCCTGACAATTCAGTCCCGCGCTCGACAGATTGAAAAAGCTGTCCAATCGGCCGGAACGCGGCCGATAGCGCCAGACGCCCGCCTTGTCCAGGCGCGACAGGCCCCACGGAGTTTCGACCCGGGAGTAGGCGTGATGCCCTTGGGTGAACCACAGTTCGCCGCCGGGCCCGCGCTCCAGGCCGTTGATCATCTGATGCGAGTCCGCCGTGCCAAAGCCGGACAGGACCACTTCGCGCTGATCGGCTTTGCCATCGCCGTCCTTGTCCCGCAGGTGCACGAGTTCCGAAGCCTCTCCCACATAAACACCTCCATCCCCGAACTCGATGCCCATGGGAACGAACAGGTGCTCGGCGAAGCGTGTGAACTTGTCGGCGCGGCCATCAGCATCGGTGTCTTCGCAAACCAGAATGTAATCGCCTGGCACGGCCCCCGGCTCGATCTGCGGATACGTCGGCGCACACAACACCCAGAGCCGGCCCGCATCATCCCACCGCATCTGCAACGGCTTGACGATGCCGTCGGCTTCGGACGCAAAAAGGTTTACCTGAAAGCCGTCTGCGACGGCGAAGGATTGCTGCTCCGCTGCGGGTGAGTGATCGGGCGCGGATTTCGGATCGGACGCCTCGGGTGGAGGAAGCACTGCCGTTGGGGCAGGTAATTTTCTCGCAACCGGCCGGTCCGCGTGGACATCTGCCGCGATGGCGTGAACTTGGGCGTCGGCTTGGGCGATGAGCGGCTGAAATGCTTCCAGCTCGACCCGGAGCGGGGGCCGCCCGCCGCCTGGTTTGCCGAATGGCTGTTCGGTTCGGTCGCCAAAGGCAAACGACCAATTCATCGGCCGCCAATTGTCGAACCAGAGCCGGTTCTTCTCGCGAATCGCGGCGCGCAATTCCTCGGGGACGGCCGCTCGGGGTGGGGACACGTCCAAGGCCGCGGCGATGATTTCAGCGACCTGAGTCTGGCCCTCAGGGGTGAGATGCATGCCGTTCACGGTCAAACGGGCTGGCTTGCCGACCAGCGGAGTGAACAGGTCCACGAACACGTAACCGCGTCGCTCGGCGAGGCGGCGGATGCCGTCAACGTACGTCCGTACGATTTCATTCGTGCCGGTGTGATCGGGCATGGGCGGCGAGTGGGGAGGCTCGAAGGGCCGCGGGGAGAGCAGCACGATGCGCCGGGTGCGACCGGAGAATTGATCGAGCAGCGATTCGTAGGCGACGATGAAGTCGTTCAATTTCGCGGCGCCGTCCAGCGATTCGAGTTGTCCGAACTGGGCGAAGATCACCGTGGCTTGGGCGGCGTCGAGTTGTTGCCGCCAGGTGCCGAAGTTCAGATCGCGCCATTGTTCATAAACCGTGTCTCCTTCCCAAGCCATGTTGCGGAACCGGGGCTTTCCTGCCGCAAAGTGAACCGCCAGCGCCGTCTCGAGTGTGCCCTCTTTGTGCGACCGGACGATGTCGGTTTGGCCCGTGAACACCACCACGTCGTTGGATTCCAGGGTGAAGAGCCGGTTCGGAAAAGGGCCGGAAGCGACGAATGGCAGATCTGTGGGGCCGATGCGTGCCGCCGCGGGGGTCGGGGGCAGTTCTTCGAGGCGGATGTCGCGATAAGCGATCGTGCCTTTCATTCCGCCATGGATTTGCAAGGCGATGATGCCGGAGCGTGCCACGGTCGCGTCCGGTTCCGTGTAATCCACCGTCGGCACGCCATTCAACCAGAGCTGAATGCGCCGGCCTTCGGCCCGGATGCGATACGCGTGCCAGCCATCCGCGGCGACGGCGCGGAGCGCCCGCTCGACCGTTGCTTTTTCCGGCGACGCGAGCATGCGGTTGCGCCGGCTCTCGTCGTAGAGATGACCATCCACGCCGGGGCCGATGTCCGCCTGATATCCGATGACTTCGTGATGTTGCGGAATCCGCTTGGAGCGAAACTGCACGCCGGCATTGAGGGCTGCGGTGCCCTGGATCTTGAACTGCAGGCGCAGGTCGAAGTTGCCGAACTCGCGGATGGTGGCGAGAAACTCGTTGCGCGGAGCGGGCTGGTCCGGCGATCCGGCGGTGATGGTGCCCGCTTCAATGCGCCAGGTCTGGTTGGTGTCGCCCTCCCAGCCGGCGAAAGACTTGCCGTCGAACAGCGGCGACTGGCCTTGAGCGAACGCCGGAAGCAGGAGGGCGATCAGGATCAAGCGGGAACCAGCGGCTGGTGGCATGCGCAGGAAAATAGCGATGGTGACGCGGGATGCACGAATTTTCATGCGGCAGGCCGGAGTCAACCGGGAGTTGAGTTTTTGACGGGAATCGTGTTTTCTCCCGCGCAACATTCAACGCCGTTTAAAAGACTGAGAACTTTATGCCGATTCCCAACTCCTTTTGTCCCGATTTAGTTGGCTGCCTTTCGCAGGGCGCCGCTGGCAATCCCACGGTCGCCATGGTGGAAGCCGCGTTCAAACATCATGGAATCAACGGGCGCTACATCAACATGGAAGTGCCGCCCGCAAATCTCGCCGACGCGGTGAAAGGGCTTCGCGCCACCGGCTTTCGGGGGTTCAATCTGAGCATGCCCCACAAGGTCGCGGTGATTCCGCTCCTCGATGGCTTGGGCGAATCTGCCGCGGTGATCGGCGCCGTCAACTGCGTGGTGCGGCGCGGCGACAAGTTGATCGGAGAGAACACGGACGGGAAAGGGTTCCTGCGTTCCCTCACGGACATCACGGATCCCAAAGGCAAAACCGTCGTGCTGTTCGGCGCGGGTGGGGCCGCCCGCGCGGTGGCGGTGGAACTCGGGCTGGCCGGCGTGGGGCGGTTCATCCTGGTCAACCGTACGCCGGAGCGCGGTCAGCAATTACTCGACACCTTGGTTGGCAAACTGCGCTGCCAGGCCGAGCTGGTCCAATGGAAGGGTGATTTCGCCCTGCCCAGCGGGACGGACATCGTGATCAATGGCACCTCGATCGGACTTTACGATGCCGAAGCCCGGCTGCCGTTGGACATCGCCACTTTGCAATCCGGGCAGATAGTTGCCGACGTGGTTTTCAGCCCGCCGGTTACCCGGTTGCTCCGGGATGCGGCGGCGCGCGGATGCAAGACCCTGGATGGCTTGTCAATGCTGGTGAATCAAGGGGTGTTGGGGGTGCAATACTGGACCGGGGTGCTGCCCGATGCGGCAGTCATGCAGCGGGCGCTGGCGGCGGCGATGGGATGTTAAAACCGGTATGAAGACTGGTGGCGGCGGGCGTCTCGCCTGCCAGAGAGGGCGGCATCTTGCTGCCCGGAATTGTGGCTCAAGTTTTCCAAGGATGCAGGGATTTCCAATGCCGAGCGGCGATTCGAGCGTTTTGTCCGCCGGGCGGGACGCGCCGGCTCGACGGCAGGCGAGACGCCCGCCGCTACGGTTGAATGCGGCCCGCCGTGTTTTTAAACAGCTTCTTCGATGTTGTTTGTCCTTCGTCGGTGGCGGTTCCGACCCGGACTTCCGGCAAGAATTGGCTTCCCTGTGGCTTGGTTTACCCTAGGTTGCCGCCAATCTATGAATGCCATTTCGCGGCGTCACTTTCTGAAACTAACCGGCGGCGCCGGATTGACCTGTGCCGGCCTGGGCTCCCTCGCGGCTATCCAGCCCGCGGTGGCGGCGGAAGCGGTCACGCGGAGCGGCAAACCCCGGTTGCAACTCAGCCTGGCCGCCTATTCGTTTCGCCAGTATTTCAAGGACACCAGTCATCCGCGGGAGACGGAGACCGACCCGGCCCGGCGCATTGACCTCTTTGACTTCATCGACTATTGCGCCGACCAGGGTTGTGCGGGCGCGGAATTGACCGCGTACTATTTTCCCAAAGCCGTGAACCCGGAATACTTGACCCGCCTCAAACGCCACGCCTTTCTGCGCGGCATCGCCATCAGCGGCACGGCCGTGGGCAATAACTTTGCGCTTCCCCAGGGCGAGGCGCTGAATCAACAAATCGCGGAGGTGAAGCAGTGGATCGATTACGCCGCGGTGATGGGTGCGCCGCACATTCGCGTCTTTGCCGGCGCGGCCAAGGGCATCAGCGACGCCGAAGCCCGCAAGATGTGCATCGGGGCGATGGAAGAATGCTGCACCTACGCCGGCACGAAGGGCATCTTCCTTGGCCTGGAGAATCACGGGGGCATCGTGGCCGAACCGGAGGGGTTGCTGGAAATCGTGCGCGCGGTGAAAAGCCCGTGGATCGGCATCAATCTCGACACGGGCAACTTTCACACCGAAGACCCCTACGCCGACCTCGCCAAGATCGCGCCCTACGCCGTGAACGTGCAATTGAAGGTCGAGCTGAGGCGCCCGGGGCAAAAAGCGAACGAGCCGACCGACCTGCCGCGCGTGATCCGGATACTGCGCGAAGCCAATTACCAGGGGTTCGTGGTCCTCGAATACGAAGCCAAACCCGACCCGTGGCAGGCCGTGCCGCCACTGCTCAAGCAGATGAAGGAATTGTTCGCCGCCTAAATGGCATAGCGCCCAGCCGGGGCTGCGCTTTTTCTTCTGCGCCGCCAGTTTCGTCAGCGACGTTCGCTTGGACTCAAATATTCGCCAGCCGGCTGCTGGAATCACCAAACCGTTCCAAGCCCGCCACGCCCATGCGATCCGCCAGGCTGAGGAACAGATTGCTCGTGGGTTGCGACCCATGTTTGACGTAGCGCCCCGGCTTGAGCGTGCCGCCGCCCCCGCCCGCCAGGATGATCGGCAGATTGACATGCGTATGCCGATTGCCATCCGCGTTGCCGCTGCCGTAAAGGATCATTGAGTTTTGCAGCAGTGAACTGCCGTCCCCGTCGCGGGTGTCACGCAGTCGTTCCAGAAAGCGGGCAAACTGTTTCACATACCAGAGGTCAATGTCGGAAATCTTCTGAATCTTCACCGGGTCTTCGGCATGATGTGACAGGTCGTGATGTCCCTCGGGAACGCCGATCTCGGCAAAGGAACGATTGCTGCCGTCGTGCGCCAGCAACAGGGTCGCGACGCGGGTGGAGTCCGTCTGAAACGCGAGCACCAGCATGTCGAACATGATCTGGATATGTTCGGCGTAGGTCGGCGGAATGCCGGGCGGCAGCTCCTGCACCGGGGCCTTCGGGTCCCCCAGCTTCTCCGCGCGCTGAATCCGCGTTTCGAGTTCGCGCACGCCGGTGAGGTATTGATCCAGCTTGTCCTTGTCGCGCGCGTCCAGCCGCCGCTGCAGGGCGCGGGCATCCTCGATGAGGAAGTCGAGGATGGAACGCTGTTCTTCGCGTCGCCGCTTCAGCTGCTCCGCCCGTTCGTCGGCGGCGCCCGCCCCGAATAACCGCTCGAATACCTGTCGCGGATTGGCCTCCGGCGTCATGGGCGTGGTCGGTGAACTCCAGGAAACGTTGTATTGGTAAGCACAGGAATATCCGGAATCGCACGAACCGGTATTGCGTCCGGCGTCGCAGGTCAATTCCAGGGATGGTAGCCGTGTGAGGTGACCGACTTCACGCGCCATGACCTGATCAATCGAAATGCCCGCCCGAATGTCGGTGGCGCTTTTCTTCATGCGCACCCCGGTGAGGAACGTCCCGTTGGCGCGGGCGTGATCCCCGCCGCCGTCGCTGCCCGCCGTGGCGTTTAGATGTTCTAGTCCGCCCAGGAGTTGAATGTGCTGCCGCACGGAAGCCAAAGGCTGCATGGTGCGGTTCAACTGGAAATTGGCGTCCTCGCCGCTTGGCCACCAAGTGGACGGAATGGCGCCATTGGGGAAATAAATGAACGCAGTGTGGAGCGGCGCCCCGGTGGCCGTGGTGGCGAGCTTGTCGGCGGTGACGCCGGAGGCGGCGATCAATTTCGCGGGTGCGAACGATTCAAACGCCGGCAGGGCGAGGCAGGCGCCGAGGCCGCGCAGAAAATGGCGCCGATTCAAGGCCACGTGTCGTTGCGCCGCGCGTTCCGATTCATTGGCTGAGATTGCGTTCATGGTCTGATTTCGGCATCCGCCCGTGCTTGGGCGGGTTTGTATGGTTGCCCGGGTTTGTTTGGGCCCGCCGTCCGCGTTTTCTGGAACGGTGCTGATTCTATCACACCCGCGATCAAAGCGGAAGGCCGACCTTTGGCGGCTTCAACCCGGGCCACGATCTGGTCGCAGGTCTCGACGTCGTAATACTCCAGCCCCCGGCCCAGGGCGTAGATCAGCATTTTCTCCGTGACC
>CAZIJO010000134.1:0-16222 GCA_964539515.1 uncultured Bifidobacterium sp. | reverse complement strand
GTCGGGCCGCCATCCACAAACAAGTCCGTTCACGGCCATCCGTCGCGAACGGAAGAACCGGTCAAATGACTGCCCAAACCTATGCCTGACTTCTTTCAAACCGGCGCCGTCACTACCCTGCATCGCCTCGGCAGGATCGACACGCCCCGGCTGGAACGCGAACTGGAGGAATTTGCGCGCGAGTCGCCCATCACTTTGGTGCTGCCCTGTCACGTCCGCGAACTAGGCACGCCCGCTCTGCGCGGAATTGTCCGGGAGCTGAAGCATATCCGTTATCTCACGCAGGTCGTAGTGGGGATCGATGGGGCGAAGGCACGGGATTGGCGGCGGGCGCGGCGGATTTTTGCCCCGCTGCCACAATCCACGACGCTGCTTTGGAACGACGGCCCCCGAATGCAAAAGCTGCTGCGACAACTTGAAGAAGCCGAACTCAATACCGGCCCCGGTGGAAAGGGCCGTAACGTATGGTTGTGTTTTGGCTACGTGCTGGCCAGCGAGCAGGCGCGGATGGTGGCAGTACATGATTGCGACATTGTCACGTATAATCGTGAATTGCTGGCGCGCCTGTGTTATCCCGTGGCGCACCCGGCGTTTGGCTTCGATTTTTGCAAGGGTTACTACGCGCGTGTCACCACCAAACTCAATGGGCGCGTGATGCGCTTGTTCGTGACGCCTTTGCTGCGCGCGCTCAAAAGCATTGTCGGACCGCATCCCTTCCTGGTTTATCTGGATACGTTCCGCTATCCCCTGGCCGGGGAGGTTGCGATGGACATCGACCTCGTGCGCCGTAATCGGATCCCGTACGACTGGGGATTGGAAATCGGGATGCTGGCCGAGGTTTTCCGCAATTCCGCACCCCGCTCGATCTGTCAGGCGGAACTCTGCGACAACTACGATCACAAGCATCAGGAACTCTCGCCGCGCGATCCGGAACGGGGCTTGAATCGGATGGCCGTGGACATTATGCGCTCGATCTTTCGCCGCATGGCCAGTGAAGGAATCAAGCTCGACCAGGGTTTGTTTGAGACCCTGCAGTTTGCGTACACCCGGCAGGCCGAGGACACCCTGCGGGCTTACGGAGCGGATGCGGCGATGAACGGGTTGACCTTTCCGCGCCATGAGGAGGAGACGGCCGTGGCCACCTTTGCCCGAAGCATCCGCGAGGCGGCGCGCACCCATGTCGAAGATCCGATGCTCTGGCCGCTGATCCCAAATTGGAATCGCGTCGAATCCGCGCTGCCCACATTTCTCGAGGAACTGAACGAAGCGGTACGGGCGGATAACGAGGCGTGAGCCAGCGGAGCGAGGGCGGGGTTCGCCGACAAAGCGCCAAAGGCAAGAACCTCACGGTCACCCGGCGGCCACCAATTTCAGAAAGGGAATCACCTTCTTATGCAGTTCGGCGGTTGTTAGCTGTAAGATGGCTTCCAGGGGCGTGGCGTCCGCGACGTCGAATTTGCCGGAGACGCTGCGGCGCAGCGTTGCCAGGTGCGCGCCGCAGCCGAGCTTCTGTCCCAGATCGTGAGCGATGCTGCGAACGTACGTGCCTTTGGTGCTGGCCAGTTTGAACGTTCCGATTGGTTCCTGGTAGGCGGTGAAGCGAAAGTTGTAGATGTGGACGAGACGGGGTTCCCGCTCCACCTCGACGCCTTTACGCGCCAGTTTGTAAAGGGGTACCCCGTTCTTCTTGATGGCCGAGACCATGGGCGGGACCTGCATCTGGTCACCGATGAACAGGGCGGCGGTCTCGTTGAGTTCCTCCAGCGTCATCGGCGGGACGGGCAGGGAGGCGACCAATTCGCCGTCGGCGTCATAACTGTCGGTGCTTTCACCGAATTTTATCGTGCCTTCGTAGACCTTGTCGTCGCCCATCAGTTTTTCGGAGAGTTTGGTACCGCGGCCGAGCACGATGATGAGCAGGCCGGTGGCGTTGGGGTCGAGGGTACCGCAATGGCCGACTTTTTTGATGCCGAACCGGCGGCGAATCGCGTCCACCACATCGTGGGAGGTCGGGCCGCTGGGCTTGTCGATCAGCAGGGCGCCGTCGAGCGCGGTGAATTCTTGCATGGCGAAATTAGCGCGCGGCGTTGATCGCCTTTTTGATGGCGGCCACGACGCGGCGCTGGGTGGAAAGCGGGCTGCCGACGATGCGTGCACCGGCCGCTGCCGGATGCCCGCCTCCGCCAAACTGGCCGCAAATGTCGCTGACATTCACGCGGGCGCTCTTCGAGCGGAGGCTGATACGGGTGATTTCGGGCTCAATTTCCTCGAAGACGCAGGCGACCACGACGGGCTCGATGGCGCGAATGTGGTCAATCAATCCTTCCGAGTCGGCGCTGTCCGCGCCCGTGCGGGAGAAATCGGCCTGCTTGAGCCAGAAGTAGGCAATGCGGTCGTCGTGAGTGAGCCGGAATTTGTTGTAAACGTGTTTGAGCAGCCGGGCGCGGGGCAGGGGATAGGACTGGTAAACTTCGTCGCAAATCCGGGCGAGGTTTGCGCCGCGCGTGACAAGTTCCGCACCAACGTGGAAAGAGCCGGGCCGGGTGTTGGGGTACTGGAACGAGCCCGTGTCCGTGGAGACGGCGGTGAAGAGGCAGTCGGCAATGGGTTTGGTGATCGGCCAGCGGGCCGCCTTGAGCAGACGGAATATCAGCTCGCCGGTGGAAGGTTCGCGGGGGGAAACCCAGTTAATGTCACCATAGCGGGTATTGCTTTCGTGGTGGTCAATGTTGATGAGCAATCGCCGATGCGTGATGAATTTTCCGACCGCCCCGAGGCGTTCAAAGCTGGCACAATCCGTGGCAATGACGAGGTCGAATTTTTGCCCACGCCGGGGTTTTTGAATGTCGCCGTTGGGATCAAGGAACCGGTACTTCTGCGGCACGGGGTCCTGATTCCAGCAAACGACTTTCTTTCCCTCGCCCCGCAAGGCCAGCATGAGCCCGAGTTGTGAGCCGGCACAGTCGCCGTCGGGTCGCAGGTGACCGACGATGCAGACCGTACGGGCTTCCCGGATGGCTTCAAGGATGCGAATCACGATTTGCGGGTGGCTTTTCATCAGCAGCTATGCGGGGCGGTGTCAGGATTCGAGAGTCTTCTCAATGACGGGTGACGCCTTGTCGAGCTCTTCGATGATCTGCATGACGCGGTTGCCCCGGACGACCGAATCGTCCACGACAAAACGGAGCGTCGGCGTGTAGCGGAGGATGACCGACTTGGCCACGAGTCCCTGCAGACGCGCCCGATGCTCCGTGAGCAGCGTCAACCCGCGTTTCTGCTGATCGGGATTGCCGAGGATACTGATGAAGACGACCGCGGATTTAAGGTCGCCCGTGCAATCCACATCGTTGACGGAGATCAGGCCGGCTTCGCTGACGTTGAATTCACGCCGAACGGCTTCGCCGATGGCGCGCTTGAGCAATTCGCGGACTCGTTGCTGGCGGAGGTTGGGCATGGCTGGGCGGGGAGGACTTGAATTGGGTTGCCGATGAGAATTAAGCGGGCAGGGTGGGTTTGCCCAGGTTCGCAATCATCATCCGTCGCTTATCCGGGGCCGGTTTCATCTCACAATTTCGCGGCGACTTTCTCGATGGTGTAGCACTCAATCACATCGCCGACCTGAATTTCCCGGAAACCTTCGATGCGGATGCCGCACTCGAGGCCGGCGCGGACTTCGTTGACTTCGTCCTGGAAGCGGCGGAGCGACTGGGTGACCCCTTCGTAAATGACATCCTTGCGGCGCCGCACCCGCACCTTGCCGCGGACAATCCGACCCGAGGTGACCATCGAGCCGGCGACGGGCATGCCCTTGGAAAGCTCAAACACCTGTCGCACCTCGGCGGAGCCGACGATGACCTCCCGGGCGATGGGATCGAGCAGGCCTGCCATCCCATCCTTCACTTCGTCGATGAGTTCGTAAATGATGGCGTAAAGTTTGACTTGCACGTTGGCGTGCTTGGCCTTCTCCGCCGCCGTGCTGTCCAGGCGCGTGTGGAAACCAAGAATGATGCCGCGGGACGCGGATGCCAGCGCCACGTCGCTTTCGCTGATCGTGCCGACGTCGCTGTGAATGACCTCGAGGGCCACTTTGTTGGTTTCAATTTTCTTGAGCGCTTCGACGATGGCTTCGACCGAGCCCTGGGTATCGGCTTTGACCACCACTTTCAGGGACTTGCCGGCTTGGGAGTCGAGCGTGGCAAACAGGTTTTCCAACGTGACTTTCGATTTGGCCTCAAGATTCTCCGTGCGGCCGGCCTGGGCCCGTTCGGTGGCCAGATCCCGGGCAACGCGTTCGTTCTCGCATACGGTAAATTCGAGGCCGGCGTCCGGCACGCCGTTGAGCCCGAGGATTTTTACCGCGACCGAGGGCGAAGCACTCTTGAGGCGCTTGCCTTCCTCGTTGATGAGGGCGCGGGCCTTGCCGTAATACTCGCCGCAGAGGATTACATTCCCCACGTGCAGCGTGCCTTTGCGCACCAGCACGGTGGCGATGGGGCCGCCGGGCTCGATGCCTGATTCGATGACATTGCCCTTGGCCAAACGGTCGGGGTTGGCCTTCAACTCCAGCAGGTCGGCTTGCAGCAGAATCATCTCGAGCAACTTGTCCACTCCCTGCTTCGTGATCGCGGAGCAATCCACAAAGATCGTCTCGCCACCCCAATCGTCGGGCACCAGCCCTTTTTCCTGGAGTTGCTGGCGAACTTTCATCGGATTGGCATTGGGATGATCGCACTTGTTCACCGCGACGAGGATGGGAACGTGCGCCGCTTTGGCGTGATTGAGGGCCTCAATCGTCTGCGGCATGACACCGTCATTGGCCGCGACGACCAGCACCACGATGTCGGTCACGTTTGCCCCGCGGGCGCGCATCGAACTGAAGGCGGCGTGGCCGGGCGTGTCGAGGAAGGTGATCTGTTGCAGATCTTTCTTCCGTTCGGGATGCGGAAAGGAAATCGTGTAAGCGCCGATATGTTGCGTAATGCCGCCCGCCTCGCCGGCAGCGACATTGGCTTTCCGAATCACGTCCAGCAGGGAGGTTTTTCCATGGTCCACGTGGCCCATGATGGTGACCACGGGCGGGCGGGGCTTGAGTTGTTCGGGCTTATCCTCGGTATCAATTTCAACCTGCTTTACGGGCGCATGTACCAGACCTTCGCCCTTGGCCCGCTTCTCGACTTCAAACTTGAAGCCATACTTGGCGGAAATCTGCTGGGCGATTTTTTCATCGATGGCTTGGTTGACATTGGCAAAAACCCCCGCTTCCATCAGATCCGCAATGATTTTGAACGGCTTCTGCTTGAGCTGTTCCGCCAGTTCGCGCACAACGATGGGGGGCTTGATGGTGATAACTTGCGCCCCCTCCGGGAGCACAAATTTCGGACCAGCCGGTTTTGCCGGTTCGACGGGTTTCTGACCGGGCGCGGGTCGTTGCTGGCCGGGAAATCTTTGGCCGGGGCCGCTGACCCCGGGACGCATCGGGCGGTTCTCGCCCCGACGCAGGAATTCTGTCCGGCCGGGTTCCACCGGTCGGGCGACGGGTTTGACTCCGCCGCGATCCCCCGGTCGGGCGGCGGGTCTTTGGGTAAGTTGGATAAATCCGACTTTTTCGCCGACTTTGGGTTTAGGCGGCTCGACAGGTGTCGGAGGCACGACCGGAGGGGGAGGGGCGGGCGCGGGGGTAGTTTCGGCGACAACGGGGGTTGGCGGGGTGACCGGAGTTTCCACCGGGATGACTACTTCGGGCGCGGGCGGTTCGACCGGGGGCGGCGCGGGTAATGGGGGGGGCTCTGGCAACGGCGGTGGGGCGGAGACCAGCACGATCGGCTCCGGAACGGCCGGTTTGGGTAACTCGGGAGGCGGTTTGGGGGCAGCGAGTTCCGGATGGTCTTTGAGGATCTGCTCCTCGAGATACTCGGCGGTGATTTTATCGAGCGAGCTGGAGGGGACTTTCGCCGCCGCAATGCCCAAGGCCTTGGCTTTGGAGATGATTTCCTTGTTCTCCAGGCCGAGCTTCTTTGAGATATCGTAAATACGTACGGGCATAATTCTTCCAAACCAACCGCCTATTTGAGCCATGCGCCGGCATAACGCTAATTGAAACCGGGTGGCACTGGCTCAACCGCCATCATGGCTGTTCCGTTCCCGGAGCCTCACCATCTTTAAACTTGCGCCGCAGGGCTTCGGCGCGGGCGGCGTTCAAAACGGCGCCAGCTTGCTCCCCTATTTGCGGTATTTCCGCAAGGTCGCTTTCCTCGGCTTGCAATAAATCTTCCAATCGCGTCAGCCCGGCATGGACCAGCGCATCTGCCTGTTCGCGAGTGATGCCCTCGATGGCTGCCAGCAACTCCACGGCTTCCGCCACCTGCTCCTCGAAGCCATGGGTCACGACAACTTCGGCCTCAATGTCCACCTGCCAGCCCGTCAACTTTGAAGTGAGCCGGGCGTTCTGGCCGCGCTTGCCAATCGCCAGCGAGAGTTGATCTTCGCTGACAATGATCCGGGCGCGCTTGCGCGCCTCGTCCAATTCGAAGGTCTTGAGCGTGGCGGGGGAGAGCGCATTGGTGATGAATGTGCGGATGTTCGCGTCCCAGCGGATGATATCCACCTTCTCGTTGTTCAACTCCCGGACAATGTTCTTCACGCGCTGACCACGCAAGCCGACGCACGCGCCGACGGGATCGACCTTGGGGTCGCGCGTCCATACGGCGAGTTTGGTGCGAAAGCCGGCCTCGCGAGCAATGCCTTTGATCTCGATGGTGCCGTCGTTGATCTCGGAGACTTCAACCTGGAAAAGTTTGACGACGAAGCGTGGGTCGGCGCGGGACAGGATGATCTCGGGCCCATGCGGCCCTTGTTCCACAGCCTTGACAAAACAGCGGATGCGCTCGCCCACCTGATATTCTTCGGTCGGCACCCTTTCCTTGTTCGGCAGCAGGGCCTCGTATTTGCCAAGATCCACCAGCACGTCCGAGCGGTCGAAACGCCGCACGGTGCCGCTGATAATGTCGCCGACCCGATCCTTGAATTCGGCGAAGATGAGCGACTTTTCCGCCCGGCGCAGTTGCTGCATCAGCGCTTGCTTGGCATACTGCGAAGCAATCCGCCCAAAGCCCGTGGGCGTGACCTCGATTTCCAATTCCTCCCCCACTTGGGCATCGGCCTTGATGCGCCGGGCATCGAAGACGGAGATCTGGTCGTGCTTGGAAATGACTTTTTCCGAAACGATGAGCTTGGCGAACGCCTTGATGTCGCCGTTCTTGGGATCAATGGCCACGCGCAATTCCCGCGCTGGCCCCACCGCCTTCTTGGCCGCGGACAGCAAAGCTTCCTGGACGGCCCCGACCAGGACATCACGGCTGATGCCCTTTTCGCGCTCCCAGAATTCCAAGACTGCTAAAAAATCGGCGTTCATAAGCTCGTCACTTCGTTCCCATCCGGGGAACAAAAAAGCCGGCAGATTGTTACTCTTCCGACTTGGCCAACCGGTATCACCCGGCAACTTTACCGTTCAATAATAGCTTAGGTAACCTGCCAATGGGCCGTCAAGCCCAAAGGGCAGGTTGATTTTGTGCCGCCCAAGCGCCCGGGCTTGGGTACATTGGCGGGACGCGGCTGGTCCTGGTTTACGCCAATTTTAGTTTTTGAAATCTGGCCTTCATGCTCGGGCAGATGCCTTGAGGCATTTGTCCACAGGCTTCAAACGAGTGCCGGGGCGTCGCCACCCGCTACCGGACGATCCACCCGCCACCGAGGACCAGATCATCCTGGTAAAAGACCGCCGCCTGTCCGGGGGTGATGGCCCGTTGCGGCGTATGCAATTTCACTTTTGCCCGCCCATCGGGCTGGAGGCTCACGGTCGCAGGTGTGCCCGGGTGGTTGTAACGGATCTTTGCCGTCACGGAGATCATTTCTGGGGGGAGTGAGAAGGGGATCCAGTTGCAACGATCTACGGTGAATTCGTCCCGGTCGAGTGCGGAATCATCTCCGACCACGACGCGGTTGTTCGTCGCATCCAGTTCAACCACGTAGAGCGGTTGGGGCGAAGCAAGGCCCAAACCTTTCCGCTGGCCGATGGTGTAGAATTCGATTCCGTCGTGATATCCAAGTACCTGGCCGTGCAGGTTCACGATCTCGCCGCGATGCTTTTGGACGAGGTTGGCCTGCTGCAGAAACCCGCCGTAATCATTGTCCGGCACGAAGCAGATTTCCATGCTCTCCTCCTTGTCGGCCGTTTTGAGATTGCAGTGCCGCGCCAATTCCCGCGTCGCGTGCTTGGTTTTTTCGCCCAGCGGAAAAATGGCGCGGGCGAGCTGATCCTGGCGGAGGGAGAACAGAAAATAGCTTTGGTCCTTCTTCAAATCGCTTCCCCGCTTGAGGAGCACGCGTCCGTCGGCCCGCCGCTCCAGGCGCGCAAAATGGCCGGTGGCGATGAATTCCGCCCCGAGTTGGTCGGCCCGGTCGATCAGCCGGCCAAATTTCAAATTCTGATTGCACATCACACACGGATTTGGTGTGCGGCCAGCCTTGTATTCCGCTGCAAAGTATTGGATGACCTTCGCCTGAAACTCTTCGGCCTCGTCGATCAGGTAGTAGGGGATGCCGAGCTTGTGGCAGACGGCCCGCGCATCCGTCACGGCTTGAGGGCCACAACATTTGTCCTCCGCACGCGACACGCAATCCTGCGGCCAGAGTTTGAGCGTAATGCCCACCACATCGTAGCCCTGTTCCAGCAAAAGCGCCGCCGTGGCAGAGGAATCCACTCCGCCGCTCATGCCACAGATGACGCGCGTTTTCTTGGACGCAGACACAGGGCGGGAAGTATAAGATGTGAGCATTGTCCCGCAAGTTCGGCTTTTGGTGATTCCGCCCGGAGCGATGCAAAATCAGACGTGTAATCAGGATTGACGGTGTCGACTGGCGGTGTTCCATTCGGTTCGGGCACGATTTCATTATGAAAAAACTCTGGGCCTTACAGACGGGTCTGTTGGTGTTGATGGTTTCTTCTACCACCACGCACGCGGCGCAGACGGCCCGAGCGACCCTCTTTTGCTGGTCGTTTCGCTTTCACCAAGGCGAGACTTCGTTCGGGGATAGCACGCTGAATTTGGGGACACTCCCGGGCGCGCCGAATGGGGAGCTGGCACCGTCGGCTTCTGCTTATACCCATCAAAGCGGTTTTGTGGTGGATTGGATGGGTTTTCCGATGAACGGCCAAATTTACGTAAACTTGCCCCCGTTTGCGGACGCGAACGGCAACGGATTCGATGATTCGTTTGAGGTCTCCCAGGCGGCGAGTGGTAGTTCTACGGGGGAGTATACGACCGTGCTTGGCGGCGGCATGGTCAGTGCCACTTGGAGCCGGGGTGCCGGTTCGAAAGACGGCACCTGCTGGCTGCGCTTGGTGGACAACGCAATCGGCGATTTGGGCACGTTTCAGCATCCGTTTGAAGTGCTCGAATACACGGGATCGCTGACTTACACTCCCGGATCGAATTCCGTCAGCGGCATCCTGAGCGTGACCAACGCGGCTGATCAATTGTTGGGGACATTGAGTTTCACAAAGTCCATCACTAACCCTTACAACCGGCTGACGCTGCAAACCGCGCCCCTGACGAATTTGGCCCAGCAAGCCTTCAGCCTTTTCAGCAGCTCCGTTTTCAACCGCGATGCGTCCCTCGGGACGAACTATTACGGGGGGCTTGAATTCAACGACGGCGACCTCAACACGGTTGGGGAAGACTATTTCAGTTGGGAGCTCTCCATCGACGATCTCAATGATGGCGATCACGACGGCATTCCGGATTTTAGTGATGACCCGGCTGCCATCGCCCCGCCGCGCCAACCCGGCTTGGCATTGGCGCCTGGCCCCACCCAACTCCTGCTCACCATCAGCGGAGACGTCGGTCGGTTGCATCGAATTTTGGAAACCACCAACCTCGCCGCTGGCAACTGGCTGACCAATCTATCCCTGACTTTAACCAATGACCCACAAATCGTGTCGTTGCCGTTACCCTCGGGCCCGCTGAAATTCTGGCGCGTTACAGCAGAATGATACGCATGGTGAGGAAAGTGCCAACCTGTTGGCAACGCGCTCGCGCCGGAAAGTGGCGTCGCCACCACTAGAATGCACTGGAAGTTGGTGGCTGACGGCGGCTCCAAGGCCGGATTGTGTTTGAGGCGAAAGTAAAGCCATCGGGAAAGGCCAGGAATCCTCGCGAAAAACGTGACAATTTGATGCGGTAATGGTACGAGTCTATCATAGCCGTGTGGACCGACGCTAAAGAGACTCAGCCGGCATGCTCGTTGGATGAGCAGCCGTGGTCGCAGGACGAGGCAACGTTGCCATTGCCCCATGCGCCGTTGGTTGTTTCGGATTTGTCGCCGGCACCCGTGGCTTCGGTTCCGGAGTCTCTTGCGCCGGCGACCCCGACCCTTCCGCCGGGGCCCAGTTGGCATCATGGCTGGCCGGTCCCTTCAACCATCTCACCCGATCCGGACGAAGCCCGGGCTTGCATTCATCTGCCGGCGTTCGACCCCCGAATGCTGGAGCAGGCAGAACTCATCGCCGGACGCTATCCCCTGGCGGAAGGCGAGTACCGGAATTTGCGCGGCAAGGACCGAAACGCGGACGCGCTTGAAACGCCGCACTTTGAACGGGTCTTTCTTATTGCCGCTGCCATGGCGGGTCGGCGAGATGTTCAGTCGGCCCGTGACTACGACGACCTCTTGATCCTCACCGCCTGGCACTGCGTGAGGCCGGACATTGATGGGTATCTTGGCTCCTATCCCAAGGCGCTGCTTTGCCCGCTTTCGCACGCGGCCCCTCCAACTGCTTTGGCCACGCTCTCCAAAGCGAAGCGTTTCCTTTTCGACCGGCGGGCGTCAGTTTACCTGCGCTACCTGCTGGGAAACAAATTTGGATTGCGGACCTGTGCCGACGTTGAGAATGCGGACTTGCGCCAACTGCTCAAGCGCACCGGGTTTCGACTCATCTATCCCAGTGCCGTTCCCGAGTTTGCCTTTGCCGGCATCACGCGGGGCGAGGATCCGCCGGTCCGTCCGTGGAAATTGACGCTGCGACAAGAGCTGACGGATGAGCGCGCCGCCGAGATGTTGATCCATGCGGCCCTCTGGCAGACCAAGCATGGATTGCGGCTCGTGACCATGGAAAACGGCCAGCCACGTTGGAATCTCGGCGCGTTTGAACGCACGGATTGGGAGGACGCGTTTCTTTCGCTCGGGGTGCGCATCGCACCTTCCTTCATGCGCGAGAGCGGGCTGCTGGATTGGCGGGCGGTGCTGGCCCGTTGCCTGGAGCAGATCGGCACCGGCAATCTGCCGCCGGAGTTGCTGGGAAAAGTTTTGGCCGTGCCTCAGCGTATTTGCCACGACTCTCACCAGGCCATCTGGGAGGTGCTTGACCGGGCTTCCCGGACGGTGCTCGAGCAAGCCCGCATATCCGAGCCGCGGCTGTTCACAGATACTGGGGCCTTGAATCATGAGACGGCCCGCACGTTTCGGCGTTGGGCCCGTTTGTTCGACGAGGTTTCCCCGAACATCCTCTCCCGCTTTGGCGTCTCGGCTTTCACCGCGCTGCATCATGTCGCGCCGGAATCTTTTGGCTGGGGTCACACGCATCTCAAGCCGTGGGAACTGGAGCAGGAGCATGGTAAATGGAAGGGGCCGCGTGGTCGCGCGCTGCTGCGCAGTGCATACGCGTTCGCCCTTTTTGAATCCGGCCTCGGTGGGATTGAAGCCCAGGAGGAACAGGTCGTCTGGCGCTGCACGCTTGAACAATTCTCCCGATGGTCAGCGCTCCAGGCTGAACAAGCGGTTAGCGCGTACGATTTTCTGTACGGCATCGCCAGCCGGCACGGGTTGACTCCTTTGCTGAGTCGCGAAATCACTCACACGGCTGCGGTGTCCCTGCTGGCGGGCGTGAACGTACACGAAAACCTGCCCCGGATCGAAGGCTGCTGGGATGTATGCTTGCGCGCCGCGTTGGAACGCCACGGTGGCGAACTGGAAGTTCGGTTGGTTCTTCCGGATTTGGTGCCCCTGCCGCTACGTCTGCGCAAGGCGGTGCTGACGCCGCTTGAATACGGCTATCTGCACAAGGAAATCCGGCTGGTCCGTGACTTTGATCTTCGCATGGCGCGTGAGGCGCGTCGCAAACTGGAAGAAATTCCCGGCTGGTGGGAAGACGATCGCATCATGGGCACCCCGCTCTTCGAGCGGGTCAACGATCCGGCCAACCCCGCCCGGGTGGTCCTTGACCAGCTACGTCCCGAACCCTGGCTCGAGCCACCGGCCCAGCGAATCCGGTATCGCGCCCTTCAGCTGCTCCTCTCCAAACGCGCGACCCGTCGAACGACACCGGGCCGAAGTGGACTTTCTTCCGCGGAAATTCGGGTACTGCTCCGGCTCGCCTTGGAGGCGACCCTGGAGCATACAAACATCACCCAAGTATCCTTTCCCGCCATTCGCCGGGGCTTCGAGCGCATTCTGGCGCGGGACGATACCCGCGAGATGCTGGATTCGCTGTTGTTGCACGTTGGCACCGCGTATGAGACCGAAATCTGGGGGCAGGTGCGGAAGTTCATTGTGCTCGACGTCATTAATGACCTGCTTGCACTGACGATTCGAAGTTCACTCTTGCACGTGATGAGTGCGGATTGACAGAGCAAACGCCGCGAATCAGAAGCAGGCGGGGTTGGGCGCGGCCAAGAACTAAATTCCCGGCTTCGTTTTGTCCGTCTGAGTATCGAACACAGCCTCCACCATCAACCGGGCAGCGCGGTTGGACTTCGTATCCGGATTGCCGGGTGATTTGTCGTGATCGTCTATCGGCGAATCATTCCACGAAACGATGAGGTCGAGGCCGGGCAATATCCAGAGGGCGCGTTTGCCGCCGTGACCGCTGGCGACATAAGTGTCCGGTGGCGCGTCCTCAAACAGTCGCTGGCCGGCTTGGTTCGTCCGGTTGAGCCACCAGTTGAAACTGTAATAACCCGGACCGATCGGAGTGATGTTCCGCGTGCCGCCAATCGAATGCTGGCCCGGCAACATGTCCGCTTCCCGGCCGCTGGTCAAAGGGGTGGTCGCCGCGATAGGACTGTTGAGGCCCAACCGGATGAGTTCGGGTCTGACCAGTTCCTTGTCCCGCCACCGGCCGTTTCGGAGATAAAGCAATCCGAATCGCGCAAAGTCGCGCACGGACAAAGCCAGCCGTCCGTCGCGATAGGGCCGGCGAAAAGCATTGAAGGTGAAGTTGTCTTCAAATTGCAGCGGCTCGGCCAGCCGCGTCCGGAGCACCTCGGTTCCGTTCGTGTGAAAAACTTTTTTGGTGAGCAAGTCGTAATAAAGTGTCAGCGCGAAGTCGTTGTAGGCGTAGGCGTTGCCGGGAGCTTCGATCAGGCCGTAACCCGAGGTTTGGGAGGCCAGATGTCGCCAGGTGATGTTTGCGTCTTTCCCGTGGTTGAGCTCGTTCAGACGCGGCTCGACGCCGGCCACCGGTTCATCCACGTTCTTGAGCCGGCCTTCCTGCACTGCGATCAGCAGCAACGTGGAGAGGACCGGCTTGAATGCCGACGCGACGTCGGAACTCTTGGTTTGGTCTCCCCAGGAATAGACCATGTAGCCACAGTGCACCACACAGCCGCGTCCGCCCACAAGTTCTTTGAGGACATCAAGCTTGTTTCGCGACAGGCCTGCTTGCTCCGGCGTCCTGGATTCCCAACTGGTGCCGGGGTACACGTCAGAGGCCGGGACATTCCCAAGCATGCAGAAAGTCCGGAGCAGAAGCAGAACCGCGGCAATTATTTTCATGGATCCGTGGGGCGGCAGCACCGGCTGGCCACCCAATTCTGCATCGGCCCTCGAAGAGGCGATACAGCTCCGGATGGGGAACTCACGGCAAATTTGTCTCGCCCATCAAGTAACGGTCACACTCGCGCGCTGCCCCCCGTCCTTCGTTGAAGGCCCACACGACCAGGCTCTGGCCCCGGCGGCAATCGCCGGCGGCAAAAACGCCTTTGATGTTGGTGGCATACTTTTCGAACTCGGCTTTCGCGTTCGAGCGTGGGTCGCGTTCGATGCTGAGCGATTCAAGTAGCGGTTGTTCCGGTCCGAGGAAGCCCATCGCGAGCAGGACCAGCTGCGCCGGCAAGATCTTTTCCGAGCCGGGCACGTTTTTCGGAATAAACTGGCCCTTTTCGTTCTTCGTCCATTCCACCTGCACGGTGTGGACGGCTTTCACATGGCCATGGGCATCCCCTTCAAATTTCGTGGCGGTGGTGAGGTAAACCCGCGGGTCGGCGCCAAATTTCGCCGCAGCTTCCTCCTGGCCGTAGTCCAGCTTGTACGTCTTCGGCCACTCCGGCCACGGATTGTCCTTGGCCCGCTCCAGTGGCGGCTTCGGCAGAATCTCCACCTGGATCAGGCTTCTGCAGCCATGACGCATGGAAGTGCCGACGCAGTCTGTGCCGGTGTCGCCGCCTCCAATCACCACGACATCCTTGCCGGTGGCGTCGATGAAACTGCCGTTCTTGTGACCGTCCAGCACTGCCTTCGTGTTCGCGGTCAGAAACTCCATCGCGTAGTGAATGCCTTTCAGTGAACGACCCTCGATGGGCAGATCGCGCGGCTTGGTAGCGCCGGTGGCAAGAATGACTGCGTCGAAGTCTTGGAGCAGTTTCTCCGCGGGGAGGTTGACGCCCACTTCGGTGTTACAGACAAACTTCACGCCTTCCTTTTCCAGCACATTCAAGCGGCGCAGCACGACTTCCGTCTTGTCGAGCTTCATGTTTGGAATGCCGTACATGAGCAAACCACCCGGGCGGTCGGCCCGTTCGAAAACGGTGACGCTATGCCCGGCTTTATTGAGTTGGGCGGCGGCGCTCAGGCCGGCCGGGCCGGAGCCGATGACGGCGACTTTTTTGCCGGTTCGGTGCTTCGGCGGCTCGGGCGTAACCCAGCCGTTTTCCCAGCCATGATCAATGATCGCACATTCGATGTTCTTGATCGTGACGGCGGGTGCGTTCATGCCGAGCACGCACGAGCCTTCGCAGGGCGCCGGGCAAACCCGGCCCGTGAATTCGGGGAAATTATTCGTCTTGTGCAACCGCACGAGCGCTTCCTGCCAAAGCCCGCGATAGACGAGGTCGTTCCATTCGGGAATGAGATTGTGAATCGGGCAGCCACTGGCCATGCCGCTGACGAGTTGGCCGGTGTGGCAGAACGGTATCCCGCAATCCATGCACCGCGCGCCCTGCTTGCGCAGTTCCGCCGCCGGCAGGTGCAGATGAAACTCCTTCCAGTCGGCGACGCGTTCGACCGCAGAACGATCCGACGGCAGTACCCGTTGAAATTCCAAGAATCCTGTTGGTTTACCCATGGGTTTTTACCTTCCTGAAAATGATTGGCTCAATTGCCGGCGCGCGAGTTTTCCTCGAACGCCGCCAGAATCGCTTCGTCCCCCGTCAAGCCCTGTCCCTTTACCCGCTTGAGCGATTCGAGCACACGCCGGTAGTCGTTGGGCATCACCTTGACGAATTTCGGAACGAACTTGCTCCAGTCGGCGAGAATCTTCGCCGCGACCACGCTTTGAGTGTAAGTTTGATGGCGCTGAATCAACTTCCAGACTTCCTCAATTTCGTCGGCGTCGGTCAGTTTTTCCAGGCCGACCATTTCCAGATTGCAGCGATCGGCGAAATTTTCCGCTTCGTCGAGGACGTAGGCGACGCCCCCGCTCATGCCGGCGGCAAAGTTGCGCCCCGTCGGTCCGAGAATCACCACGCGGCCGCCGGTCATGTACTCGCAGCCGTGATCGCCGGTCGCCTCCACAACGGTGTTCACTCCAGAGTTGCGCACGCAAAATCTTTCGCCCGCCATGCCCCGGATATAGGCCTCGCCGCTGGTTGCGCCGTAGAATGCTACATTGCCAACAATCATGTTGTCTTCAGCCTTAAACGTCGCCGCTTTGGGCGGATAGACGATGAGCTTGCCACCGCTCAAACCCTTGCCGAAATAATCGTTCGCGTCCCCTTCCAGCTCGAGCGTCATGCCGCGGGGCACAAAGCCGCCGAAGCTCTGCCCGGCGCTGCCGTTGAACTTGAGTTGAATCGTGTCCTCGGGCAGCCCACCTGGCCCGTGTCGCTTCGTGATTTCGCTGCCCGTGATCGTGCCGACCACACGGTTGACATTGCGGATGGGCAACTCGGCA
>CAZIJO010000133.1:0-16333 GCA_964539515.1 uncultured Bifidobacterium sp. | reverse complement strand
GTAATGAAGTTGGTTGGAGGGTGCGTCGTTCCACGAGCCGAGCGGGTAGCCGGAACTGGGATGCCACATCAGCGCGTGGTCTTCATCCGGGAAAACACCGCCGCCGCTGTTCGGTTCGATGGGCGACCAGTTCAAATAGCTCACGGGTTCGCCGCTAATCCAGACCCAAGTGCCTTCTTGCGCGGCATCGTTGAGGCCGATCCACATTGGTCGCTCCAAGCCTTCGAACGTGCTGAAGGTGTCGAAGACCCAGGTGTTTTCCGCGGCGTTGTTGATGGTGGCGAGATGGCCGCCGAGGCTCACGGCGATCTGCTCGGCGGCGGGCCAGTTGGTGAAGTTGAGCAGGTAATACCAATGAGCGTTCGCTGTGTTCGTGATCGGGCCGGCGAGGATGACTGGTTCGGGCGCGCTGACTTCCACGACAGCGGAGTGGAGTTGGTTGGAGGGTGCGTCGTTCCACGAGCCGAGCGGGAAGCCGGAACTGGGATTCAAAATCAAAACCTGATCTTCGTCCGGGAAAAAGCCGCCGCCGCTGTTCGGTTCGCCGGGAGCCCAATTGAGATAGGTCGCAGGCGCGCCGCTGATCCATTGCCAGATGTTCTCCTGCCTGGCGTCGTTGAGGCCAATCCAGAGCGCACGGTCGCCGCCGCCGAAGCTGCTGAAGGTGGAGACCACCCATGCATTCTCGGCGGCGTTGTTAAGGGTGGCGAGATGACCACCGAGGCTGACCCCGATTTGCTCTGCCGCGGGCCAGTTCGTGGCGTCGAGGAGATAATACCAATGGCCGTTGGCGGGATTCGTAATCGGGCCGGCGAGCAGCCAGGGTGGCCGCGGGGGGGCGCACTTGCCCGCGCTGCCAGCGGCGTGGATGGCCGCAACCTCATTGGGAGAAAGGGCCCGACCATAGAGCGCGAGCTCGTCAATGCGCCCCTTGAAATGCGAATTCAGCGCCGGGTCGGCGTGGTTGCCGATGCGCAGCGGTTCGATCGTGGACAAATCGCCGGGTTGCACCGTCGGATCAAAGGTCAGCACCACTTGCCCGTCCACGTAGAGCTTGCCGCCATTGGTGATCGTGCGCTCCACAGCCATCGCCACATGATGAAACTGACCATCGCGGAGGTCAGGTCCGGGTGAGAGAAACGTTGAGAAATCGAGGCTGGCCAGGGGTGCGTCGGCCAGTTGACACGCCAACTTACCGTCAACCAGGGCGAAAGCGTAGCCGACGGCCGCCGCGGAGTCGGGCGTGAACCGCTTGTCCACGATGGACTGAACGCCAAAATCCGTCACCGCCGGCAGCGGTTGAATCCAGGCTTCGATCGAGAAGTCCCCACCCGGGCCAAAGTTCAGCGCCGCGGTGTTTGCCACGAGCACCCGATCGTCCACGCCATCGAAGCTAAACCCCTGTCCGACCTCGCAGGAGGTGAAGCCAACCCCATTGAGCAGGGTGGCGTCATTGTGGCCCGTCGCATCGCCGCCGTTGCCTTCGCCGCGCCACCAACTGATCACGCCGGCTGGAAGAGCGGCGCAATCTGCCGCAAAAACCGGCTGACCGGTCGCCATGGTGATAACTTCAAGCAGAACCAGAAGGAGCCGTCGGCCGCCATCAAGCCTGCGGCGGTTCGGGACGAAATGCTCCAGCACAGGCGAGCGGTTTGGCTTCATAATAATGCCTTGGAAAGCAGCCCGAGGATGCTTTTTGAATTTATCTTTCGAGGTGCTTACAGTTACATACAGCCTTGTGAATTTGTCAATTAGTAGTTGGCCCAACCGGCCGTCCTACGGTCAGCAGCGCAGCCATCAAAACCCGCGCCCTTTGCGACCGGCAGCGTACCGCGGCCACCGCGCGGATTGGCCAGGGAATTAGCCCATGCGGTTTCTGATGTTGAACTGGCGGGATCCGAAAAATCCCCTGGCGGGTGGGGCGGAACGGGTGACCCAGGCCTATCTGGCGGCCCTCGTGCAACGCGGGCATGAGGTCTATTGGTACGCAAATCAGTTTGCGGGCGCGTCGGATCACGAGACCATTGAGGGCATTCACATTGTGCGCGGTGGCGGGGTGGGCGGGTCCATCGTCAAAGCCATTAAATGGTATCGCCGGCAGCCACGCTTTGATCTGGTCGTGGATCAGATCCACGGGATTGCCTGGTTCGCACCGTGGTGGTGTCGGACCCATTGCGTGGCGTACCTGCACGAAGTCCTGGGGCCGATTTGGGACACGTTTTATCCCTGGCCGGTCGCGGCCATCGGCCGCTGGCAGGAACGTTGGACGCACTGGCTTTACCGCCGGGTTCCATTCTGGGCAGGATGTGAGGCTACCCGGGATGATCTCCATCGTCACCGGGTGCGAAATGTGACGATCATCCGTTACGGCGTTCGCACCCGTGCCATGGCCGAGTTGGATGCCAAGCAGCTCACTCCGCCGTTGCGCCTCGTTGTGGTGAGTCGGCTCGCCCCCAACAAACGGGTTCACCATTGTCTTGAGACATTGATTGAGCTGCGTCAGCGCGGCGTGCCGGCGCGGCTTACCATCGTGGGCGGCGGCGAACTTGAAGCCGCCCTTCGCCAGGAGGCGGCCAGCCGCCAACTGGGCGACGCGGTCAAGTTTACCGGGCTCTTATCCGAGGCAGACAAGGATGCGGTGCTCCGCGATTCGCATCTCCTGCTGCATTCCTCCGTTCGCGAAGGCTGGGGTTTGAATGTGGTCGAAGCCAACGCGTTCGGCACTCCGGCGGTGGTTTATCCGGTGGCCGGCTTGCGCGAATCCACTTTGCACGATCAGACCGGCGTGGTTGTTAATCAAGAAACACCCACCGCGCTGGCGGACGGCATCATCCGCCTGATGGGCGATGACGCGCGCTATCAGCGATATCGCCGGTGCGCCTGGGAACGGGCCCAGGCGATGCACTGGGACCACGTCCTGCCGGCGGCGTGCGATTGGCTTGAGGCGCGGGCCCGCGGTGAAAAAGCCGGGCCGCAGATGATTCCCAATCGTTAGCGAGTGACGTCTTCCACGGCTTCGTCATGGGAAACGCGCGACGAGGACGAAGAAATGGAGGTGGGCCACGGGTCGGGCCCGCCCAGCAAGCGCCTTCCCGATGCGGCTCAGTGCTTCACCCGCTGCACCCGCGCCCGCCAATAATCCAGCACGTCTTGCAACATTTGTTCAAAGGAGATTTCCGCCTGCCACCCGGTGGCGGCGCGGATGCGGGCCGGGCTGCCATAAAGATTGGGGAGGTCAGAAGGACGCAGTCGGGTCGGGTCTTCCCGGACCTCGATGGTGCGCACGGTGGTGTTGGCCAGGAAGAAGTCCAAAATCTCCTGGATCGCGTGCGATTTGCCCGAGCAGAGATTATAAACCTCTCCGGGTTTGCCTTTCTCTAGTAACAGCCAGTAGCCCCGCACAATGTCGCGGACGTCGGTGTAATCCCGGCGCGCCTTCAAATTGCCCACCAGCATCACCGGCTCCCGGAGGCCCGATTCGATCTCCGCGATCTGGCGGGCGAAAGCGGACGTCACGAACCCTTCGCCACGGCGCGGGCCATCATGGTTGAAGGCCCGCACCCGGAGGCAGGGAATGCCGTAGCTGTAAAAGTATTGATGGGCCAGCAAGTCCTGCGCGACCTTGCTCACGGCGTAGGGCGAGAGCGGTCGCAGTTGTTGTTCCTCCGTTACGGGCAGTTCCGCCTCGGGCACCAGCCCGTATTCCTCGCTCGAGCCCACGACGAGCACGCGGGGAAACGGAGCGCCTCGCTGACGGATTGCTTCCAGCAAATGAACCTGGCCGATGATGTTCGTCTGTAGCGTCTCGGCCGGCGCGTTCCAGGATGTCATCACCTGACTCTGGCCGGCGAGGTGGAATATCCAGTCCGGCCGGGCGGTGGCCAGCATTTCGCCCACGGAAGTTGGATCGCGCAAGTCCGCCTCCACCAACTGAATCCGGCTACGCAGCAGTTCGATGTTCTCCGTATTGCTGCGCCAGCGACATGCGCCGAAAACTTCAGCTTTTTGGGTCAGGCCGTACTCCGCCATATGGCTGCCGACAAAGCCTGTAACCCCAGTAATGAGCACTCGCATGCGGCGAGTATCCCGTTGCCATTGGGCTTGTCAAAGCGGATGTGGGAATCGCGAACGGCAAATTGGGAAGGACCGCGGTTGCGAATGCTGATTTAGCATGCTCCGCGGCTGCCCTCTCGTCCGCGAAGCTGGGCGAAAATCGAGCACGCGGAGGCGTTTGACAACGCCGTGTCCCGCCAAGGACCGACTTCTTGCTCCCAGTTAGCGCTTGGCCGCCTTAGGCTGCCGGGATTTTACCTTGGGTGCGTCGCCCCACAATCCTTCCAGATCGTAACGCTCCCGCGCATCGGAACGCATGATATGGACAATCACATCGAAGAAATCCAGCACCACCCACGCGCCCTGCAACGTGCCGTCCACCACCCGGGGACGCAGGTCATAGGCGGTGCGCAGTTTTTCAGTGATCTCGTCCACGATGGCGCGCAGGTGCGGTTCACTGGTGCCGGAGGCGATGACAAAATAATCCGTCACGCTCGAAAGCTTGCGCACATCAAGAACCAGGAGGTCTTCCGCCTTTCGGTTGTCCGCGAACTCACGGCACAGCAGGGCCAGTTTTTTTGAATCCATCGCCGGAGAAAATGCGGGCAAATCCCTCAAAGATAAAGCCGATTGTTGCCGATGGCCTCGGCGACCGCGGCGGGCACGAGGTGGGCAATCGGCTGTCCGGCCTGGACGCGCGCCCGGATTTGCGAAGCGGAGACGCCGAATGGAAAGCCCTGGAGCACCCGGCCACGAAACGGCGGCAGCAGCGGCGCGGGGGCCTCCCCGGGGCGGGGGATCACGGCAAACTCCACGAGCCGGGCCAGTTCGCCGGCCTCCCGCCATTTCGACAGATTGATTACGTTATCCGCGCCAATGAGGTAAAAGAGCTGTGCCTCGGGAAAACGGCGCACGTAATCCCGGACCGT
The DNA here is from genome assembly GCA_964539515.1 of uncultured Bifidobacterium sp. Classification (GTDB taxonomy): domain Bacteria; phylum Verrucomicrobiota; class Verrucomicrobiia; order Limisphaerales; family JADLHS01; genus JADLHS01. Next base: position 11,351 of record CAZIJO010000133.1, on the reverse strand, counting down.
GTCGATCGTGAAAGAGACGCCGCCGCGATGGATTTCCTGATCATCCACTTCGCAGCTGGTCTTGCCGGCGAGTGCGAGCCGGAGCAGTTGCAACCGGACGGCAGCGGGCGCGAACTGATTTCCCGTCTTGAAAGGGGATTGCGCCGCAAGGATGAAGAACAGCCGCGATAGCTCGAGTTCCTCACGGGCCGCCTGCGCCACCAGAAGATGGCCGGTGTGAACCGGATCGAATGATCCGCCAAAAAGTCCAATGCGTTGCATCGCTTAAAAAGTAATGAAATCTCTCACCGCAGGAAATGTCGGTCGGCAAAATTCAGATACTGCGCCCAATCGTAATCCGTGGTGTCGTGCGCTCCGGTGCGCAGATGGTAGCCAATAAAATCGCCCACGGACTGGTCGGCGGCGGGTAACGTGTCCACACCCAGACCGGCCCGGCCAAGCAGCCGGTAAACCGGTTCCGCCCCTTTTGCCGCGAGGAATTCCCCGCGCGGATCCGCCCAGCGATCTTCCGTCGCGCTGGCGACGTAGACTGGACGGGGCGCAACCAACGCGATCAGTTCGTGCTGGTCCACCGGCAATTCATCTTCGCGATCGGAGTATTTCTTGAAATGACCGCAGAACCAATGCGGGAAACGGCGGTTAAGATCGCCGGTTCGCTCGCCAAAGCGGCGCCGCGCCAGCGCGGCCCCGCCTTCACCGGAGTCATTCGAGATGACGATGGCGAAGCGTTCATCCCGGGCGCCAGCCCAGAGCGCGGTTTTGCCAAGCCGCGAATGGCCCAGCACCGCGACGCGTTTTGCGTCCACCCGGCTTTCCGTCTCCATATAATCCAGTGCGCGACTCAAGCCCCAAGCCCACGCGCTGATTGCGCCCCATTCATCCGGTTGGAAAACCGTGTTCGTGCCCGCCGGATTCAATGCCGCCCGCACCCCCTGTTTCCAGCCCTCCGCGAAGTCGGGTTCCAAATCGCCGTAGTACACCGTCGCCAAGGCATAACCGCGCGCCAGGATTTTTACCGCCGGCCAGCGCGCCGCCTCAATCCCGCGACAGGCCGGAGTGGCGTGGTTGCTGACAATGCAACTGCTGCGCTCGCTCACCATCCATCGATCCGACAATTGGATGTCCGGTTCCGTGCTGACCGCGTGGTTGCCGTTGAAGTTGAAGCCCAGAAAGACGGGTGCGGGCTGCGTCGCGGCGTTCGGCGTGTAGAGCAAAAGGTTCATGCTCCGTCCGCCCGGTTGGCCCGTGAACCAGATTATGATCTCCTTCCTGGTCGCCCGGCCGCCGAGGGCGTTTGTCTTGATCGACAGGGTTTCGAATCGCATGGTACCGGGTCGGCCCGGCGCGCGACCGTAAACCTGTTCCTCAAACAATCGCAGCACCTCCGGGCGGCGTTTCTCCCGCCATACCTTTGCATTGGTTGCCACTGTGCCGTCGGTGCAAACCAGCGGATCGGGCAGGGTGTACGCCGGGACTTTTGTTTCGTCGTAGTTTACGGTCGCGCTCTGCAATGGCATCGCGGCGGCGGCCGCAATCAGCAAAACGCTGGCTGTGGTCTGGAAATTCAGTTTCATATCAGCAGCAACGGCGGATACCGTTAAATCGTTGTTCCGTGGTCTCGAGGTAAAGTTCAGATGCCGACTTCGGGGTTGGGTCGGAGTGTTGCGTGCACTGGCATGCTGCGGCCTGCGCCACCTGGGCGCGTTCCAGTTGTGTCTCGCCTGAAAGCTCCTTCGCCAGCGCGACCGTCAAGGCTGCCGTGCCCGCCATGCCGCCAATTGTTTTTCCACCTTCCACCACCGCGTAATCCGGCAGCCACACGGGCGCGCTTTCAACCAACACGGCTGGCTTGCGGTGGGACAGCAGCAGCCACCACTCGCGCACGCTCAGCAACACGACGGCGGAAACAAGCCCCAAAAAGGTAATCGCGACAAAAGCATCGAGGCGGAAATTGAACACTTGGCGGGCCAGTTGTGCGATTTCCTTGCTTTGCGCTGGAAGTGCTTCAGTTGCGACGTTGGGAAGATTGCTCCGTAATTGTTCGCGCTTCTTTTGTGCAGCTTCTGCCGCCGCATTGAACCCAACACGCGGATCGGCATGCCAGATTTTTTGCACTCCCGCCGTGAACGTGACCGACAATAACCATACCAACGGTAAGAGTGTTATGAAAGCGAGGGCCGGTGAGCGCCGCGGAGCGCCGGTCTCCGCCTCGGCGCGTTTCTGGTTTTTGATTCGCGCCGGCTCGGAGAGCGGCGCTCCGAGCGACATCTTCAAAAGGATCGTCGTGGCCAGGCAAAGCGCGATGGCGGCGAGCATTTGATTCGCGATGCCGAACAATGGCCACAGGGAGTTGATCCCACCCAATGGGTCGCGCACGCCTTGAATTAAAAACGTACCCCAGCCCGCGACCATCAACCCGCTCGCCAGCAAATTGGGTCCGACGGCTTTCGTGTCGCCAAGCGGTTTCCACAGGTTGCCGAGAAAATCCTGGAGAATGTAGCGGCCCACGCGGGTTCCGGCATCGAGGGTTGTCAGGATGAACAACGCCTCGAACATGATCGCGAAATGGTACCAGAGATCCAACCAGCGCCCGCTCACAACCTTGGAAAAGATTTGTGCCATGCCGACCGCGAGCGTGGCCGCGCCGCCGGTGCGCCCGAACAAGGTGTGTTCCCCCACGTTTTGCGCGAGGGTATCCATGTGCTCGACCGTCACCGGGTAGCCGAGCGCGGAGACCTTGGCCGCCGTCACGGCGGCCTCGCCCTTCACGTTCATGGCGAAATACACACCCGGCTCCATCGTGCAGGCGGCGACGATGGCCATGATGGCGACGAGCGATTCGAGGCACATCGCGCCGTAACCGATGGGACGTGCATAACTTTCGCGAGTGATGAGCTTGGGAGTCGTGCCGCTGGCGATGAGCGTGTGAAAGCCGGAGATCGCCCCACAGGCAATCGTGATGAAGCAAAACGGAAAGAGTTTGCCAGCCACAACCAGGCCCGAGCCGTCCACGAACTTCGTCAGGGCGGGCATCTGCAAGTCTGGCAGCACGAGGAAAATTCCCGCCGCCAGTGCGAAAATGGTGCCAAGCTTCATGAACGTGCTGAGGTAATCGCGAGGCGCGAGCAGCAGCCACACGGGTAGGACACTGGCGGCCAGGCCATAAAGGATGATCCCCCAGGCAAGGGTGATGTCCTTCAAACCAAAGGCCGCTGCCCATTGCGAGTCCTCATAAACCAGCTTCCCGCCCCAGACCGCCAGCAGCAGGAGCACCACGCCGAGGGCCGAAGCTTCCAGGACTTTGCCGATTCGCCAATAGCGCAGGTATCCCCCCATGAACATGGCGATCGGAATGGTCGCGCTGACGGTGAACACGCCCCACGGGCTCTCCGCCAGCGCCTTGACGACGACCAGCGCGAGCACCGCCATCAGAATCACCATGATTGCCAGAATCGCCACGAGCGCGATGGCACCCGCCGTCGTGTTCAATTCCTCCTTCACCATTTGCCCGAGCGATTTGCCGTTACGGCGCATCGAGGCGAACAGGATTACAAAGTCCTGCACTGCGCCCCCTAAGACCACCCCGATGAGAATCCACAAGGTCCCGGGCAGATAACCAAATTGCGCCGCCAACACCGGTCCGACAAGCGGCCCCGGGCCGGAGATCGCTGCGAAGTGATGGCCAAAAACGATCCATTTGTTCGTTTTCACGAAATCCTTGCCGTCATCGTTGACTTCGCAGGGGGTGGCGCGGCGGTCGTTGAGCATGAGCACCCGGGCGGCGATCCACTTCGAATAAAACCGGTAGCCGATGACGTACGTGCAAAGCGCGGCAATAAGAATGAAGGCCGAGTTGAGCCTTTCGCCTCGATGAAGCGCGAGGGTGAGGTAGGCCCAGGCGCCCAGCAGAGCGACGAGCAGCCAGAGACCCATGGCGATGAACTTCTTCATGGGGTCAGCTTAGTGAAGCGCGGGCTGGAGTCCAAGTCCGGCGCGCTGCATGAAAAAGATTTCGCCGCCCGGAAAACCAACTGGCGGCGGGCCGCGCATCCAGCTTCGGATTGACTTCGGCCTCCGGCTGCCGAATTCTTCGGCGCGTGTCAGAACTACTTTGGGTGGTGGCGCATACCCGACCGCGGCGGGAAAAGAAACTGGCGGAACAGTGTCAGCGCAACGGCTTTGCCGTCACGCTGCCATGCTACGACTCCGCGCACAAATATCGTGGCAAGACGGTGGTGTTTCGGAAGCCCCTGTTCCCCGGTTATGTGTTCCTGCAAATTCAAAAGATCCATTTCTCCACCATCCGTCAGGATGACAATGTGGCCAACCTGCTGGAGGTGTTCGATCAGGAAACCTTTGCGCAGCAGCTTCAGGAGATTCTGGCGGCGCTGGATGCGAAATTAGAAGTGCGGCTCGTGCCAACCATTGGCGAAGGCACAAAAGTGCGAATCCGTAGCGGGCCATTGCAAGGGGTGGAAGGTTGGGTGGAAAAGCGCCATGGCATGAGCACGGTGCTGCTACGACTCGATTTCATCAACCAGGCGGCGGCGGTGAAAATTGCCGCGGACCAACTGGAACTGGTCTAACCCATAACCCCCACGCGCCCGAGCCCCGCTGCTTTCAGAACTTCAGGGAAGTTTTGACCACGATGTAGGATGGCTCTTCCATGGCTGTGCCGTTCCGACCGCGGGTGAATATCGGGTCCATGAACACCATTCCGTAACCGGCTTGGATGCCGGCAATCCCGAAGCCGCGTTCGCCGGCTTGGGTGCTGAATAGACTGGTCAATGATCCTTTTGCGCCCACCCGTTGCTTCTTGAGGGACGCCGCCGCTTCCAGAACTCGGCGGATGGCATCGCTCGACCCGGCGGAAACTCCGTTGGTGGCCGGTTCATTTCTGGGCCGTGACTCGATTGCCAGGGAGAATACATTGGTGTCGATAAAGGTGGTCGTCGGGGCAGGGAGCGGGCCCAGGGTGAGTTTTGTCGGGGTGGAGAGTGCTTCGGCGCGGGTCGGAATCACCCAACCGAGCATTAACATCGCAACGCAAACAACGGTTCGAACGCGGCTTTCCTTTTGCAGGTGGTCACTCCGCTTCGCGGGAGGGGCGTACTTGATCCTGATCACAACGACGAGACTCCTTTTTGAGCGGCTTGTGCAGATTTCGAATGCCACAAACTGCCCGCGCGTTTTTAGCAGCGGCTGTACCAGGATTTGGCATGACCTTTTGCCGCACCCTGAAGCACCGGAAAGAATTCCGCTGGAGCGCTGGACCGCATTCCGCGGATGCCGTGTCCTAAAACTGGCGTCCTCCCCGAGGGGAATCCCGGCTTGCTTGCCGGTCGGTAGGCGAGGTGAGGACGTGGCGGCTGCGATGGGCTTGTCTTCTCCGACCTTGCGGATCCCCAAGGAAAGCTCGCTCGGGGCCGCGCCGGATTAACTGACTTCCAGCATGCAGAGAGTCACGAAGCTGTGACTGCCAATCTGAAGTTCAGCCGCAAGCCGACATCGTTTTCCAGCGGCAGCCAAGCGCTGTTGCCCCCCCATTGCTTCCAAACAAATCACGGATAGACCAGGCGGTAAAATGCGCTGCCGAGCGTCGGATCGAGCAGTCGCGTCATTTGGTTGGTGGTAGAGGAATCGGGGACATCGAGCCAATTGTCACCCAAACCTAGCCAATCAGAGGGTTCGCCCACTCTCCCGGGCGGCCCGCGCAAACATCTTCGCTTTGTCACGCAGTTCCGGGATCAAATCGAGTTGTTTCACCGTTGGGGCAAGGCGATGCGACCAGTTCGTTGCGGCAACCGAACCAGGCGTGTTGAACCGTTCCGTCTGGCCGAATACATCCTGAATCTGAAAGACGACCAACCAGGAGGCCGATTTCATCACCGCCCGGGTGAAGGCTTCGTGCAACGCAGCGCTGAATTCGCGCGGTGGCGCTTCATTCTGCAATCCGGCGAAGTCGGCCATCCGTCGCAGTTCGCTTTGATTTATCTCCACTTCGTTGCCGGCCTCGATGTTTTTCCAGCATTCTGCCCACATCGCCGCCAGGGGCGGGTGATCGTGGCTCGCCGGTTGGGCGAGCGAAAGGCGTGGATAATGCCTTGGGTCGGAATAGCTGCCATCGGGTTCCCGGAAAAGCATCGGGATGCGGAAACCGGGAATGCCCAGCTTTTGCAGGGTCGGCGGCACATACTCCGGCACGCAGCCAAGATCCTCCGCCACCACCGTCGTTTCTCCCGAACCTTCCAGCACGACCCGCAAAAGTTCCTCGCCCTGCGCTTGATTCGCCGCTTTATGTTCGTCCGTGTCGTCCGGAAATGGTTTGAAGCCCGGCAGGCGTCCCCCCGTTTTGTCAGCGGCTTCGGTTTCATTGCAGGGAAGAAACTCGGCGTTGCGATCCGGGGTCCACGGGAACGAGTAGATCCGGAAGAAACCCAGGACATGGTCGATACGGTAGAGGTGAAAAACTTTCTGGATGTTTCCGACCCGGGTTCGCCACCACTCATAGTTCTGCCGGCGTAAATTGTCCCAGCGATAGTTTGGGATGCCCCAGTTTTGGCCCCATTTTTCGGTGAACGGATCCACCTTGAAAGTCCGTTCGGGCGGTGCGCCCCCGCTCCAGTCGAGATCGAAGATGGCACGATTCGCCCATACATCCGCACTGTAACGTCCCACGCCAAACGGGATGTCGCCCATCAGGTAAACCTGTTTCGCCGCGCCGTGGGCTTTGACCTGTTGCCATTGCGCGAAAGCGATCCACTGAATGTAGGCAAAGAAAAGCTGTTGCTGGCTTAGTTCCTCCCGCCGCGCTTCCGGCAATCCGAGCAGCCAGGTCCGGGCCCGGCGCGGGCCGCGATGTTCCGGCGGCCACCGATCCCACGCGGGCGAACCGCCGTTTTGCTCCATCAGCAACCGGAACAGTGCGTAGTCGGATAGCCATTCCGCATTCTCCGTCAGGAACGAGCGGAACTCCTGGGCGCGGGGCGTTTCGCGATTGAAGTGGCGCTTCAGAAAACCTTCGAAGGCGGCCTCCAGCAGCGCACGCTTGAGCGCTTTGACCTGGGGATAATTTACCGGGCCGGTGCGCAATTCGGCGAGCAACTCCGGTTGGGCGAGTTCGTGGAATTTTTTTGGCGACAAGTCCGGAAGAAACTTCGGCGCGATCGCAATCGTGGTTGGCTCGATGGCCAGGGAACTGATGGCGTTGTACGGGCTGTTGTCGTCGCTGATTTCGTTGATGGGCAACGTCTGGAGCAGGTTCAGATGATGGCGATGGCACCAGTCAATCATCTGGCGCACGCCGTCGGTGTCCCCAACGCCAAGATCGTTTTCGGTGCGGAGCGCGAAGACCGGCGATAAGACACCGGCGAGGGACTGTTCGGGGCTTAGTTTCATGGAAGTGGCGCCGGCTATTTCGCGGAGTGAACCTCGCCGTAAACTTTCACAATGCCTTTTTCCAGCGCCTCCCAATCAGCCGCCGTGGTTTCCCAGCCACTGCTAAAGCGCAATACTTGCGTAACTTGACCGGCCTTATAGCCCATTGCGGAGAGGACATGAGAGGGTTCTTCCTTGCCGGTGGTACAGGCGGAGCCGGTACTCACGGCAAAGCCCGCTTTGTCGAGGCGCGTGACCCACCGCTGCTGGCCGCCTTCTGGCATCAACGCGGAGACAGTGTTCCACAAACGCGGCGCGTGGAGGCCGACGACGGTTGCGCCCGGTACCTGACGGAGCAGCAGTTTCTCAAACTTTTCCCGCCAGACCGCCCGGGTTTCGTGATCACCATGGGCGAGCTGTTTTTCGCGCAAGTCCAGCGCGGCGAGCAGGGCGACGATAACGGGAAGGTTTTCAGTGCCGGCGCGCTGCCCGCGTTCCTGTTTACCGCCAAAGAGGAGCGCGTGGATCCGGCTCCGGTGCGGCGCTTTGAGGAAACCCACGCCGCGCGGGCCGCCAAATTTGTGGGCGGCGCCGGTGACAAAGTCGCAATCACCGAGGCCATGGGCGGGCATCTTGCCCAGCCATTGCACGGCATCGGTGAAGAACGGCACTTCGTAGGTCTGGCAGATCGCGTGCAATTCGCGCCACGGTTGGATGACGCCGGTCTCGTTGTTCGCGCACATCACGGCGACGATGCCCGGGCGGGTGTCCGCCATTTCCGCGGCAAACCATTCCATGTCCACGACGCCATCGTGCGTTACGGGAATGACCTTCACCCGTTTGCCAAAATAGTGTTGCGACGCATCGTGAACACAGGGGTGCTCGATGGCGCTGATCCAGACGCCGGCTTTGGCGTCCAGAGTTTGCGCGAGGTGGTGCAGGACCATGTTGTTGGCTTCCGTCGCGCCGCTGGTCCAGATGATGTCCGCGGGATGGCAGCTCAGGTGGTGCGCGAGTTTTTCCCGCGCTTCCGTCAGGGCTTTGTGGGCCGCAAGCCCGAACTGATGCGGGCTGGAGGGATTGCCGTGAATCTTTTCGGTGGCTTCGAGCCAGGCTTCGCGGGCCTCGCGCACGACGGGAGCGGTGGCATTGTAATCAAAATAAAGCACGGTCGGGATGATAGGAAAGCGAGCAGGGGAGAAAAGGAGAAACCCGAATTCGCCGCGCAAGGCCGTGGCGGGGAATTGTCTCGGCGCTCATGTGGGCTAATGATGAGCGGGGAAGAATGCATCGGGAGCGGTGGACTCCCGCGCGCCCGCCGTTTGGCGCCGCCCGGATCAACCTGCTGGTTTGGTGAGTTGCGCGCTGAGATGGGCAAGGATTCGCTTGTGGGCGGCGGTGAAGGCAAGACCACGGAGTTGCGGGAGGGTGAACCACTGGTCTTCGGGCTTGGGGTTGCCGGGGGTGTACCTGGCCCGGTAGGCAGTCAAAGTGATGCGGTTGCGGGTGATGGCGTGTTTGATGGTGCAGATGGGGTTGACGGCGATGGGGTGAAAGACGCCGCCTTGGCGGATCGCGGCCTTGCTTTGTTCGCGGCTTGCCATTTGTCGACCATCGGCGCGTGCAGAGGTTGACGCCCGGCCATTAGTGGCGGCGACTTCGACGTTCGGGAATTCCCAGAGGTGCGCATTAAGAGTTCCGGCTGGTCGCTGGCGGACGAGGAACTTTCCATGGCGTTCAACGACGAAGGCGGTGAAGCGGCGCTTGATGACAGTTGCCCTTTTGCGGAGGTTGGGGAGCTGTTCTTGCAAGTTTTCTTTTCGCGCCACGCAGAGTTTTTGCATGGGGCACGCGGTGCAATTCGGCGAACGGGGAGTGCAGATCAAGGCGCCGAGTTCCATTAATGATTGGTTCAGGTTGGAGCAGGTTTGATCGTCTTCGTCCTGGGCCCTCGAACCTTGGCGAGGCGCGGAAAGACCGATCCGTGATGCGTGCGTTACCAGTTCGGTCGCGAGATGCCAGAGTTGGGCGTTGGTTTGCTTTTCGCGTGGGTCGGTTTTGATCCCGTGGATGCGGGTCAAGACGCGGATGACATTCCCGTCGAGAATGGGTGTCGGTTGGTTGAAGGCGATGCTGCAAATCGCGCCCGCCGTGTAGCGCCCGATGCCGGGCAGGGCGAGGATGGCGTCGAAGGTTTGGGGAAACTGGCCGGCTTGTTCCGCGACGATTTGCTGCGCGGCTTTTTGCATGTTGCGGACGCGGGTGTAATAACCGAGTCCTTCCCAGAGTTTGTGAATCTTGTCGGCACTCGCGTTGGCGAGGCTTTCGAGGGTGGGGAATTCCTGCATCCAGCGCGTCCAATAGGGAATGACGGTTTTGACCTGCGTTTGTTGGAGCATGATTTCCGACACCCAGATGGCGTAAGGATCGCGGGTTCGCCGCCATGGCAGGTCCCGGGCATTTGCCGAGAACCAAGCCAGGAGCCGGGAAGCAACTTGGTTGGAACGCGGCGGGCGAAGTGCGGCGGGCGGAGCAGTTTTGTCAGCGCTCGCCCTCGCTCCGGCCTTTATCCCGGGCGCCGCGGACTTTCTGCGCCGGGCCGTTACGCCATGGGAGGCTCTGGTGTATTCAGGATTACTGCTTTTCGCGTTTGGCGGCCTGTCCATCGGACGGTAATGATTGCCAGGTTTGGCTTGGAAATAAAAACTTTTGTGTTCATTGCACGTGTTTGCGGCTATTAAGTCGCCGACGTGAAACCACTGACGAGTTACACTTGCAAGTTGACGGAGGAACAGGCGACGGCGCTGAAGTCCTGTCTGGACGCGCGGAGTTTCACGCCGCGCGAAGTGCCGTATGCGCGGTTTGCGGGCGAGAAGGACAAGACGAACGTGGTCTTTTATGACAGCGGAAAACTGGTGGTGCAAGGAAAGGGGACCCAGGAGTTCGTCGAGTTCGTGCTCGAACCGGAAGTGTTGCAGGAGGCGCGGCTGGGGTATGAGACCGTGTTGAATCCGGATTTGCTTTTACCCCGCATCGGGGTGGACGAGAGTGGCAAGGGCGACTTTTTCGGACCGATGTGCGTGGCGGGTGTTTACGTCAACGAAGCAGTGGTTAAGGCATGGAAGGACGTAGGCGTGCGCGACTCAAAAAACATTTCGAGTGACAAGCGGATTTCGGAGCTGGCCCGGCTCATCAAGGAAACTCCCGGGTGCGTGACGACGGTGGTGCCGATTGGCAACGAAGCATACAACCGGCTTTATGCCAAGATGCGGAGTGTAAACACCGTGCTGGCGTGGGGTCACGCCCGCGTGATCGAGAACTTGATGGGGCAGCGGCACCGGATGGACCCGCCGCCGGTGCGGGCAATCAGTGATCAGTTTGCATCGAGCAAGGCGGTCATTGAGAAGGCATTGATGTCCATGGGAAAGGAGTTGGAGTTGGTGCAGCGGCATAAGGCCGAAGCGGACTTGGCGGTGGCAGCGGCCTCGATCCTGGCGCGGGATGAATTTGTGAGGCGGCTGGCCGGGTTGGGGCAGAATTACGGGGTGGCACTGCCGAAAGGTGCGGGTGCCAACGTGGATGAGGTGGCGAAGGAGCTGTTTTCCAAGCATGGCGGAGGAGTGCTCGGCAAGGTGGCCAAGATGCATTTTCGCACCGCCTTTCGGGCGCAAAACCTACCGGAGCCCCCCAAAATGGAATGGCGAAAAGCCGGGACGACAAAAAAAATCTAAAAACGGCATTGACACCCCGGCGGGCGTTTCCTACTTTCGTCCCCGTCTTAGAGCCGTAAAAGAGACAAACGACCAAACCCTCAGGCTTTTCGTGAGAGAAAAGATGCGGGGTAGGTTTTGTGTCGTTTGAGCGCATCAGGTTGAAAACGACCAAAGACTAACGGGAACGCCCATGTAGCTCAGTTGGTAGAGCACGTCCTTGGTAAGGACGAGGTCATCAGTTCAATCCTGATCATGGGCTCC
>CAZIJO010000132.1:9390-16884 GCA_964539515.1 uncultured Bifidobacterium sp. | reverse complement strand
CAACCGCAATGATATCGCGGTTAAAGGCTTGAAGCACCTGCACAAGACCCTTGGTGCTTCCCGGAAAAGCTGAATCGGCAGCAATGCGCGTGCGTCCATCCAAAAGACATCTATATGAAACCAAATCTTCTGATCGCAATGGCGCTCGGCGCGCTGTTCTTCGCGGGAAACAAGTCATCGGCGGCGGATGCGGGCTTCACCCCGATTTTTAACGGCAAAGACCTGACCGGTTGGGACGGCAATCCCAAATTCTGGTCGGTGAAGGACGGCGCCATCGTCGGGCGGACGACCGCGGAGAATCCGACCAAGGGAAACACATTTCTGATTTGGAAGGATGGCACGCTGGCGGATTTCGAACTGCGATTCAGTTACAAAATCACCCCTGACAATGACAAGGGCTTTGCCAACTCCGGCGTCCAATATCGTAGCAAGGTGATGGATGCCGCGAATTGGGGTGTCGGTGGTTATCAGGCGGACTTGGAAGCCGGCGCCACCTACTCCGGTATTCTCTATGAAGAACGCCTGACCCGGGGCATCATGGCTGCGCGCGGCGAGAAGGTCGTTTGGGACAAGGATTGCAAAAAGCAGGTCACCGGATCGGTCGGGAAATCCGAGGAGATTCAAGCGGCCATCAGGAAAGACGGCTGGAACGATTACGTCATTATCGCACAAGGCAACCACCTCCAGCATTTCATCAATGGTACGCTGACGGTGGACGTGACGGACGAGTGCGAAGCCAAGGCGGCGAAGTCGGGTGTGCTCGCTTTGCAACTCCACGCCGGCGATCCCATGACGGTCCAATTCCGCGATCTCCGGATCAAGCAATCCACCACCGCCAGCGACCTCGACCGGATCCAAGGTGAGTGGAAGGTGAAGCAACTGGTGATTGACGGGCAGGCGCTCGACGACGCGACGATTGCCGATGCCAGGCTGATGATCAAAGGCGACACCTTCAAACTGGATGCCGCCGGCCAGAATGAATCCGGCACGCTCCAGTTCGACGCGCAGGCCAGTCCCAAGACCTTGGAGGTTTCGCTCCAATCCGGCGATACCATTCCTGCCATCTACGAACTCAACGGCGCCACGCTCAAGATCTGCTACGCCGTCAACAGCGCCGCCCGCCCCAAGGAATTCAAATCCACCGGTGGCTCGGACCATGTCTTTGTTCTTTATCAACGTTAACCATTTTGCTTCACCCGCCCATGAAACTTCGCTGGTCCTCGTTTGCCTTGCTTTTGCTCGTTCTGCTCCTGCCCACGGCCCTCTCCGCGGCGGATAAACAGATCGTCCTCATCGCCGGGGCACCGAGCCATGGTCCAGGCGAACATGAACATCGCGCAGGCTGTCTGCTCCTCAAAGCGGGTCTGGACCAGGTGCCGGGCGTTACTTCGGTGGTGTACAGCAACGGCTGGCCGGACACGACCGATGCTTTCGTCGGGGCCGCGGCCATTGTGGTTTACAGCGACGGGGGTGGCGGGCATCCATTGCTGCAAGGCAACCGCCTGCAAACCATCGGCAGCCTGATGGACCAGGGCGTGGGCTTGGCGTGTGTGCATTACGCGGTCGAGCCAACCAAGGAAAAGGGCGAAGCGGAGTTCCTCAGCTGGATCGGCGGCGCCTTCGAAATCCATTGGTCAGTGAACCCGCATTGGGACGCGGAGTTCAAGCAATTGCCTGTGCATCCCATCACCCGGGGAGTAAAGCCGTTCACAATTCGGGACGAGTGGTATTTCAACATGCGTTTTCGCGATGGAATGAAAGGCGTGATGCCGATCCTGAGCGCCGTCCCTCCCGCCAGCACGACGGACCGCAGCGACGGGCCGCACTCCGGCAATCCCGCCATGCGGGCCGCGGTCAAGCGCGGCGATTTACAACATGTGGCATGGGCGAGCGAGCGTCCCGGCGGCGGGCGTGGCTTTGGATTCACCGGCGCGCATTTTCACCGCAATTGGGGCGATGACAATTTCCGCAAACTCACTTTGAATGCGCTGCTTTGGGTGGCGAAAGTTGAAGTGCCGGCCGACGGGGTCCAAAGCCGCGTGACGCCCGAACAGTTGAAGCAGAACCTTGACGATAAAGGTGGGCGGAAGAAGTAGTTTTGCCTCCAGAAACGCTTCGCGACTGGGGCTGGTTGGGACCCCGCCTACTGGATGGCGACTCGGGGGCCTTGGGGAGACGGTAGGTTCTGGTGAATGACTTCAACCTTTGGCCCTCTGGCTTCAATCGCACGAAGCTTCACACGGCGAGACGGGAGGAGCACACACCATTGCGCTGTGTGTTCCATTATGAACCACGGCGGGAGGATTGTCGGTTCACTGCTAAGCAAAATAGGATGCGCCCCATGGGACAAGTCAGCTCATGGAAGTCATTCCGTTTGAACACAGTGTGGCGATTATCGTGAAAGCCTGGTTAACGCTCCAACGAAGTCCAATCCACCCCAAGCCGGACCTTTTCAGGCATACCTTCTTTGGAATCAATCGGATGATCAACTTCGACCTCCATTGGCGATAGCCTGCACAGAAAGATTTCTTTTAGAACAAGTTCCGCAAGGTGCATTTCGTGCATTTGTATCCCTGCCCAAGCACTCGCTGCGGTTTGAGGACCGGTCGCGGTCAGTGCCGGAGAGTGTTACCGGCGAATGGACTTGGTACTTCGACTGCTCTTTTCGCTGCCATGATGACAATTTTCTTCATCGCCCTCGCCCTTGCCGCTGCGGGGTTGGTCACGGAATTGATCGCCGCCAACCACGCCCCCTTCGGTTATCAGGACGAAATGGGATTCCATCTTGGCAAGGATGAGTCCCGAAACCCGGCCGGGCTCGAGAACCCGAGTTAAGATCCCTCCTGCCGCGGCATTGCTTTTGTTCGTCCCTTCTTGGACGACAATAATGGCCCGGCCCCCCGACCTTGTGTTCGAGGTGCCGGCACGCCATGACCAAACAAGTCCCCTGTCGGTCAAGCCGTCGCCGTCCTGCGTTTTCATTTCAATGAGTCGCAGGCGGCGAGCTTCGCGGACGGGGGACTTTCGCTTTTGCGTTGGGCCTTTCTTGATGCAGCTCCCAACCAGTTGCCCATTGTGAGTTTTGCTTCACGGTACCGTAATGAGCTGGCCTGCGACAAGCCAGGTGGTGGTTGTCGGTGCCGTAAGCTGCCACTGCGGCGACATCAAAGCCCGCTCCGAGTCATTTCGCGTTCCAGTGCCAGCTGGAATTGCTGCACATCGGTGGGAGAAGGTTTGTAGCCCTGCTGCTGTGGTACCACCCCCAGCCGACCCATTTGATCGAGATACCAATCCGCCTTCATACCATCGCTGAACGTCACTTTGCCGCTGACCAGCGCGCCGGGGCGTGCGAGTTGATCCACTGAAAGGGAAACGCCTTCCTTCGCCGCCTCCCCCGGTAATTCCGGGGGCGGAGCTGCCGGTGATTCGATGGGTGGGGCTGGCGTTGTTGCCGGCGCGACCGGCTTGGGACCTTCAGGATCCTTGAGCTTTAATTTAAGGTCATCCACCAGCAACCGTACCTCCATGTAAGTCATCCGTACGCCCAGTTCGGATGCGAGCCGGTTCTGGACCTCGGAAAGCTTCATGCCGTCGGTCACCCAGCCGGTGACGGTCTGTCGTTGGGTATCGTTCAAATTCATAGCATCTTGGGTGGCTATTTTGAGGGCTTCCCGGCGGATGGAAATGAAATTCTTTCCGCGCGCACCGCCAGCTTGGAGTTCCGGCTGGCAGACCAGCGCGCCCTGCGTCTGACTTGCGTCACGTTCAGACAGGCGAAGCTTGGTTTCTTGGGCTGGCTGTGTAAAATCTCCTCATGCGCATTCTGGCCTTGGATCACGGGAGCAAACGCGTGGGGGTGGCGGTGAGCGATGAAATGCAAATCATCGCCCAACCCTTGGAGTACATCCCGCCGGAGCCGTTTGCGGTTTTCCTCGCCCGCCTCAACGAGATCATCGCCGAAAAAGAGGTCGGCCAGATCCTTGTTGGCCTGCCCCGGAACATGGATGGCAGTTACGGTCCGGCCGCCCAAAAGGTACAGGCCTTTGTGGCGACCCTAAAGGATGCCGTGACGATCTCCATCAAGTTGTGGGACGAACGGCTCACATCCACCCAAGCGCAACGGTTTCTCATTCAGGGCGGCATGCGCCGCGACCAACGCAAAACAAAGGTGGACCAGACAGCCGCAGCGATACTGCTGCAGAGTTACCTCGACAGTGGTGCGGCGGGAGCGATGGCGTGATGGGGAATTTGCTGTTCAAGCCTGCCGCCGGCGCGCCTTCGGGCGGAGCAGGGGACCTCAAGTTCAAACTTGAGATTGCCTATGACGGCACGGATTACGAAGGCTGGCAGGTGCAAAAAACCGGGACCGGAGTGCAGGAAAAAGTTGAAGCCGCTCTGGCAAAACTATTTCCCAGCCGGCCGCGTTTGCATAGCTCCAGCCGGACGGACACCGGGGTCCACGCCCTCGGCATGGTGGCACATTTCGAAGTGCCCCGGGCGGAGGCAAGAATGGCTGCGGTCAAACTGGCGCTCGCGCTCAATGCCTGGCTGCCGCCGGACATCCGGGTAGTGTCCGCCCGCCGGGCGGCGCCCGATTTTCACGCCCGTTTTCAGGCGAAGGGGAAGCAATACCGCTACGTGGTGTGGAATCATCCGGCGATGAACCCGTTGCTCCGCGCGACGGCGTGGCACGTCCCGCGACCGCTCAATGTGGCGGCGATGCGCGCCGCCGCGCGACTTTTTGTGGGGCGCCACGACTTCCAGTCTTTCACCGCAAATCAGGGTTACGCGCATGGGACCACCGTGCGCACACTCCAGCGTTGTGACGTGAAGCGGAGCGGGGCGCAATTCACCTTCATCATCGAGGGCGACGGTTTTCTCTACAAAATGTGCCGGGCACTTGTCGGCACGGTCGTGCAGGCGGGGCAGGGAAAATTTCCCCCGAGCGAAATCAAGTCCATGCTCGCGTCGAAGGACCGCCGGGTTGGCGGAATGACGGCACCCGCTCATGGCTTGACCTTGTGCAAGGTGTTTTACCCGACGGTGAAGAAAGTCCGTGGCCGATCGCCATGACCGCGGCGCCCGCTGTAAATGGTTTCCCCCACGTTTGACCCTGCGATTGGGCATGCATCTCGTCCTCGTTGAACCTGAAATCCCGCCGAATACCGGTAACATCGCGCGGCTCTGCGCCGCCACCCACACCACCCTCCATCTCATCGAACCATTGGGTTTCAAGCTCGATGATGCGCAGCTCAAGCGGGCGGGCATGGATTACTGGCAGCACGTCAGATGGAATCGCTGGGCGGATTGGCCGGCGTTCACGGAAAAACTGCCCGAGATGGCGCGGCTGTGGTTCGTCGAGTCGGGCGGGCCAAAGCTCTACACCGAGGCAAAATTCGCCACGGACGATTACCTGGTATTTGGTCGCGAGACGGCGGGATTGCCGAAGTCATTATTGGACCAAAACCGTGACCGTTGGTTGCGCATTCCGATGTTCAATGCCCAATCGCGTTCGCTGAACCTGTCGAACTGCGCCGCCCTGGTGCTGTTCGAGGCGCTGCGCCAACAAGGTTTCGCCGGCGAGTTTTGAACGGGTGGTAGCTGTACCGTTTGCCCGGGCGAGGCCCACCCTCGGCAGGTTTGAAAGACGTGGCCACGAGTTGCCCGGCTGACTTTGAGGCTGGAGGGATTGCGGCACGAATGCCGATTGGGAGTTTCGGCCGATTTCAGCAATTGCGTCTGAAAACACGCCCGGGACGTTCCAGCGGGCGCTTGCTCCGCATCGCGCCAGTCGCTACGCTCCGCCGAGACCTGATCAAACCAACAACCAATCATGAAAATTCTGACCACAATCTTGTGTGCTGTCGCCCTGGCGGGCGTAACCACTCCCGTTGCTGCCGCGGAAAAGATCCAGCACGTCGTGTCCTTCAAGTTCAAGAGCACGGCCAAGCCGGAGGACATCAAGAAGGTCGAAACCGCGTTCGCCGGACTCAAAAAGAAGATTCCCCAGATCAAGGCGCTGGAGTGGGGCACGAACATGAGCCCGGAGAACCTGAACAAAGGCTTCACGCATTGCTGGATCCTGACGTTCGCCAGCGCTGCGGATCGGGATGCGTACCTGGTTCATCCGGATCACAAGGAATTCGGCAAGAACCTCGGGCCGGTGCTGGAGGACGTGTTCGTCATTGATATCGTGGCCAAGGAATAGCTGGCCATCCACCGGCTTCGCTCGGTGGCCGAAGACGCCGGGCTGGAGCAACGGGGAGTTGAGGCTCCATCGCGGCGTTTCCGTATTTGATTGGAAGCCCCTCCGTAATGTGGGGCGGAGCACCGGGCTGATTCTCACTGGCGAAGAGTTCGCCGTTTCGGGAAGCTCGATTTCGTGGTTTCAAGAGCAATGCGGACAGTGCGCTGCGGTCAACCTAAACCAGCCATGAAGAAAAGCAGCCGCCACATCCTGCTGGCAGCGGTGATTATGCTTCCGCTGACTGCGTTCCCCCAAGGCAATGTCACGATTGAGGCGGAGGCCGGAGTTATCACGCCGCCGTTTATTGTGACCAATGGCGGCATCTTTCAAGCGGTAGGCACGAACCTGACCGCCAGCGGTCGCGCGCAGTATGATTTTACTCTTCTTCAGCCAGGCGGCTATGTCATTCAAGCCATGGTGAATTCCCCGGAGCGCGCGAGTTCCATCGCCATCAATATTGACGCCGAACCTACCAGCCCAACGATGATTTGGAACATTCCGCCCAGCCAGGAATTTACGAACCGCACCGTGACCTGGCGGGGCGACGGAGCGGCGACGAATTTGGTGCCGCGCCGGCAGGTATTTAACCTCACCCCCGGACCGCATCAGCTCATCATCCGGGGTGGCGACACCGCGGGCGTCCGAATCGATCGTTTATCCATAGTCCGGATTCCCGCCCCGCCGGGAAATCTCCGAGTGATTACGACTCCGTAGGCAAAATCGCATTCCTGCCGCCGGACAACTTGCGTGGTTGGGCGTCAGTGTGCGACGCGCTCAGAGTTCATCCTCCCGTTCCGCGTAAAACAGCCGGTGCGCCCGGTCATAATCGGCCTCCGGCACGAGGACGCGTGCCAACCGGTTCAAATCGCCATCCTCCGGCGCGTCCGGTTCGGCGAATTCCTGGGTCGCCGCAATCCCGTGCTTCTCCAGCATCATCACCAGCATTTCGGTGTTGATGACCGGTCCGGAGTAAAAGAGTTTCACGCCGGGAATTAATCACGGTTGGCTCAGGAGCACACGGATTTTCGCGAAGCGAAGGCGGCGCGATTTTCGTCGCAAAGGTCGGTTTGCAAGCCCGAACGTTTTGGCGGCAACTCCAGTCGTAGCCGTCGGGGCGAAGCGGTGGATTTCCAGTCCGTCACCCTGACTTCCACCTCCTTGCTGTGGCCGCGACCCGTGACCGGGTCGTTCCAAATTCCTGGCTGAAGGCTTCAATGCCAGTCAGCATGCTTGCCCGCTGACGATGC
>CAZIJO010000132.1:0-9380 GCA_964539515.1 uncultured Bifidobacterium sp. | reverse complement strand
TTCCGGCCCGATTCTCTGCTACCGTCCGCGTTCCTGTGAGCATGACTTTATGTCCGTTTGCAGGCTGAACTGAGATGTCCACCATCATCACTGCCACCGAGATTACCGTGCGCTACGGCGAACGCGCCGTGCTTGACGCTGCCACGCTCGGCATCGAGGAGGGCGACCGCATTGGTCTGGTTGGGCGCAATGGCTGTGGCAAGACGACCTTTCTCCGCATTCTTGCCGGATTGCAAGCGCCGGACGGCGGGATGGTCTCGCCCCGCCGGGACCTCGTTGTCAGCTATCTGCCGCAGGACTTCATGCTCGATGCCACCAAGTCGGTGGCCGAGAACATCCGCGAAGGGGCCAGGCCCGTGCTCAATCTGATTGCCGAGTTTGAATCGCTGCCGCACGACGCGAAACGGCACGAGGAACTGGAGCATCGCATCCAGGCGCTGGAAGGCTGGACGCTGGATCAACGGATCGAGACGGCGATGTCCCATCTGAATTGCCCTGCCGGAGACCGGCGCGTGGAATCCTTGTCCGGCGGCGAAAAGCGGCGCGTGGCGATGTGCCGGGCCATTGTTTCGTTGCCCGACTTCCTGATCCTCGACGAGCCGACGAACCACCTCGATCCGGAGTCCATTGACTGGGTCGCAGATTTCCTCGACGAGTTTCACGGGGCGTATCTCGTCGTCACGCACGACCGCTATTTCCTCGACCGCGTTGCGAAACGGATGGTCGAGCTGTACGAGGGGAAGTTTTGGTCGCACAACGGCAACTACACCGATTACCTGCTGGCCAAGGCGGAACGCCAGGAGGCCGACGCCACCATCGAGCACAAGCGCCAGATGTTTCTGAAAAAGGAACTCGCCTGGGTGCGCCAGGGCCCGCGCGCCCAGCGCAGCAAGCAGAAGGATCGTTTCGAGCGTTACTACAACGAAGCGGCGAAAGACGGGCCGGCGATTGAGGAAGACATGGAACTGGTCATCCCACCGCCGCCGCAGCTTGGCAATCGCACGGTGGACGTTACCAATCTCGGCATGACGCTGGGCGGAAAAAAGCTGTTCGGCGGATTCAGTTACGCGTTCGAGAATGGCCAGCGCATCGGGGTTTGCGGGCGGAATGGCCTCGGCAAAACCACTTTGCTGAAGGCCATCATCGGCCAGCTTCCGCCGGCGGAGGGCACCGTGAAAATCGGGCAACTCACCAAGTTCAACTACGTGGATCAGGGCCGGCTGCAGTTGAACGAGGAGCGCACGGTGCTCGACGAAGCTTCCGATGGCACGGAGTTCGTGATCTGGGGTGATGCAAAAATCTCGGTGCGCTCTTATCTGAAGCGTTTTCTGTTTGCCGACGACCGCATCACCACGCCGGTGAAGAAACTCAGCGGCGGCGAGCGCAGCCGGCTGTTGCTCGCCAAGATTCTGAAGGGCGGCGGTAACTTCCTCATCCTCGACGAGCCAACGAACGATCTCGACTTGCCGACGTTGCGCGTGTTGGAAGAGGCGCTGATCGCGTTTCCGGGGATGGTGCTGGTCGTAAGCCATGACCGCTATTTCCTGAATCGCGTCTGCACGAACATTCTGGCGTTCGAGGGCGATGGGAAGATTGTTCACAGCGTGGGCGATTACGATTATTACCTGGAGAAGAAACAACGCGCCTCCGTAGCGGCGGCTCAGCAGAGCGCCGCCATCGCTGCGTTGAACAAGTCCGCGGCCCTCGCCCGCGGCGCCGCGGCGCCGAAAACGAAGCCCCGCAAGTTGTCGTTCAAAGAGCAGCGCGAGCTGGAAGGCATCGAGGCTCAGATTCACGCGGAGGAAGCCGAGGTGGCGCGTATTGAAGGCCTGTTTGCCCAGCCGGATTTCTTTCGCAAATACGCCACTCAAGTCAACCAGCTCACTGGGGAACTGGAAACGACGAAGGAAAAGGTCACCCGGCTTTACGCGCGCTGGGAGGAGTTGGAAGCCATCAAGCTCGCCGCGCAACCAACCTGAAGTGGTTCGGACGCGCTCGCTTCGAGGCCGAAGCTCCTGTTGCCCCCGACCGACCCGATGCTGAGGAGGCAAGATTCAAGAAACCGCACCCGGCTTGCCTTGGGGTTCAAGGCTTTGGCGGAGCGTTGACCTGCAAGCGAAAACTTTCCGTTTGCACTGGCCGGCCACACCTTGCAAGTTTCGTGTGCCATTTGATATGCGAGTCCACCTGTCGATCCCAAGCAGCCGAACGTTTCTGGCGGTCTGGCTTTGTTTGAGTGCGGAGACGGTTTCCGCCGTTCCGCGCCATGTGTACCTGACCTGGCAAGGCGACCCGAGTCGCACGATCACGGTCAATTACCAGACCCTTGAACCGACCGAAACCAGCACGGTCTATTACGATACCAAGCCCCGGAACGGGCGGCACCGCGATTACCGCTATACCGCGAGCGGCAGTACGCACCAGGTTCCTGGCCTGGACGACGAACGAAGAATTCATTGGGTCGAGCTGTCCAAACTCACTCCGGGCAAGACCTACTACTTTATTGCGGGCGATCCGCAACACGGGTTCACGGCCGAACGCAAGTTCCGCACGGTGCCCGCGGGTTCGCAGCGTCTGCGGTTTGTGGTCGGGGGCGACATGGGCGTCAGTTCTGATTGCGCCGACCTCCTCCGGCAATCGGCCAGGCTTTCTCCCGCGTTCGGCGTGGTCGGCGGCGATCTCGCGTATGCCAACGACGCGCTGACGAATTTCGCGAAGTGGGACACCTGGCTGGATCATTGGGAGACCAACATGGTGACACCGGCGGGTTACACCATTCCCATGGTGCTGGCCATTGGCAACCACGAGGTGCGCGGCGGCACCGCAAGTTCGCCGACCAACGCCCAGTTCTATCTCCGTTACTTCGCGCAGAACGGCCAGCGGAGTTATTACGCGCGGACCTTTGGAAAAAACGTTGCGATTTTTTTGCTCGATTCCGGGCATCTCAGCCCCCACGGCGGGGAGCAGGCGGCCTGGTTGGAGGCGCAACTCACCGCGCAGCGCAAAGTGCCAAACAAGTTTGCCGTGTATCACGTTCCTTTGTATCCCAGCGTTCGCGCGTATGACGGCGGCGGGTCGGTGGCCGGACGCAAAGCCTGGTTGCCGATTTTTGACGCGCACCACCTGACCGCGGCGTTTGAGCATCACGACCACGCCTTCAAACGCACGCCGCGGCTGCGCGAAAACAAGGTTGATCCGCATGGCACCCTTTATCTGGGGGACGGCTGTTGGGGGATGGGCGCGCGCAAAGTGGACGCCGAGCGACGCTGGTATGAAGCCAAAGCCGCCAGCCTCCAGCATTTTTGGTGCGTGGACGTGAATCGCAGCCAGGTGGAATACCGGGCAGTGGACAAATCCGGACTGGTCTTCGACGTGTATCCGCCGACCGCCAAGGGGGCGAGCAAGGCGGAAGAGACTTACGAATCACTGCGGCGGTCCAAGCCGGCCACTCCCTGACCAAGAGCGGGAGAGTGTCACGCCGCGCCCGGGCCCGTTGCCGCCGCCCGCGCTTCCCGCCATTCCCGCAGCCGCGCCATGTCCTGCCCCACCGTTCGCGAGGCAAGATACAATACCAACGCCAACGCCAGGCACAGGACCGGGATGACCAGCATCGCGCTGTGAATCCCGGTTGCCTTGAAGGGTTCCGTCATGGTCGTTGCGCCCGCGGCCAGCATCGCCCGCCGCGCAAAGTAATCGCTTAACATGCCGGTCCCGAGCGGACCAAGACTCCCGCCAAGCAAATACATGGCGAAGAAGTAAATGGCCATGGCCGTCCCGCGCAATGCCGGTTCAACCACGTCCTGGATCGCAGCGTAAACCGAGGAATAATACACATGCACGCAGGTCAACCCGGCGCCCATCAGCAGCACGAAAGGCGTCACCGCTCCCGCTGGTTGCCGCAAGGACAGGTAAACGCACGGGGCCGCCACCGCCATTGCCAACGCGGACAACCGGAGCCGACCATTGGTGCGGGTGCCGCCGAACCGGTCCGCCGCCCAGCCACCTGCCAGCAAACCAACGGCCCCGGACAGACCGAAGAGCAGGGCGCCCGCGAACGCCGCCGTTTTCAAATCGAGGGCGTGAAATCTTCCCAGGAAGACCACCATGAAGGAAGCGGCGGCATACATGTTGAAGTTGTGCAGGGCGCCGGAAATGATGATCCACAGGAGTGTTGGGATGCCAAGCACCACCCGGTAGGGAGATCCGGCGCGGTGCGCCGTGTCCAGCCGGCCTTCGCTGGCCCCGCGGCCCGGCTCTCGCATCCAAACTGCCAGCGCCGCGAGCACCAGGCCCGGCAGGCAGGCGACGTAAAAGGCCGCCCGCCAGCCATGCGCATGGGCGATCAGCCCGCTGATGAGGAAACTGAAGAACATTCCGACGGGCAGGCCAAGCATGAAGATGGACAAGGCGCGGGCCCGCTGGTGGGGCGGGTAGAGGTCGCCGATGAGCGAATTCGCCGCCGGGGCACAACTTGCCTCGCCCACGCCAACCCCCAATCTCGCGACGAACAACAGCCAGAAATTTTGCGCCATGCCGGACACCGCCGTCAGCAGACTCCAGGCGGCGCAGCCGGCGCTCAGCAGCCACTTGCGGGGGCGCGTGTCGGCGAGGCGTCCGAAGGGCACCCCCACAAATGCATAAAGGAGAGTGAACGCGGTCCCGAGCAACCCGAGCGATGAATCGCTCAATCTCCACTCCTTGCGGATGGGTTCGGCGACCACCGCCAGAATCTGGCGGTCGTAAAAATTCATCGTATTGATCCCGAAAAGCAGCCAGAGGGCGAATAGTCGCGTGCGTGTTTCCTTCGTCATGGGATTGAGCACCGCGATGGTGCGAGCCGCCTCGGCCGGAGTCAAGGTCGGCCTCCACCGTGTCGGCCTCCACCGGAGGCGACGGAACGGAGCGCGCGTTGCAATCGTTGGATGCCGCGGGGCCGCGCGAGGCGGCGGGAGCGTCGGCGCCGCGCCGCGGATGGGACGCAGGAGTTCCGATTACGGCAGGATTGCCCGATAGAAGCAATGACTCCGATGGGTCGCGTCGGGGTCTTCGAATTGGAAAGTGCCATCGTCTCCCGCGTTGGCGGTGCCGATGTCCCCCCATTTGACCAGGTCGGTCGAAGCCTGAATCGTGTAAGCGACCCTCCCGTCGCCCGTGCCGTTGAGCAACGTGTGGCCGTCTGCCGACCGCACGATGGAGATGATGGCCACGCTGCCCGGCGGGGTGATGGTCAGGATGCCATTTTCAAAACTGAAGCCGTAGTTAGCCGCGGTCAGAGAACCGATCGCCGCCGCAATCGGATAATTGCCAGCCGGAGTCGTGTTGGTTGCCAAAGCGCTCAAGTTCGGGCTTCCGATCACCCCGCTGGTCGCCAGGGTTTCGCCGTTGACAAAACCGGTATAGCTGGCGGTGAACTCCGGATTCGTCGCCCCGTACGCCCGGCTCTTGTTGTCGGCGGACACGGTCAGGCCGGCTGGGGTGATATTTGCCGTGGTTGTCGCGTTCGTTGCGGCGAGCACATAGTGGCTCGCATGATTGCCCCCCAAACTCAACGCCGTAGCCATGACGACCTTGCCGTTGCTGACGTTTTTGGTGTCGAAGTGCGCTGCACCCACCTCAAGCGTCAGGTCTTCCCCGTCGATCATGCCCGCCACCGTCCGGCTGCTCAGAGTCGCAGTTGTGCTTCCGTCATACACTTTGTTGCTCGCCCCGATCACGGGTGTCACTGGTTTGGGAGTTATGTTCGCCAGCGCCGTTGGTTGCGTTAGGGCATAGTTGCCGGCGTGGGTTCCGCTTAGCGTCAGACCGGTGATGTGCACCAGCTTCCCGTTGCCTATGGTAGGGTCGTCGAATACCCCGGTCGCGTTTCCGGGGTTGAGGGTTACCAGGTCGCCGCCGGTTACCCCGACCAAGGTCGCATTGCCGAGGTTGAGGGTTGCGGCCGTGGTGGCGTCATAGACTTTGTGGTTGGCGGTGATCCCGGCCACCGTCAATTGGCCTTGCGCCACCGTCACCACGAAGCTCGCATTGGTCGTCAGGAATCCGTCGCTCAGGGTGACGGTGATGGTCGCAGTTCCGGTTTGGTGGGCCGCGGGGGTGATCGCCAGCGTCCGGCTTGCCCCGGAGCCCGCGATCACGATGTTGGTGGTTGGGACCAACGCCGCATCGGAAGAATGCAGGCTCAGCGTCAGGTCCACCAGCGGTGAGTCCAGGTCCTGAATCGTAAACGGGATTTCCGGCGTGGGCGTGTTCACGGTCGTCCACTGATTCGTAATTTCGCTGATGACCGGAACCGACGATCCGCCGTCATCGAGCTGCCGGAGGTACGCGACGAGATTCTCCATTTCCAGAGCGGTGAGGTTCACTCCGGCATGGCTGGCGACCGCCGCCTCCAAGGTCGCGGCCGACCCATCGTGCAAATAAGGCGCATTGGCCCACAACCCGCGCAAAGTCGGCGTGTCCAGCCCGGTCAAGGCGGCACCCAGCCGCTGACCGCTGGATGGTTTGAGCGTTCCCACATCGTGTAAGACATTGAGGGCGCTGTCCGTGAATTGGGAGCCGGCATGACATGCGGCACAATTCTGTTGCTGGAAGACGACCTGCCCGGCAAGGGCCGCGCTCGTGAATGTCCCGTCGGGATTCCGATACGGGCTGTCGCCGTTTTTTGTCAACGACTCAAGATAGGCCGCCAGCGCATCGAGTTCGGCGCTCTGGCCCGCTTTCGGGTCGCCCAGCGGTTGGTCGCGGGTGCCGGCATGAAAGGCGGTGTTGTTCATCAAGCCGGTACCGCCCGCGAAGTTTCGCAGCTGGCCTTCGAAGTCCTGGACCTCATCAAAATTGCCGGTCCAGTGAAGCGGTCCCTGGGCCGTACCGCCATGGCCGCGCAGCGTGGTGGTGTTGCGCAGGCCTTCGCCGAACTGGGTGAAGTCCCAGACGCGGCCGTCCTGTCCGCCATCGTTGTGGCAGGCGGCGCAGCTGATGTACTGCTGCAGGGCAATCCGGTTGTCCCGGGCGTCGTAGAACAGCTGCTTTCCCAGGAGCACATTCGCCGGGAGTTTCTCGCTCGTCACACAGTTCAGAAGCCCCGGTGCCGGCGGCGGGGTTACCGCGCCATTGGCCAGCTGGTTGAGGTCATGAACACTGACGGTGCGATCCATGAAATTATGGACGAACAAAGTCCGGCCGTCCGGCGCGAGCGCCAGTCCTTGCGGTGCCCGACCGGCCGGGAAGCGCAGGATTTCCCGCCTGGCCACGGCGTCCACGACCGCCACTTCGCGGCTGCCTTCCAGCGCGGTGAAAAGAAACACGCCCAGCGGGTCGAAGGCCGCGGCGCTCGCAATGCCCCCGTCATCGAAATCAACCCGGCCGGCGACATCCTCGGTCTGGGTCGTGAGGTTGATGTGCGCGGCGATGCTGCGCAGGCTCATATCGTGCGTGAGCGGGCTGCCGTTGCGCAACCCGCCGCGCTTGATGTTGTCCTGCTTGGACGGTACCCAGGCGCTTTGGCCGTTGGGCGAAATCACCGCTGCTCCCAGATAATTCGGAATGCCGCGGGCGGAACTGGATGTGTCCGATGCCTCGCTGTGTTCCAGGATGATCGTGCCCACGAGCGTCATGCTCATCGGGTTGATGGACAGGACTTCTCCTCCGTATTTGACCCCCAGCACCGTGGTTTGGGGGCTGGCGGTTTCTTCCCCCGGCAGCCGTGGAGTGATGAAACGGGTGGCGAGAAGTTGCGTGCCGTCGGCGGTGATGGAGAGATGGCGGATGTTGGGGCCGACCTCCAGCGTGGCGAGGGTGGCGCCCGTGGTGGGATGAAGTTTTAGAATTTTGCCCGCCGCTTCCAGCGCGACGAACGCATTCTGTCCCGCAGGATCGAAGACCAGGCCAAAAGGCCGGGAGCCGCGCGCGAGACTTATGGTTTGGGTAACCACGGCATCAGGATTGATGATCGACAAGGTCGCGGACTCGGCATTAGCCACCCAGACCCGGCCGTCCGGCGCCAACGCCAGGCTGCGTGGTGCCCGGCCGACGTTTAATTCGGAAAGTTTCACCTGCGTGGCCGCATCAAAGATGGTCACACTGTCGTTGTCCGGATTCACCACCCACAGGCGCGGGTTGGCGTTGGTCCGGGATTCATACAGGATGCTCGTCGAAGAGGTCGGCCGGCTCGCGGTCGGTGGCGCATAAACCGCCTGATGATAACTGGCGGTGACCTCGCGCGTGGTGTCGTCACGGACGGTGACCGTGACGAGATAGCGGCCCGGGATGGGAAACGCATGCGAAGTTGCGGGCGAACTGGAAAACTCCGTTTCGGCGGCGCCGTCGCCGAAGTTCCAACGGAATTGCGGATTCAGTCCCCCTGAGCTCTGGGCGGTCAGGGCGACGGTGGCGCCTGCGGCTACCGCGGATCCGGCCAGTGGTTGTACCGCCAAAAGGTCATTGATGGCCCAACTGAAATTCGCACTCACGGACGCCGTATTGCCGTCGGTAACCATTACCGTTGGAGAGTAAACCCCCACCGCTGTCGGCGTGCCCGAAATCAGTCCGGTGGTTGGGTTGATGGTAAGACCTGCGGGCAGTCCCGTGGCGCTCCAGGTCAAGAGGTCTCCATTGGGATCGGTGGCTTGCATCTGCTGGTTGACAACCGAGTTAACGACGTTGGTTGCGTCAGCGGGGCTGGTCAGTAACGGCGGGGAAGGCAGCGCGAATGCATTTACCGTGAGGCTCCAACTTTCGATGTCTTGATTATTGAAAGCACCGCCTGTCCCGCCGCTGAATCCGAACCAAGCCTGGCCGCCGACCATCAGGGCGGGGAGATCAATGGGCGTCGTCATCACCGGGCTGGTGGGACGTTGGATGACATTGCCTTGCGCGGCGTACACCCGAAGCAGATTTGCCGGGCCATCGTATTCCACCCAGATTGTGTGACTAAGCCCATCTTCGAGATCCCAAGCGGGAAGGTTGGTGGCGAGATGCGCCGTCACATTGCCGTTGGCAAGGATGCCGATGTGGTTCGCGTTCGGATCGCCCGCCCCGGCGTAGTTGTCAATTTCCACCGCGACGCTGCGAGTCATGCCGCCATAACCGAGGCTGCCCCCGCCGGCGCCAATGGCCGTGGGACCGTTCCCTTGTATGATAAAAGTCAGTCCGTCTGCCCCGTCGGCAGTGCCGTGAATCCGGAACACCCAGCGCGAGGAGATCGAAGTATCCGGGCTGATGGCAATCGGACTGGACAGGAAGGCAGACCCAACACGATTGGCCAAATTCGTGGTCAGCCGGAGCACGCTCCCCGCGAGAGCCGCGTTGCCGTTGAGGGTCAGTCCGTTGGCCCCGGCAAAGGTCGTGAAGTTCTGGCTGAAGGTCACCGGCTGAATCGCCCA
>CAZIJO010000131.1:0-16925 GCA_964539515.1 uncultured Bifidobacterium sp. | reverse complement strand
CCGGTGACCTGGACTGGATCGTGATGAAATGTTTGGAGAAAGACCGCGCGCGCCGTTACGAGACCGCCAACGGGTTGGGGGCGGATATTACCCGGCACCTCACCAACGAACCGGTTGTCGCCCGTCCCCCGAGCCGTCTCTACGAGTTTCAAAAAACGGCGCGCCGGCACAAAGTGGGCTTCGCGGCCGCCGGCGCGGTTCTGCTGGCGCTCGCGGGGGGCGTTGCGGTAAGCACCTGGCAAGCAATTCGGGCGAAGCGCGCGGAGCAGGAGCAAATCCGCCTTCGCCAGATCGCCGAGAGCAAAGAAAAAAAGAGCGAGCAGGTGGCCCGTTTCCTCCGCGACATGCTCAATGGCGTCGGGCCCTCGGCGGCGTTGGGCCGCGACACGACCCTGTTGCGGGAGATTCTGGACAAAACTGCCGAGCGCGTTGGGAAGGACCTCCCCAACCAGCCCGAGGTCGAGGCGGAATTACGAAGCACGATTGCCCAAGTTTACTACGTGCTTGGGCAGTATGAAAAGGCGGAGGAAATGTACGCCCAGGCAATCTCGATCTGGAAGCAACTGCCGGGGCCCGAACATCTGGAACTGGCAAACGCCCTCGACTACCTGGCCATGGCGCTCCTTTGGCAAGGCAGATCCGCCGAAGCCGAACCGATCGAGACTGAGGCACTGGCCATGTTCAAAAGACTCCTGGGGGACGAACATCCCGACGTAGCCGGCGCTCTCTCCGCCCAGGCGGCCATCCTGTATCGCCAGGGCAAAGCGGGGGAAGCCATTACCCTCGAGCGCGAGGCGCTGGCCATGCATCGGCGGCGGCTCGGCAACGATCACCTCCGCGTGGCCCAGTCGCTCGACAACCTTGCGGCGATGCTCGCAACAGAAGGCGGGTTGGCCGAGGCCGAGAATCTGGCCCGCCAGGGCTTGGCGTTGCGCGCCACCCTCGCCGGAATCCCCAGCGTCCCGGCGGCGATTTCACTAAACAATCTAGGCTGTATCCTGGAGAACAAGGGCGAGCTGGCCGAGGCGGAAAATACCCTCGTCGCGGCCTTGGCGATGCGCCGGAAACTCTACAGCAATGACAATCATTTTGTTGCCCAGACGGCTGCCAATCTGGGGCGTGTGCTGGTGCGACGGGACAAGTTGACCGAAGCCGAAACCCTGGCCCGTGAATACCTGGCCGTCTGCGAGAGGCTGACTCCGGATGACTGGAGAACTTTTAACTACCAAAGCCTGCTCGGCCGCGCTCTGCTGGGCCTGCGGAAGCACGCCGAAGCCGAGCCGTTGCTGGTCTCCGGTTACGCGGGACTGAAGCAAAGGGAAAACCGGGTACCGTACCACTGGAAACCCCGGCTCAAAGAAGCGCTCCAATCGCTTGTAACCCTCTGCGAAGAAACGAACCGGCCAGACCAAGCCCGCGAGTGGATGTCGAAGCTGGCGGAATTTGAGAAGACCACCCTTCCGCAACCATAACCCGGGTGCATCCGGTTTCTGCCGTCCTTTCAGCCCAGAGAGTTCCCTGCGAATTTGCTGCGGCTTGCTGGCCCCTGCCTTTGAGCGTCGGCCCGCCGAGGGACGATTCAAAATTCTTTGCCCTTTTCGAAGCAAAAATTCGCATGACCAGCTGAACGATTTTCTCCACGGACACCGGAATATGAAAACTCTGACTCACAACCACACCCTGGCCGCGCAAACCAGCGCCAGTTGCCTCCTTGGCGCAATTTTGTTGGCCGGGCTGCTAGCCGCCCCCGCCCAGCCAATCCAACCGGAAGTGCTGTTCCATTTTCAGCGAGGGCCATCCGGGCCGATAGGCGATCTGGTCAATGGCAAGGATGGCTGGTTCTATGGGACGAGCTTCGAGGGAGGCAAGTTCGGTTACGGATCGGTGTTCAAGGTAACGACCAGCGGCACGGTGAGCATACTCGTCTCCTTCAGCGGTAGTGATGGGATCGGGCCGCGGGCCGGCTTGACTCTGGGGGGCGACGGCAACTTTTACGGCACGACTTCCCAAGGCGGTTTTAGCGGCACAGGAACTGTGTTCATGATGGACACTAACGGCGCGTTGACCACGTTGGCTTCGTTTCCATTCGGCGGCGGGTATATCAATGCCGGGGTGACTTTCGGCGGTGAAGGCAATCTCTACGGCACGACTGTCAATGGCGGCGACAACGGACAGGGGGCCGTTTTCAAGATTACGACCAATGGAAACTTGACCACTCTCGCCTCGTTCAACGGCAGCAATGGCAGTCAGCCGTATGCGGGCCTGACTTTGGGCAACGACGGACACCTTTACGGCACGACTTGCTTCGGTGGCACCAACGGCATGGGCACCGTGTTCAAGATTACGACCAATGGCATCCTGACCACACTGGTTTCTTTTGAAGGGTTCAACGGAAGCTACCCACAATATGCCCGCCTCACGCTCGGTGCTGACGGCAATTTCTATGGCACGACTCCACTAGGCGGGAGTGCGGGCAATTCCGGAACATTGTTCAAGCTGACACCCAGCGGCACGCTCACCACACTGGTTTCGTTCGATGGAGCTAACGGAAGTAATCCGCAGGCTGGTTTGGTGTTGGGCGACGACGGCAACTTTTACGGCACGACTTCCGGCGGCGGCAGTGGTGGTTACGGCTCGGTGTTCCGAGTCACGACCAATGGCGCGTTGACCACGCTGGTCGCCTTCGACGGCGTCTCCGGGGTTGGGCCAATGGCCGGCCTCACGCTTGGGGACGATGGCAACTTTTACGGCACGACTTTCGAACCGGGTGGCGGGACGATGTTCCGGATGACACCTGGCGGTGTTTTCAGCCGGCTGACCGCCCTCGGCAACGCCAATGGGGCAGTCCCGAACGGACTGACACAAGGGAGTGATGGGAATCTCTACAGTACGACTGAAGCCGGCGGCGATGCCGGTTTGGGAACCGTGTTCAAGTTAACCACCAACGGTAATCTGAGCACTCTAGCTTCCTTCAACTCCCTCAACGGAGCGAATCCGGTCGCAGCGCTGGCACCGGGCAGGGACGGAACTTTCTATGGCACAACTGCCGGCGGCGGCAGCGGGGGTTACGGAACGGTTTTCAGCGTGACGACCAATGGCGCATTGACCTCCCTTGTCGCATTTGACTCGGCTAACGGGGCGAATCCTCAAGCGGCCTTGACAATGGGCAGCGACGGCGATTTCTACGGGACGACGGAAGGCGGCAACAGCGGTGGTGGAACGGTATTCAAGGTGACAACCAATGGCACGCTGACCACCCTCATCGCTTTTGACGGCGCCAACGGAAATGAACCGCTTGCGGGACTGACGACGGACAGCAACAGCAATTTCTATGGCACGACTTCCGACGGGGGGACATGGGGCTACGGGACCGTGTTCAAGCTGACAACCAACGGAACACTATCCACGCTGAACGCTTTCGACAGTGCTGATGGAGCCAATCCGATCGCCGAACTAACGCAGAGTAGCGATGGCAATTTCTACGGCACGACTTCCGAAGGCGGCGATTTTGGTGCTGGGACCGTGTTCCGGATCACGACCAATGGCACATTGACCACGCTCGTCTCATTCAACGACGACAACGGTGCCAATCCGCGAGCGGCCCTCATGCTCGGCAGCGACGGTAACTATTACGGGACGACACTGTTCGGTGGTAGTGATGGCCACGGAACAGTTTTCCAAGTGACAACCAATGGAAAGCTGGCCGCACTCGTTTCCTTCGCCAACACCAACGGGGCATATCCGGATGCCACCCTGACGCTCGGTAGCGACGGTAACTATTACGGAACCACGTCGTCCGGCGGTAGCTATGGCTTGGGGACTATTTTCCGACTGACACCCGCGGCTCCCGTCATCATCAAACAACCACAGCCTGAAAGCCAGATCGTTCCAGCGGGGGTGAACGTCACGATTGACGCCAGCGTGTTCGGCGCAGTGCCATTAATCTGCCAGTGGATTTTCAACAACACCAACTTACCGGGCAAAACGGCCCCTTCACTCACGCTTAATAATGTCAGTCTCGCTCAATCGGGTAATTACTCGTTGCGCGTAACCAACAGCCTTGGCTTCGCCTTGAGCAGTAATGCCGTGCTGACGGTTCTGCCGGCCGTTGTCACCACGCTGCCAGTCAGCGGAATTACCGCCACGGGCACCGTACTCAACGCCTCGGTGACGATTGGACCTGATGCGACGCTGGCCTGGTTCGAGTGGGGCACGGACACCAGCTATGGTCAGATTGCCGGAGTCACCAACATCGCCGGCGGCACCGGCACGGTTGATTTTAGCAACGCTCTAAGCGGGTTGAACGGGGATTTGATTTATCACTACCGGGTTGTCGCCTCGAACAGTTTTGGAATCGCTTATGGAACTGACGAGTCATTTCAAGTGGGCCTTGCTCCAGCGGCGGTTACTCTCGCCGCAGCCGTCGCCTCTGCGAGCAGCGTTACTTTGAACGCCAGCATCAACCCCAGGGGACGAAGCACCACCGCCTGGTTTCGGTGGGGGGTTACCACCAATTACGGAAACCTGACCCCGGCGACCGGTGTCGGCAGCGGCGTGGCAACATCGAACTACAGCGGTCTCATCGCCGGACTCGCGCCCAGCACGACTTACCACTGTCGCGCCGTGGCCTCAAACAGTGCTGGACTGGCAATCGGAAGTAACGTCACTTTTGTTACGGCTGGGCCACCGCTGGCCGTCACCGGCCCCGCGACCTTCGTCACCGGAACCAACGCCTGGATCAACGGCTGGGTCACGCCCAACCTGCTGACCACCACTGCCTGGTTCGAGTGGGGCACGAATACTACCTACGGAAGCACTGTGCTTCTGGGTGAGGTCGGCAGCGGGAGCGCGGCGGCGTTGGTCAGCAGCCAATTGAACAATCTGAATGAAGATGTGACCTACCACTTCCGTTTGGTCGCCAGCAACAGCGCCGGCATCGCCTTTGGCGCCAACGCCGAGATCAACCTGTTGCTCGAAGCTCACGCTCAGAGCATCCTGGCCGACCAACCACTCATCTATTACCGCTTTGACGAAGCGAGCGGAACGACGGCCTGGAATCTTGGCACCGCCGGGGCGGCGGGAAACGGGACGTACAATGCAACGGTCTCGTTGGGTAATCCCAGCCTCGTGCCCGCGTTCGGTTTTGCGGCCGGATTCAACAACTCCAACAGCATGATCGCGGTGCCGGCACTTGGAAGCAATAATCAGGTCACAATCGAGGTTTGGGCTAGGCCGCGCAGCTTCGGTGTCACCAGTCCAGGCAATCCGCCTCACAGCAGTTACAACTCGATTTACACGGCGGACGACTATGTTTCCGGCGCACTGCACACTCATTTTGTCGGGCAGTCGCCGTCCCAACGTTGGCAAGTAGCCATCAACCCGAACCATACGGACATTGATTTTGGCAACGCCGGATGGTTCCCCAGCGACGCGTGGGTGCATCTGGTGGCGACGCACGACAGCGCCGCGCGCCGAACAATTGCCTACGTGAACGGACGCGCCATTTTCACGAATAATTCCAGCACGACGGTTCTGGTCAGCTTGGCGGCAGCGCACATCGGGAATTGGATCGGCAGGCAGAATTGGTTCGACGGGTTTCTTGATGAGTTTGCCATCTACACGAATGCCCTCTCCGCAAGCCGCATCCAGACGCATTACCAGACGGCCATCGGCAATCCCGTGCTGCTCTCCACGCAAACGACGAACAGCCTGACTTTTTCGTGGGCCGGTCCCGGCTTCCGCCTGCAAAGCAACACCAACCTCGCGAACGCCGCCAGTTGGATCAACGTGTCCGCCGGCAGCAACAGTCCGGTGAGCGTCACCATCAGCAATTCCAGCCTCCGTTTCTTCCGGTTAAAGTGGCCGTAGATTGATTTGAAAGCCGGCGTCCGATGGCC
This sequence comes from uncultured Bifidobacterium sp., assembly GCA_964539515.1. Taxonomy (GTDB): domain Bacteria; phylum Verrucomicrobiota; class Verrucomicrobiia; order Limisphaerales; family JADLHS01; genus JADLHS01. The sequence goes on along the minus strand of CAZIJO010000131.1, from coordinate 11,028 downwards.
GCCGCCCGGAACGGGTTCACCTCGGAGTTTGAATTGAATGGCGGAACTTGCAGCGTCGGGCTTTTGGCCAGTGCTGCTTTGAGTCAGCTCGAACCCTTGAACTCGTTTTGATCTGCCGCTAGCCTGCCGCGCGTGAGTGATGTCACGCGCATCCTCGAAGCCGCCCAAGAAGGCGATCCCACGGCCGCGGATCAGTTGCTACCGCTGGTCTATGATGAATTGCGTCGCCTTGCGGCCCACCGCATGGCGAACGAGGCGGCTGGGCAGACTCTGCAACCCACCGCCCTGGTTCATGAAGCCTGGCTGCGATTGGTCGGCAACCCACAGCAGCAATGGGACGGCCGCGCGCATTTCTTCGGCGCCGCGGCCGAGGCGATGCGGCGCATCCTGATTGACCGTGCCCGCCGCCGGGGCGCCATCCGCCACGGCGGCGGCCAGCAGCGCGTGGATCTTGAGGAAGTGGACCTCGCCTCTCCCGCGGAGGACGACCAATTACTCGCCGTGAGCGAAGCCCTCGACAAACTCGCCATCGAGCACAAAGTGGAAGCAGAGTTGGTGAAGCTGCGCTATTTCGTCGGCCTGACCAACGACGAAGCAGCGGAAGTGCTGGGCATTTCCCCGCGCACGGCAAAGTATTACTGGACGCACGCGCGCGCCTGGTTGTTCCGGGAAATTGTGTCGCGGCGAGCCCGCGCGGAGGAAAACCGGACCGGCAGCAACCGGGATCACGATCTAAACTAAACCCACTCCGGGGACAGTGCCAACTGGTGGGAGCGAAATAACGTGCTTAGTTCGACACCCGACTCCCGTTCCCTTGCCTGTTGCGGGAGAAATCGGACCGGGCAGCCCGATTTTCGGCTGCCCTTCTGCCGCTCAGAGGACCAAGGCGGGTAGACTCCCCCGCTGAGCCCTGATAGCTGATGTTGCCCTGGCCGGTGTAGCTGAATGTTACGATCAATTGTCCATCAACCACCCTGTGCACTGGGGGGGCGGTCAACTCGATGCTGTATCCGCCAGTTGCATTCTCAAACCGGCCGGTGCCCCCAACGATTTCGACCCACTCCAGGCTGCGCATTTTTAAGTAGATCAAGTCGCCATTGGCCGCGGTCATAACTCCTTCACCAATGAAATCGCCGGTTTCAAAATCAAATGCTCCCGCGCTATTGATCACGAATTTGCCCACATGTGTGCCTTCACCTTCGCTGATTCCGACGGCTTCCCCGAGGGTGGCCGGGTCGAGGCTGACGATTAGAGCAACGTCGGCCTTGAGTTTAAATGGCCGTTTAATGAGCGGATTGTCGGCGGCGAAGGCGGTGAGCGCCAAGGCAAACAAAGCAAGGCAGGGGAGCGATTTTGAACCGAGGATTGCACGTCTCATAAACATCATCTGCCAGAGCTGAAAGCAAAAATGGCTCCACCTTGGCCTTCTGTTTTGGCCCTGTTCCCCCCGGGGGCAGGCCCTGAGCAGCTACGATAGGTTCGTGATAGCTAGCTTGCGATGCAGGCACTCGAAGTGGGGGTGGATCGTAAGGACGGAAACATCCACCGCTTCGGCGAAGATGAATTCCTACTCATCATGGAATGCGTCATGGCCGAACTGCAGTGCCCGATCGGAGAATTTGTTAGTTTCAGGAGGAGGTACTTAAACCAGCTTTTTTCGCCAGCAGCTTTGATTTGTGAACTTGCCGTGCCGCCCATCCATTGAGAGTCTGCCCCAAAAGTGGAGGCAGACTCCCACCTGGCTTAGCTCACCCCTCTTTGACTACTCGCCTTGTCAACTGCCGCAGTTTTTTGAGGCTGTGTTAAACATTGGCACTCGCGTATCAACGCTCTGAACAGGAATACACAGGTACGGGGTCTCGGATTGACGAACAATCCCGTCCCCATTGGAATCCTGGCTGGGCAGATAGATATGAAAATGGTGTTTCACATCGAGCCGGCCGGTCCCCGTCTTCAGGATCTGTCCAAATGACATCAGTGTGTACACGACCTCAGGCCCGCCATCGCCAACTTTCATGGCATAAAGAAGGGCGGTATAGGTTGCGGACTTCTGGCTGGTAATGGTGGCCTCCCCGACGAGGGGCGTCAGGTATTGTGCATCGGGAAACGCGCCTGCCAACGTGGGATCGATGCCGACATGGATCGTACCTTGCAGGACTGCACTTCGCCCACTCAGGTCCGCCGGGACCAGCGTGTAGGTCCAGACCAGCGAGGTCCCTGGCACTTTGGCCGTCCACGCACCTTCCAGCTTGAGCGGGTCATTGGCCCGGTCGGTCCATGCGCTTTGGGACCCCACAAGGAAAACCGCCACCACGACACCAATGGCAGTGATCGCAATGCTCTTCTTGGTGATCATAACTTTGTTCCTTTCTTTTGAATTGAGGTTCGAAGGAACCTCGCATCGGTTGCTTGTTTGTTGCGGCACGCGGGGCGTCAGCTCAACACCACCAGCGTCTCGTGGACGCGACGTAAACACACCATGCCATTAGGTCTGGCGGTTGGTTTGTGCAAGTCGCCTGCTGAGCTGACACCTCCGCAGCCGACAGGTACTCAGGCGACAGCTCCGCAGGGGACAGGGGCTGGCCGAAACACCAAGCTGCGGCGCGCCAGCGAAACGGAAATGGGTTCACTCACTCCAGAATCGGCGGGCGCAATGACTTGTTCAGGCCGCGTGGGACGAGGTGAGAGGGCTCTAATTGATTTCGGAAAACGGGGAGATCGGCGACTTGTCCCATCATCTCCTGACAATGCGCTGCTAGAGTCGAAGCGGACAACTGCCCCTCGCCCGGTTAGCGCAGATCGGCGGCAGCCCATTTCCGGGAGCAGCGGTGAGCACCAGGAACTCCTGCATGACCAACTGAATGAGTTGCGACCGGTCGGTGACCGCCAGTTTGTGATGCAAGCGCGCGACGTGGGTGTGGATCGTGTGGACGGAAATTCCCAAGGCTTTGGCGAGGTTCAGTTCCTTCTGATCATCGAAGACGCCGCGTATAATCTGCAATTCGCGGACGGAAAGATTGAGGCTGCGGGCGATTATTTCCCATGCTTGCGACGAGAACATGGCGGAACCGGTAAGGCGGGTCGGAGCGGCGGCTTGAGCGCAGCTGGCTAAGGCGGAACGCGCGACCTTTCGGGGGCAGCTTGATCTTCTCCGGCTTTCGCCAACGGGGCAAAGTGCGGCCGGTTTCCCATCCTTTCCCATGCGACAAGACTCGGCCGGAGTATATTCCGCGTCAACGGCAAAGCAGGAGAATTTCCAACCGCAGGTTCGAAGCGCCCGGCCTCAGTCAGACTGGCAGACCTCATCAGCGGCGGTCACCTCGCCCCTCTGCACACTTTGGTTCGTGATGAAGGAATCTGATTCGGGAGGCCAAGCCCGCATGGGTTAGTTTGCAGCGGGTGGTTGTTTCAGCAGGGCCTCCAGCCGTTTGAGCGCGACGGCACGATCCATGTTGATGGAGTCAATCAGCACCTTGCCGTGACGGTCCATAACCAGCAGTTGCGGAATGCTGCGGCCCAAGGTGGGAGCGACGATCAACAGCTCCTTCACACGGGCCTGGGGCACAGCCAGCCAGGGGAATCCCTCCTCCTTCACATATTTTTGCAAATCGGGGAGTGATTTATCGTCACTGAGAAAAATCAGCTCGAAATCGGGATACTTCGGTTTGAGCTCTTGATAGGTCTTCACCAGGGTGGGGGAAAACTGCCGGCACGGTGGACACCAACCGGCGCCCCGATAAAACACAATGTAACGCGGCATGGAATTCGTAGGCAGCGTTGCCGGTTTGCCGCTCGTGGGATCCAGAAGCTTGCCCTGCAACTCTTCCAGAATGCGGCCCGGCGCACCCTGGTCTGCGGCGAGGAACTTGCGGGCGTGAGTGATCAAATCGGTCTGTTCCGGTCGCACGGTGAAACTCGTATTGAGCTTCACCGACCCCACGAGCAACTCGTTGCCTTCAACGGCGATCAGGATCAATGGCTCGCCCTTGGCAATCTTATTGGCGCCCCCGAGATCAAATGGCTCGCGGCCGGCAACGCGATACGGCCACAAGTCCGGGCGCCGCAACAGGGCGGCGTAGGTCAGCTCCCGTTGCGCGGGGGTGAGTTGCTTCCAGGCATCGCGCGCCACCGTCAGTGCGTCGGTGTCTTCGGGTTTGGCGGTGAAACTCGTCTTCCCATCGGTGGTGCTGAGCGCGATCTCGCCGGCTTGTAATTCCAGCACGTCGAGCTTCTGCCCGGCGGCGACGGTCGCGCCACTCTGAAATCGCACGGCGCGGTTGATTGTGCATTGGGCCGGCCAGTGTTCGGGGCGACGAACCAGTTCGGCCCAGGTCAAATCCTGCGCCCCCGCAGTGCCCACCAGCAGGCTGACCAGCAGCAGTGAATTCAGTATTCGCATAAGCATATCAGGGTTAGCTGTCGTTTCCATGACTCCATGGCTGGGATCGGGCAATAAAGAACACTTCTCGCAACCATTCCGTCAAGTGTGGAACGACATTTTCCAGCGCGCTGCGCAAAGCAGCGCCGGAAGCAACCGACCGCGAACGCAGTTCCTGGCCCACGTGAAATGACCCGTCTGCTTCTTCAGGCCCGGGAGGGGGAGGACCAGATTCACGCAGGTCCGTCCGCGGCCAAACCTTGCACTCGACCAAGCCCCGCATCCCTTTATGCTGGCGGAGAATGAAACGGACCAATGCAAGGACTACCGCCGTCCTCTTGAGCTTGGTGGCGGTGCTATCCGCGCCTGCGGGCAACTGGCCGCAATGGCGCGGGCCGAATGGCGACGGCATCAGCCCGGAGACCAACGTACCGGTCAAATGGAGTGCGACGGAAAGCATCATTTGGCGAACCCCGATTCCCGGTGAGGGCCACTCCTCGCCGGTGGTGTGGGAGGACAGTGTGTTCCTCACCACCGCCGTCTCGAATTCCCAGGAGCGACTGCTGTTGCGATTTGAAACGGGGAGCGGAAGAATTCTCTGGCAACGCTCCGTGGTGGCAGCCGCGGTGGAGGCCATGCATCGGGAAAACAGTCCTGCTTCCTCGACCCCCGTGACTGATGGCGAACTCGTGTTCACGTCGTTTCAAAATGGCAAGCGGGTGGATCTCCAGGCCTATGATTTTACGGGCCGGCAGATCTGGTCCGTGCAGCCGCTGGAATTCAACGGCGAGCACGGTTACAGCTACACGCCCTTGCTTTATCGCAATCTGCTCATCTTCGATTGTCGCCAGGAAGGGGAGGCGGCGCTGCTCGCCCTCGACAAGCGCACCGGCAAAGTGCGCTGGCGCGTTGAGCCGGGGAAGCGCCGCATTTCCCATATCACGCCGCTGCTGGTCAACAGCGCCGGGCGAACGCAGGTCATCGTCAGTGGCAGCGACGAGACCCGCAGCGTCAACCCGGAAACGGGTGAGACGTGGTGGTGGTGCCGCGGCCCCTCCGATGTCGCGGTGACCGGCTTGAGTTTTGGGGATGGACTGGTACTGGCGACCGCCGGTTACCCAAATCGCACCCGGATGGCAGTGCGCGTGGATGGCAGCGGGGACGTGACCGACAGTCATGTGGCATGGAAGCTCCGCCGCCAGGCCACGTACGTCCCTTCGCCGGTTTATCACGCCGGCCATTTCTACTCGGTCCTCGATGAAGGCATGCTCTATTGCTTCGAGTCGCGAACGGGGGAAACGGTTTGGGAACAGCGGCTGGAGGGGCGCTTTCGTTCTTCGCTGGTCCTGGCGGGGGGCAACATCTACGCCACGAACGACAAAGGCGTGACCACGGTGTTTCGCGCCACGCCGAAGGCCTTTGAATCCGTGTCGGTGAACGACCTGGGCGAGTTTTGCTACACCACGCCTGCGATTACGGAGGGGCGGATTTATTTGCGCACTGGAAAGCATCTCTATTGCATTGGGAAAAGCGCGGCGTCCGCCCCCAAATAGGCTGGCTCGCCAGTCAGTCGGCCAGACCGACGCGTGAATCCGGAATTCGAGACCGACGAATCTAAATTGGCAAATGCGAATGCCGAGTGAAACCAATGGCAATCGTTTCGCAGACGGTGTCCGTAGTGTTTGGCCTTGACGGGTTGAAGGGCAAGGGCAAGCGTGATTGACAATGAACGCCGGTCAGAAGCAACGGACTTCAGGAGTTCGAAGTCGCGGTATTTCATGCATTGCCAGACTCCTCGCCGCACTCGCCATTCTCCCCTTTTGGTCTCCCGCTCAACCCGCGGAAGGCTTATTTACGCCCCGCGCTTCGTTTGATCTCACCAACCGGCTTGTCAGCGTCAGTGTCTTCCAGTGGTTCACCGCCAACGGCGGGCAATTAACCGGCCCGTGGCGACCGGTGGAAGGCAGGAGCAACTGGACCGGCACGACGAGTTTCTGGCGCACCCAGATCAAACAGATGATGGCGGCCAATTTTGACATGCTTTACGTCCATTTGATTCCGTCGTCCGAGCAGGAACGGATCAACCTGTTTCAGGCGTTGAACCAACTCCGGCGCGAAGGCTGGAACGTGCCGAAGGTCGCACCGTTCCTCGATCCGATGATCACATGGCATCAACAGCCGCTCGTGGATGTGAACACGGCGGCCGGAAAAGACGCGTTCGTCAGCCAATACATCCGCTGGTTCAGCCAATACTATAGCGTTAACCAGGACCGCCACGCTGACGATTACCTGGCGCAGATCAATAACCGTCCGATCCTCGACACCTGGCACGTAAAATTCAATCTGACCAACCTCGCATCGCTCAGCCGGTCGGATGTGGAGACGCGGCTGACAAGCGCCTTCGCCGCGAGCCACCCGCGTTTTACCAACGGCATCTACATGGTAACCACGGCCCTGAACGATCCCACGTTTGCCTGGGCCGACGAAAAGGTGCCACAGTTCGAGATCAACGAATACTCCCGAACCGTCTTGTGGCGAGGGATCCGGGCCGCGCAACTCAAAGGCGGTTACTGGGACCAGAATATCCGCAACCCCGGCGATTTTCTCGCCCGGGCGGGGGGCCTTCCGTACAGCAACGCCTGGAGCCGGGTCAACCGCTCGCTGCTGCGCCGGGTGTATGTCGAGAGCTGGAACGAGTATGATGAGGGCACGGGCATTTACGCCGCCAACGCCGGGCCACCTTACATCCGCCCTGGCAGCGGCAATACCAACTCCGATGTCTGGTCGAGCACCAACGATCCCTACGAATACATCAAAACTACCGCGCGCGGGGCAGCGCTCTTCAATGACGTGCCGGAGCGGGACGCCCGCGTGCTTTGGCACAATCTTCCTACCCGCATGCGACCTGGTGAGACCCGGACCGCCACGGTCATCGTCCGCAATGAAGGAGACGCCCTTTGGTCGGAGGCCGCGAAGTATCGCTTTGGCCAGAAGGAATTTCTCGACGCGGCGTTGTTCGGCGCGGGGCGTTACCTGCTCAACGATGCGCAGGATGATATCCCGGTTTACGGTGGCATTTTCCGGGGACGGCCCCGCACCTTCGCGCTCTCGCTGAAGGCCCCAACCACGCCGGGACGCTACACGAACCATTGGAGCATGGTGCAGGAAAACGTGGCCTGGTTCGGCGAGGAATTGACCCACACGATCCTGGTGGACGCCACGCCCGTTTATCATGGCGTGCCGCAGGCGATCGACAGCACCGCGCTGCTCACGAACCACATCATTGACAATACCGAGCATACTTATGTCGCGGCGAATTTGCCGGTGGGCAATTATGCCGATTGCCAGATCACCCGCACGTTTGCCGCTCCCATCAAAAGCCTCAAATTGTTCATTGTTTCCGGCACGGCCGACGACGTTGGCTATGTGGGAAACATTCTGGTCACCCCGAATTCCGCGAACGTGAACTGCCAGCTCGGGCATGTAACAGGCGAGATCAATGTGACGAGCGCAGTTACCGTCAGTGGCAACACGGCCAGCCTGACCTTGCGGGCGCGGGACACCTGCTGCTGTGATACCGGCTGGGGGGAAGACACGGCGGGGGATCGCACGAATGCGAGACTCCGTTGGGAAGTGGAACTGGCCCCCCCGTGCCCTTCACCCCGGTTTTCACCAACCCCGCCAATGGCCACTACTACGCGCTCCTGACGCCCGCGACCTGGACCTGGTCGGAACGAGTGGCGGCGGAACTCGGTGGACATTTGACCACGCTCCGCAATCAGGCGGAGCAGAATTGGGTCTTTGACACGCTCGCCCATTACGGTGGTTTGAATCGACTCTTGTGGATCGGAATAAACGATGTGGCAACCGAAGGCACTTTTCGTTGGTCCAGTGGTGAGCCGGTCGGCTTCACCTACTGGGCCCCGGGCGAACCGAACAATGCCCTGACCGGGGAGGACTTCGTGACGATGTATCAGCCCGGCCACGCGCAGGCGGGGCGATGGAATGACTGGGGCGAACGGGTCTTTAGCGGCAGCCAGCCGTTCAACGGGGTGCTTGAACTGGTCGCGCCCATGGGCCCGCCGCAGATCACCCTCCAACCGCTGGGAGGAAGGAGTAATCCCGGCACCAACTGGCGCTTCCTCGTTAATGCCTCCGGATCGCCCACCTTGCGATACCAATGGCGATTCAATGGCGTGAACATCCCGGGCCAAACAAATAGTGCCCTAACGCTCATCCGCATGGAGTTCACAAACGCCGGCAGCTACTCCGTCGTCGTGACCAACCCCCTCGGTTCGATCGAGAGTTCCAACGCCGTTTTGGTTGTCAATCACGCGCCGGTCGCCACCTCGCAAACCGTTTCGCTCGACGAGGATTCCTCCATCCCCATCACGCTCGCGGCCACCGATGCGGACGGCGACCCGTTGACCGTCACCTTGCTCACGCAAACGAGCCATGGCCAGCTCAGCGGGGTTGCTCCGTCACTGATCTATGCTCCCAACAAGAATTACTTTGGCCCGGACAGCTTCACGTTCCGGGTTAATGATGGTCTGGCGAGTTCACCGCCAGCCACGGTGAGCATCGATGTGCGGCCAGTGAACGATCCCCCGGTGGCCCACGCGCAGACTGTGACCGTCAATGAAGACACGCCTCTGGCCATCATGCTAACCGCTTCCGATGTGGAGGGGGACGTATTGACTTACTCGATCGTCAGTCCGCCCACGCATGGGAGCTTCAGCGGCACGGCTCCGAACCTTACATATCTGGCGACCACGAACTACTCCGGCCCGGACGATTTCACGTTCAAAGTCAACGACGGCCTACTCGATTCCGCCCCCGCCACCATCAGCCTCAATGTGCTGCCGGTGAACGACGCGCCCGAGCCAAAGATCGTCGTCTCGCCCCTGACCCGACTCCCCGGCGTGACGAATCTGGTGGTGGTCGCGCCCGTCTGCAGCAACGCCTGGGTGATCCTGGATGGTTCGCAATCCAGCGACATTGAGAACGATCCGCTGGAATTCACGTGGACGGAAGGCACGAACAAGCTCGGTACCACTGCCATGCTGACCAACCAATTCACACCGGGCAGTCACACAATTACCTTGCAGGTTTCCGACGGACAGGAGTCCGCCACCGCCACGACCACTTTCCAGGTGTTGTCGCCTGCGGAAGCCGTGACGAGTCTCGCCCGAGTGGTGGAGCAGGCAGACCTTGGCGGGCGTAACCCTCAGCCCTTGCTTGCCAGTCTGCACGCCGCCGCTGCGTCCTTCGAGCGGTGCAATCTCACGTCCGGCCTGAATCAGCTCGAAGCCTTCCAACACAAGGTGAGCGCCCAAATCGCGCCCAAAAATCCCGCCCTGGCCGAGTTGCTGATCGGGACCGCGCAGGAGATCATGGACATTTTGACCGGCACGCGACCGGCTCAGCAGGAGGTTTCATTTTACGAGTCGGCGCGGCGGGACAACGGCCGGCTCAAGTTGAAGTTCGCCGGTCCGAAGAGCCGGACCTGCTTTGTGGAAGCCTCCACCAATTTGATTCATTGGCAGATAATTGGCGTCGCGGAAGCAATGAGCGATGGCACGTTCCGGTTCGAAGACCCGGCGGCCTCCTTGTTTGCAAACCGGTTTTATCGGGTTTTGACGCCGTAATGCGATTCCCCGCCGCTCGACTGATTGCCGTCCGGCTGTTGTGAATCTTCGGGCGCAATCACATGCGCCGCGGCACTACTTCAAGTGCCAGTGAATCGTGTAGCGCCACTGACCTTCCGGCTTGAATTCCTGAGACCCGCTTTCCGTGACCGTGAAACTGCCGGCGCTGCGGTTGTCCATTTCCTCGGTACACTCGTCGCCCGCCACGTCATCGAGTTTCATGACGAACTTGCAGGTCGCGTCTTTGCGGACATTGGGAATGGCCAGATCGGTCGCAATGGTCGTGTCCTTTTGCTCGTACGTCTTGTCGGGAATATTGAAGCGTTTGGTAGCGTCACCGACGGTGGCTTCAAAACATAGGAAATACTCCGCGGCCTGCGGCGTCTGGTGCATGACGATCTTGTCTATTACAAGCGTCCTGGTTTCCGCGCTCGCCGCCACTTTGGTATAACGCGTCGCCACCGGCGGCTCCGCTCGTTCCTTGTCGAAGTTCGCCGCCACGGTGATTTCGTTGTACCCCAGCGAGTAAATGACCGTGCGCTCATCGTCCACCGCTTGCAGGTCGGAAGCCGAGGTGCCGCCCTGAATGTTGTAAAACTTGGCGGCCTTGAAGGGACCGTAATCTTCGGCCTTCACCTCTCCCTCGGCGTAAAGCGCGGTTTCCCCGCCGTCACGTACAATTTCGAACGTAAACTTGTTCTTCTTGATCTCCAGGACTTGCTTGAAGGACTGACCTTGGGCCTCCACTTTGGCGACCCACTTGCCGGCCAGTGCGTCCAGATCACTGGCCAATGCGCTGGGCAGGCTGAGAAAAGTTGCCAGGACACATGCGATTGTCAGACTTGAGGTGGTTTTTTTCATGGGAATTTTTCGGTTGGTAACTGCTCTAAATTTCTTGGCACGCGCAACCGCCCGACGCAAGGCAAATATCGAATGACCCTTGATGGGGCGCGCATCTCAGTTTTGTGAGGGGTGGAAGGCGGTGTGGGGGAAGAGGAGGTG
>CAZIJO010000130.1:0-16929 GCA_964539515.1 uncultured Bifidobacterium sp. | reverse complement strand
GCCGGTGGCGGCGTCGAGCGCGTAGAGGTTGGCATCGCTGGAGCCGACAAAAATCTTTCCGTCCAGGACGAGGGGCGAGGATTCAATGGCGTCGCTATTGGTGAACGCCCAGATTTTTTTGCCGGTGGTAAAATCGAGCGCGTACAGGTTGTGATCATCCGAGCCGACGAAGACGCGGTTCCCGACGATGGCAGCGGAAGATTTCACCGGCCCGGCGGTTTTGAAGGTCCACAACAACGCGGGCTTTTCCGGCAGCTGACCGGCGGCGATACCCGTGAGCGCCGGCTGACCACGAAACATCGGCCAGTCCGCGGACCAACCGTTGGGGCTGGCGACACAGGCCAGCCACACCCCCAACGCCAGGGTTTCTGCAAATGTCGCTTTCACCCGGCCAATATGAATCAGAGTTCGCAGCTTGGCCAAATCAGAATTTTCCGGAAGCCCCGACGGACCGGATTCTGTTCGTCTCGATTCTGTCACTCCTTCGTCACCGGAGTGTTAATAACTTATGAAACTAAGTGCTTGAATTGTTGGACCTGCTGCCTAGAGTCAGACGCCGCTTAATAATAGCCAAACCGAGCATGGCCAAGCTGAGCCGTTTCAGCTAACAAGCGGTGAGAAATGCGTAATATGCCTACCCTGCGGTTCCGAAATGGTGGTCGAAATAAATTTCCGTCCGCGTTCACCCTCATCGAACTGCTGGTGGTCATTGCCATCATCGCCATCCTGGCGGCCATGTTGCTGCCGGCCCTCTCCAAGGCCAAAGCCAAGGCGCAGAGCATTTCCTGCCTGAACAACCAGCGACAATGGGGATTGGCGCTGCAAATTAGTGCCACGGACAACAATGATCAGATTCCCCGCGATGGAACCGACAACGGCGGGCAATATGGCGTGGACACGGGCGCGACCTCCGGGCCAGGGTCACCCAACGACGAGCACGCATGGTTCAACGTGTTGCCACCCGCGGTCGGCGAGAAGCCGCTTTCCCAGTACTACGCGTTGACGGGGCCGCCCAGAACAAAAATGCCCTTCCCGGACAACGGCATCGGAAAGATCTGGCATTGTCCAACGGCCAAGACCACAGGCGCCGACAACTTCCTGAAAGGCGGATCATTTGGATTCTTCAGTTATGGGATGAATCTTGACCTGAAGCTCAAAAGCACCATCCGCAACGGCGTCGTGGGCAACGGTCATCCCCATCCCGAGATGCCAAAGCTGGGAAGTGTGCGCAACCCATCCGCAGTGGTGTTGCTGACCGAGGAGACGTTCAGCCCCACCATGGAGAATTTCGTCGCCTCGCCCGATCGCAATGGAATCTTCCCCGCCGCGCGTTGGCAACGGTTTGTGAAGCGGCATAACGACCGCGGGATTCTGGCATTTGTGGACGGACACTCGGCCGCCTTCAAGTTCAGCTACATTTATGATCGCGGTAATAATTCAACCCGTGAGGAAGCCATGAATCCGGATGTCATCTGGAACCCGAACCGGGACATACCCTGAAACAGTCTTTCGAGCCAGGCAGAGAAATAAACAGGAATTCCGGGGCAAAACAACCTGCAAGGCAGAAGCAACGAAGCATGAGAAATATGAGAAACAGAATAATCAAATTAGCGGTGGCAGCCATGATGACTGCCGTAACCAGCGTCACCGTCCACGGGGCGATCATTTTGCAAGATGATTTCAGCTATGCAGATGGCTCCTTGACCAATCTTTCTGCGCCCAAATGGACGCAGCATAGCACGACCAATAATGATTTCCTCATAGCCTCAGGACGGGCCGTCATCGGCGGCAGCGCGCCGCTCAGCCGGTTCGCCGACGTCAATTCACTGTTTTTGAATCAACCCTATTCTGTGACAGCAACGAATGCGGCAATCTACGCCAAGTTCGATGTTGAGTTCACCGTCCTACCCTCAGCAGCCGGCGAGTATTTCGTGCACTTCATGCCGGCTACCTTTCGCGGGCGAATATATGCGAGCACAACCGGAGCCGCAGCCGGGAAATTCAAGATTGGCATTTCCCATTCATCTTCGACAAAAACCAATCTCCCGGACGACTTTGATTTGAACACCGTTTATACTCTGGTTGTTCGCATCCTGCCCAGTTCTGGCGTTTGCACGCTTTGGCACAATCCGGCGAATGAAACGGCGGCTGGGGTGACCCCGACCGATGCAGCGGTCTCATCCCCGGGAATCAGCGGTTTCGCGATGCGGCAGGCGAACAACGAAGGGAATTTGTTCCTGGATAACCTCGTGGTGGGCACGACTTTTTCAGACGTGGTTCCCTCCAGCGCCGGCGCCAATCCTCCTTTTATTACGGTCCATCCTGCCGGTGGCAGTATTTCGGCAGGCGTCAGCTTTTCCTTTACCAATACCACGGGCGGGGACGAACCGTTGTCCTATGAGTGGCGTAAGAACGACGTCACGATTCCCGGCGAAAACGCCCGCATTTACACCATTGCCAGCGCAGTGGTTGATGACACGGGCGACTACACCGTCGTCGTGACCAACACGTCGGGGAGTGTCACGAGCAGCATCGCCAGTCTCACGGTTTCTGCGGCGGCAATTGCTCCGAGCGTCACCAATCAACCGGTCAGCCAAAACGTGAGTTACGGCGGCAGTGCGACCTTCACTGTCGGCGCCTCGGGAACGGATCCCCTCAGCTACCAATGGCAGTTCCATGGCACCAACCTTTCCGGGGCCACGGCCGCCGCTTACACGGTGACTAACGCGTTTACGAACAACGCCGGACCGTACCAGGTCATTGTCACCAACGTGGCAGGCGCCGCGACGAGCGATGTCGTAACCCTGACGGTTACCGCCCCGGTCCTGACCAATATTGCGTTCCTGCATGCGACGTTGGATCCGGTGAATTACCGACCGACCAATACCACGACGCTGTATTCGGTGGAAGGCATTGTGACCTCGCACCAGAACTTGACTCCGGCCACCAACGCCTTGTTCTACCTGCAGGATTCATCGGCGGGGGTTGCCTGCTTCTGGGCGGGCAACGCCTCGGCCAGCCTGCCGCCCGCGGGGGCGCGCGTGCGGGTCACTGCGCCGCTCGCCAGTTTCAACGGGCTTCTGGAACTCGCACCCGTGGTCGGCAACGAGATGCACTCGGTCACGATTCTCAGCACCGGAAATCCACTGCCCGCATTGAAGACCTTGCCATTCGACGCCACCAGCCAGAATGATCCGGCGATCATGGATGCCTTGGAAGGCAGCTACGTCGTGGCCTCGAACGTCTTTCTCGAACTCACCACTCCGACCTTCACCGGGACCTCCTTGCTCACCAACCAATCCGGGGAAACCTTTACCTTGTTCGCCAACGCTTCCACGGACGTATCCGGCCAAACGAAGCCGCTCGGTCCGCTGACGGTCATTGGGGTCCTGGGCCAGTTTGATACCTCAGATCCGCGGACTTCGAGCTATCAGATCATACCCACGCGGTACGCGGACATCATCAGCCTTTCCAAGGCGGCTACGGTGCGCTTCACCAACGTGCTCTCAAATCTGGTGCGCCCCGGCCAGCCCACGCCAAACACGCTCGCCGACGGCGTTCTCCGCACGGATGAAAAACTGACCATGTCGGTTCAAGTTTCCGATCCCGATGGCGCCGAGGTAACGATTACGCCCTTGACCGGCACATTGCCGGCCTCAGCTTCGTGGACGACGGACGTCACGACCGGCACAAATCTGAATGCCACGTTCAACTTTCAGCCGACGGCGGCGGATGCGGGGTCCAACTATCTCATTGCCCTCCGCGCGGCGAACACGTTCGTAACCAGCACCAATGTTTGGAATATCTATGTGCCAACCCTGGACGAACAGCAGGTGTTCATTACCGAATTCCTGGCGAATCCGAGTTCGAATACGAACTCCACTCATTTTAACCCGCTGCATCGCACCGACGTCCCGACCAATAACATTACCGTGTATGACGAATACGTGGAAATTGCCAATCAGTCCCCGACGGATCTCGATCTCTACGATTGGAGCATTGCCGACGCGGTGGGGATCCGACATCGTTTCTACAATGGTGGTCCGGCCGAGACGCTGGCCGCAAGTAATGCCATCGTGGTTTACGGCGGCCCGCTCAATGGCAACACGCCCGTTCTGCCGGGGCTGGCTTTCCCCGCCAGCGAAGGTACCGCCGGACTGGCGCTGAATAACACCGGAACGGAGACGATTACCCTGCGCCGAGGCACCAACGTCATTGATCGGGTTACCTACGCCGGGGCTTCCCTTTCGAGCATTGGCTCCCTGTCGCGGTTTCCAACGCTCACAAATAATTTCGTCCCTCAAGCGTATGTCGGGTCGAATACTACGGCCGGTCTGCAGTATGACGGCGGTGGTTGGACCGGACCGGCAACGGTTCCGGCTGGGGTCGCAAACATAGCGATCAATCCTGGCAACCCATTGTCCCTCACGTTTACGGCAATTGCCGGTGAGGCCTACACGCTGTGGCAAGCCAACGAGGTAACGGCGCCCTTTGTGATCGTTAACGGCGGGATTGTGCCCAGCACGGCAGGAACTTTCTTCGTCACCAATCCTCCCGCCGTGAAGCAGTTCTATTTTATCACCCAGGAGTGATTTGGCGTTCCTTCATGATTCAAAAGGGCGGCCGCGGCCGCCCTTTTTTTTTGCTTTGCTCCGGCCCGACCGCCCGCACAATACGCAGCCAACGAAATGCACCGCGCCATTTTCCTCGACCGCGACGGAACGCTCATCAAAGAGAAGGAATATCTCCGCGACCCGGCCGAAGTGGAGGTTTACCCGGAAGGCTTCGCCAGTCTAAAACGATTGGCTGCCGCCGGGTTCACCTTGTTCATGGTCACCAACCAGTCCGGCGTGGGCCGCGGCTATTTCACCATGAACGATGTGGCGCTGGTCAACGCCCGCGTCGTCCGGGAGTTTCAGCAACACGACGTCACGTTTC
The DNA here is from genome assembly GCA_964539515.1 of uncultured Bifidobacterium sp. GTDB lineage: Bacteria > Verrucomicrobiota > Verrucomicrobiia > Limisphaerales > JADLHS01 > JADLHS01. The sequence goes on along the minus strand of CAZIJO010000130.1, from coordinate 11,991 downwards.
GGAAAATCTACATCGCCCCCGAAGCCCCGGACCAGCCGAGCCGGGGGCGCAAGCCTTCCCCCCAGTTTTTGTTCGACGCACGGGATGAGTTCGGCCTGGACCTGGCCCGCAGTTTTATGATCGGTGACAAGCTGATCGATCTCGAATGCGGCTGGAATGCGGGCGTGCACGCCAGCCTGCTGGTCCGCACCGGCTACGGCCGCCAAGTGGAAAAAGAAGCGGGCCCGCAACTCGCCCGCGCGGTGATCGTGGAGGATTTGACAGCGGCCGCGAATTGGATTCTCGGGCAGTGAACCGGACGGGATCCGCAATTCCTGAAAACCGCCGGTTTCAACTTCGGGAAAGTTCGAGTTCACGCGCCCATTTTCGACAAAGCCAGAGCGGGACGAAGCCGAACCCACCGAAGGAACAGTCAATCAGCCGCCACCAAATCGGAATCCCGCGCACCGCCCCAAACAGAAGTGCGTAGGGAACCACCAGGACGCAGGCGATCAGACCGAAGTCGAACAGCCACCGGTTGCGCACCGGGTCGCGCAGCGCACCAACAAACGCGATGGCAATAACGAAGTGGCCGAACGCAAGCCAGTCGGTGCCATAGAACAGCAGGGGATGCTTTACGCTCACGTCCTGCAAGGCTTCGTGAGCCGTGAGCAGCCAGCGACCGGGTCCGGCTGTGGCGGTGGCGCTGGTTTGCCCGCTCAGACCGAACCAATTCACCAACAAATCCAGCTCCCAGCTTAAGGGAAGTGCCGTCGCCCCACTGATCACCAAGCCAATGATAAAAAGCCAGGTGAGCCGCGTGAGGCGGCGACGGAGCCGGGTCGCGCGGTTCATGCCGTTGCCGGAGCCGGGTGGAGTCGATCGTGAGTCGGCAAATGGGTCAGCGCGTACAGCATGACATAAGCGATGAAAATAAAAGTGGCGAACAACACCATGAACCCGACCTGGCTTTGATGCAGCGCTTGTCCGCCCGCCACCCGGCTGATGCCGTGGTACAGCTCCGCCGGTTTGGCGATGATGTCCCAGCTGTTAAAACGCAGGAAGCGGCCAAGGTAAATCCCGAAGCTGCCGAGCCCCGCAACCCCGGCCACAAAGCACCAGCCCGCGGCCCGCCCCAACATTCGCGTGGCGACGGAGTGCATCAGATACAGTGAAACCAAACCCAGCATCAGTCCGGTGAAGGCGCACGACAGAATCACGGCCAGATCGACCCAAAAATGAACGAAGGAGCGGCTCGTCAGGTGGATCAAGTCGGTGAAAATGTACGGCGCATTCGGAAAGAACAGCAGCCAGGCCGCGCTAAAGCCCAGAAATCGCCACCCGGATCGCTCGCCTTCGCGGTAGTTTGCCCGGGCGAGCATGGCGAACAGCAGCGGCAGCCAGGCGAGGAACAGATTCCAGGCGAGAAAGCTGTAGCGGAACTTGCCCGTCCAGGTGATGCGCGCCAGGACCAATGCCAGACAGACGGCCGTGGCAAAGGTCAGCGCCAACATCGGGATAAGCGTTTCCCGTTTAAAAATCAGTTTCAGCGAATTCATAAAAGCCATCTTCCACCGATCCAAGATCCAAGTCATCCGAGCCACCCGTTTCCATCGCTCCGCGATCGAAACCAGGCCTCGGGTTCCGCCCGCCCGCCCGCCGCCTACGGCGTCCGGTCCGGGTCCGACTTCTTGATGCAATCGAGCCAATGGCTCACGAAGAATCGTTTCTCGGTCGGCAAGAAAGTCTCCGACAGACCGATCAGGGGGCGCAAGGCGGTACTCATTTGCAAGGCGACCAGCACGAAGATCACGACCCAAGTGTTCAAGCCCGCGGCGGATCGCGCGTTGGAACCGGCAAAGGCGGCACCCAGAAAGCGCACGCCAAAAAAGGTGGCAATCAACCAGAACACCAGATGCAGCAGCCCCATCCACGGCAACGACTCCGTGGACTGCGAGAACAACCAGGCGACCGGCGCAAAACCAATGAGCAGCATCGTCATCAGCATGAGCAAACCCGCGACGAGGCCGAACATCTCCGCCAACCGCGCCTGCGAGCCGCTCAGACAGGTGAAGATGTAGAGGCTCGGCAGACAGATCAGCGCCGAGATGAGCAGGCCGGCCGCAACCTTCGCCGGGGCGGCCCACCATTGCTCGTGCCCCGAAAATGAGCCAACGACGACCCCGTAAATCAGGCTGCAAGCGACCGCGACCAGCAGCATCAAGCCGATCAGTTTGCCCGCGCCGGGCTGGCGGAGTTGAAACATGACCCGACGCGGCTGCCGCAAAAGCGCTTCGATGGCGACAATGGCATTCGTAATGGGCTCCCGCTCGGCCGGATCGTCACCCAGCGGGCGGGGCCCGTAGATCGGCGGCGGGGGCGTGAGCTTGGGTGGATTTGAACTCGTGGCATTGATGTCATTCATGATTTGGCAGGGTTTTAGTTGAACAGATGAACCGAGGAACGGAAGACCGCTTCGTAGAAATTTCCACTGAAGGCGTCGCGGCGCAGAAACTCGACCGGCAAGCCCGGCGAGCCGATGAACGGCCGCAAAATCCACGAAAGCTGGCTGCCCAGAAAAAGGTTTCCCGCCAGCCACGCCAGCAACACGCGCCCGGCCGCCGCCCGATCCCCGGCCAGGCTGCGCAGCAATTGGAACAGACGCAGATTCGCCGCCACCCCGGCAAAAGCGATTGCCACGACGAGGAGCAACAGAATTGCCGCGTGGATGGTGGAGTTGGAACGGCCGCCGGCGGTCAGGGGCGGAGCGTTCCAGATAATGAACGCTACCAAGGAACTGAAGGCGCCAAGGATCGTGGCCGCCAGCGCGAAGCTCGTCAGGATCGCAAGGAAGGACTGTCGAAATCGGAGATGCAGCCCCAGCAATGGCGCCAGCATCGAATTAAGCAGCGCGTTACCGCCGGCGGTCAGCAGCAGAATCAACGGCAGCTTTATTCCCGCGAACAAAGCCTGCTGGGGATCGCGCCACCAACCCACTGCCGCGCCAAACAGGCCGGCGCCAAAACAAATGATCATGACATCCCGGGTGATCCGAGGCGCGCGCCAGTCGGCTGTCCACGCCCGCAGGGCGGCGACTTCGCCCCGGAGCATCGTCCCAACCGCGGTATCGATGGGCTGATCAGGAACGGCGTTCATGGGCAATTGATTGGATCAAGACACTCCGGCGGCTCAAGAGGCGCTCCGGAATCATGGCGCAGCGTCCGGACAAGTTGGACCACGGGTGCCGCCATCAAGGCCAGCGCGACCCCGAACAGTGGCCAGTTGAAATGGGTGGGCAGGACTTCCCGAACGGCGGCGACGCCGCGATCAACCACGCCGATGGCGTCGGCCATGAATGTGTAAAGCGCCAGCCCGGCCCCGAGGAAGCTCAATCCCCAAACCCCCGCGCTTGACCGGGAAGACGATGGCGTTTGTTCAAAATGCGTAGCGAGTGTGCCCCAAACAATCATCAGTGCCGCGATCAACATTGGGGCGAGGACGGGCCCCCACCACGGCAGCGGGATGAGAAACAGAATGTCCCAATCCAGCAATGAACTTGGCCAGCCGCACATCACCTTCAGAAAAACGTAATAGAAAATGTCCCAGACGCCGAACGCGATGAGCGCGAACGCGAACCGTTCCCGCCCCGTCCGCCCGGCAAGCAGCCCGACCGTCAACAGCATGATCAACGTGGCGAGCTCGCGCACCAGTTCCACCGGGCCAATCCGCCCGACGAGCGGGAGCGGGTTGGCCTGGAGCGGCTCAATCCGGTCAAGGTGTGTGCGCAGATAAAAAACCACCGCGGATTCAACCCAGGCCATCGCAATGGCAAACGTAGCGACGATGAACCAGCGGCCCCAGCCTGATTTGCCGGCGGGAGCGCTCATTTGGACAGCTCGAGTTGCCCCAGGCGCGGACTCGCCCACATAGCAGGAATTTCAACCGGTCGCTGCGCCCGGTCCAAGGCGCGGATAAAGCGCGTCAGTTGGTGCGTGACGGCCGCGTAATATTCCCTCCGCGAACCCCCAATGGCCTTGAGGCACGGCGCATGGCTGATCCATAGCACGGTCGCCGCCGCGTAGCCGAACAGCCGAAACTGAAACCGCCACAACCCGCCTGGCCAGCCGGGCCGCGGACAGCCGGCACTGGCCAGCCGGTCAAGGTGGAACGCAACGTGGCCGGCTTCGTCGCGGAGAATCAACTCGCACAGCGCGGCCAACGGTCCGTCCGGCGAATGCCGGCGCAGCAGGCGATAATAGGCCGTGCTCACGAGTTCGGTGAGCGTGAGCACCTGGAGTTCAAAACGCACGCCCAGCATCCGGCGGCAAAGGCAAAACGCCGTGAAACTCCAGTGGGAGGTGATGATGCGCCCGCCAAACCGCTTCACGGCGCAACCGAGCAATCGGGCATGCTCCGCCTCCTCGGCAAACCAAAGGTCCACGATCGTCCGCATTTCGTTGGTGCGACTGCGAAACCTCTCGGCGTCATGCGCGATCAGCGCCGCCGGCCCGCCGCCATCGCCGAGCCGGAATTGTTCGATGGATCGCAGCATCGGTGCGAGCACGGCCGGCGGCACGTGGACGGGGGCGGCCCAGTCCGGCTCCGGTCGGTCAGACCGGTTCCGCGTGAAATGTTCAATCCATTTTGTGTAGTTCATGGCAATTCTCCCTGGGCTGGCGGACAGGTTGGGTCGCAAACTGGGTGAGCCAGCACTCCACCTGCGCGATCGTGCTGTCGGGGGTCGACGTGCCGGCCGTGATCCCGACGGTGTCATCGGAGGCAAACCATGCTTCGCGCAAATCCTCCGCGGTTTGCACATGATGGACCCGGGCACAGTACCGGCCGGAGGTGGCGACCAGTTCGTGGGTGTTGTTGCTGTGCGCCCCGCCGATGACAACGACAACGTCACACTGCTGCGCGAGTTCCACCGCGGCGTGCTGGCGCTGTTTCGTAGGCTGGCAAACCGTGTCCACGAAACGCACGTCGGACGCCGGAAAGCGCTCGCGCAACAACTGCACCAGTTCGCGGACCCGATCAATCGGCTGGGTTGTCTGCGCCACGACACCGAACCGGGGACGCCCGGCCAGACTTCGCACCGCTTCCGCCGAAAGCACGACATCGAACTCCGCGAGATCCTCGGTCATGCCCCGAACTTCCACATGATCGCGCTTGCCAATGATGACGGGATGAAACCCCTCCGCGACCAGCTTGGCCAGAGCCCGGTGCGCGACGTGAACGAGTGGACAGGTGGCCTCCAGCACATTCAATCCTTGCGCACGCGCCCGGTCTAAAGCGCGTTCCGAAGTCCCGTGGGCCGTGATCATCACATGGCGCGTCGCCACCCCTTCCGGCCGTTGCGCAAAGCGAATTCCCCTGGCCTGCAACCCGGCCAAAACGGTTTCGTTATGGACCAAATCGCCGAGAACCGTCAACGGCGTCTGGCGCGCGGTTTCAACCGCAAGTGCAATGGCGTCCCGCACCCCAAAGCACATGCCCAGATGTTCTGCCCGGAGGATTTTCATGGTTGTCTCCCTGGTTGGCCCTCGCCCGTGGCCGCGGGTATAAGGGCCGGCTTGCCCACTAGCCAAAATTGAGCTTTAGCGAACTCGCTTTGCATTACAAAGCTGAGACTGACAGGCCGGGAATTTGTTCAAAAAAAATTTGCCCCGGGATTATTTGCGGCAACGGCTAGCCTGTCCGGCGGGCCAGTTGTTTCGCCAGGCGCACCGCGGCGATCATGCTGGAAGGATTCGCAATGCCCTGACCGGCGATGTCATACGCCGTGCCATGATCGGGCGAAGTGCGGATAAAAGGCAGGCCGAGCGTCCAGTTCACACCGGTATCGAAGGCCACCGCCTTCAGGGGCGCCAAGCCTTGATCGTGGTACATGGCGACCACGGCGTCGAATTCGCCGCGTAGCGCGTGGTGAAACACGGTGTCCCCACTGAGCGGCCCGACTGCATCGAATCGCTTTCGTTGGGCGGCCAGCACGGTCGGACCAATGACGGTTTGCTCCTCATCACCCATCTGCCCCCCTTCGCCGGCATGGGGATTGAGCCCGCACACGGCGATGCGCGCCCGGGGCAGGCCGAGGTCTCGACAAGATTGCGCGGCCAGTTCGATGGCGAGCATGATTTTTGCCCGGGTAATATGGGTGGCCACCATTTTGAGCGGCACATGCGTGGTAACGAGCGCGACCCGCAACCACCGTTCCCGCTCGTCGTGACCGAGCAACATCATCGCTGTGCGCGACACCCCGGCGAGTTGGGAGAGGTATTCGGTCTGCCCGACAAAGGCATGACCGGCGCGGACAATCGCCAGTTTGCTGACCGGCGCGGTGACCAGCGCGTCGAGTTCCTGACGCAAGCAACGTTCCGCACCGTCCCGCAACCAAGCCACGGCGGCCCGGGCGGCATTGGGCGATCCGTCCACGAGATCTCGTGGCAGCGCGTCGGTCAGGGGATTTGCGATAAACACGCGCCCGGCGCCCGTTTCGCCGCCGAACGGTTGCATCTCCAGATTCAAGCCGCGCTTTTCATTGATCCGGCGCGCATAACCCGCGTCGCCGATCAGGAGATAGCGGAAGTCGTCGCGCGGCAGCTCGGCGGCGATCGCCTTGAGCGCGACCTCCGGACCGATGCCGGTGACATCGCCGAGTGTGATCCCAATCCAGTTTATCATTGAGCTTCGGCTTGCGCCGGTTTCCAGCCGACCGGACCAGGCGGGCAGGGCCACGCCCGTCCACCCCACCCGGAGGGGAGCGCGTCAGCAAGTCCTCCCCCGCCGAAAACCTTCCGGCTTAGAAATAGCGGACGTAAGTCTTCTTCTTCAGGCGGTCGATATAGCGCTTGCGCAAGCGGTTCTGCTCCTCCGTGAGCAGGATTCGTTCAATTTCATTGCGCACCTCGGCCAGGGGTTTGCGGTGCGCAGTCCGTTTGTCTTCGACGAGCATGAGATAGATGGCGCCGGGGGTTTCGATGGCGTTGCTGAGTTCACCGGGTTTGAGCGCAAAGGCCGGCTCGGCCAGTTCCTTGCGCAACACGCGCCGTTCGATCCAGCCCCAGTCGCCGCCTTCGTTGTGCTTTGATCCCTCGGAATACACCCCCGCCATCTCGGCAAACGGTGCGCCTTGCCGGATCTTGGTGCTGATCTCGGCGGCCAGGGCCCGCTTCATCTCCGCTTCCGCTTCGGTGGCATTGGTCAAGACAATCATCCGCAACTTGACCTGGTCCTCCACCTTGAACTCATCGGGATGATTCAGGTAATAGGCCTCCAGCTTGTTCGGCGAGATGATGAGTTCCTGGAAAATGTTCTTGGCCTGAAGCTGCGAGATGATGAAGCGGTCGCGGGTTTGCTTCTTGAATTGTTCAAAAGTGACGCCCCGGGCCTGGAGGGTCTCGGTGAGCTTGGAACGGCTGCCGCCGAACTCGCTCTGAATTCGTTCCTGAACCACTTCATCGATAATGCTCTCGGGCATTTGGTAGCCAGAGGCGACATAATCCCGCAGGATCAACTGGCGTTGCAGCGCCTTCTCCAGACTTTCGGCGAGGGCCTCGTTGATCTTCTTTTCGAACATCTCGGGCTGGCGGCGGTATTTGTTCTGCAAATCGGCGGCCACCACCGCCACTTCGGCTTCCACCTCGCCCTTGGTAATGACCGCATCATAAACCACCGCTTGGATGCCGTTGACCGGTTGAGCGCGCATCGACGAACAGATGCCCAGAAAAGCGAGCCAGGCAATTAGCAGACCACGGAGCATTCTCATCATGAATTCTGGGCGATGCTAGGCAGGCGTCAGGAAACGGTCAAGCGCAGCAGTGGTGCAGGATTGCCAGTCCGCCGCCAGGTTACTAGCCTGTGGCAGCATGGTACGACTGGTTCTCTTCGATATTGACGGCACGCTGGTGCATACAGGCGGTGCGGGCATCAAGGCTTTTGCCCGCGTTTTCGCCACGGAATTCAACCGGCCCAACGGCGTCGAGCGCATTAAATTCGCCGGGCGGACCGACGTGAACCTCGTCCGCGAATTTTTCCAGCTCCATGACATTCCACCCAGCCCGGCGAATTTCCGCCGTTTCTTCGAGCGCTACGTCTTCTGGCTCGATCACATCCTCGCCCAAAGCCAGACCGAAGCCTGCCCGGGTGTGGCCCGGATCCTTCGGGATCTGCGCGCCCTGCCCGAACCACCCACGATCGGACTGCTCACCGGCAACATCCAGCTCGGGGCCGAAATCAAGCTGCGGCATTTCGACCTGTGGCACGAATTCGAGCTCGGGGCCTTTGCCGACGACCATGAGGAGCGCGACCAGATCGCCCATGCGGCGCGCCGCCGCGCCAGCCGGGTGCTGAGACGGGAACTGCGCGGGGAGGAAATTGTGGTGATCGGCGACACGCCGCTGGATATCCGTTGCGGCCGCGCCATTGGCGCCAAAGTGCTGGCGGTCGCCACGGGCGGCGCCACGCTTGACGATCTGCATCCCCACCAAGCCGACTGGCTGGTGGAGGACCTGGAGGCCGTATCCGCGACGGAACTCTGCGCCTAAACCGCGCGCCAGACGCAAACAGTTTACCCTGCCCGGACAGGAATCAGTGCCGGTGCGGTTTGCCGGTGCCGCACATCCCGCAGGAACTCGGCACGCCGGAGCAACTCGGCGGCGCACCGGCTTGGCCGGCGGTGGCGGACGCGAACGTGGAAAACTTCTTCGCCAGCTTCGTCGAACCGCAATGCGGACATTTTGTTCCGGCCCAGCGAGTAGAACGGATGAGGATTTCGCTGTCCTGCTCGCATTTCTCGCAATGAAACTCGTAGATCGGCATGGCGGCAGCATAGCCGCCGCCGTCGCGGCGCTCAAGCACGGAGGTGGGAGGGGGTTGGAGGGCCGACTCAGTTTTTCGAACTCTGGGAACGCGGTTTTTCAGCATTGCTAATCGGCCTGATTTCCGGTTAAAGGTGACGGAGATGCCAACGGTTGCCGAACAACTCCGCACAGCACGTGAAGCCCGCAATCTCTCGATCGCCGAGGTCGCGGAGATCACCAAAATCCGTACCGACCACATTCGCGCGCTCGAAGAAGGCAATTTTGAAGTGTTCGTCGCGCCGGTTTACATCCGGGGTTTTGCGCGCACCTACGCGACCCTGTTGAAGCTGGACGTCGCCGCCATCATCGATGCCCTGGCCGCCGAGTTGGGCCAGACGGAGAAATTTGCCGAGCCCCCGCCGCTTTCCAAGCAACGAAAAGGGGTGGTGGATTTCATGATGCTCCAGCTGTCCAAGGTGAACTGGCAAAGGAGCGCCATCGGCCTGGGCATTGCGGCCGCGATCGGCCTGCTCATCGTGGCGGTGTGGTATTGGCGGCGTCAACGCAACGCGGATCCGTCTGCCGGGCTGCCCCCGGCGGTCTATCAACCTCCCCCCCGGTCCAGCGGGGAGAAGCTGCCCTTGCCCGCTCCGACCCCGCGCCGGTAATGGGCCAAACCCCGCGGCCAAGTCGGGACGAGGCGGCAATTCTACCGGCCCGGACGGACCCGCCCTCGCATCCGGTCACGCTGGCTTCCCATGCAAACGAGTTCCCGGCCCCAGGTTAAACGTCGTGCAAGTATAGCTCGCGATTGCGCCACAAATACAGCACCCCCGAGGTGGCGGTCAGCAAAAGGGTGACCCACAGGGCGAACAGCACGAACCACGGCCCCCACGGGAGCAGCGCCGCCTTGAGCCACGGCCACCACTCCACGCTGGCATCCATCACCAGCAAGGCGATGATGGCGACCATTTGGGAAATCGTCTTGTGCTTGCCATAACGTTCAGCGGCGAGGACGACGTTTTTCGAAGCAGCCAGCAACCGCAAACCCGTGATCGCAAGCTCCCGCGCAACGATCACGACCACCATCCAGGCGTGCACCTTGGGCGAAAGCGAAAGGGCGCCCACATGCAACACGGGCGGCGGCGTCAGCACGTGGCGCTCGACCAATGCGATGAACGCCGAGCACGTCATGATCTTATCCGCCAGCGGATCCATGAGGATGCCAAAGTTGGTAATGAGGTTGCGCCGCCGCGCAATCCGGCCGTCCAGAAAATCGGTGAGGCCCGCGAGGCTGAAGAATACCAGCGCCAGAGTGTCGTTGACGGGCGAGCGGGAGAACATCGCCCAGAGAAACGCCCCGGTGAGCACGAACCGCGAAAGGGTGAGTTTGTTCGGGAGATTCATGCCGGCGCCGCAATCAAGTCGTAGTCCGTGTGGCCAAGGATCTTCACCCGGGCGAATTCGCCCGGCGGCAGCTTGCCGCGCACATAAACGCGCCCGTCAATGTCCGGTGCGTCCGCCTCCCCCCGGGCGATCAGGTACTTGCCGGATGGGAGTTGAGCGCGATGACTCTCCTGGTCGCGCAGCAGGCCGTGCTCCCAGGAACTCACGTTGGCCGCCTGCAATTGCTTGGCACTGGCCGCGCCTTCCACCAGCACTTTGAGGGTGCGGCCCACAAACGATTCGGCCACGGCCACCGCGACCTCGTGCTGCGCGGCCATCGCCAGCTCACGGCGGCGTTGTTTCACCTTGTCGGAAAGCTGGCCGCGCATCGCGCCGGCGCGGGTCGCGGCCTCCTGGGAGTAGGCAAAAATGCCGAGCCGCTCGAATTTCGTCGCGCGGATGAAATCGAGCAGGCTGTTGAAGCACGCCTCCGTTTCGCCCGGAAAACCCACGATGAAGGTCGTCCGCAACGTGATGCCCGGCACGCCGGCACGAATGCGCCGGATCAAATCCTCGATGTATGACCGCGAGGTCTCGCGCCGCATCCGCTCGAGCATGTTTTCGTGAATGTGTTGCAGCGGAATGTCCACGTAGCGGGCGACCTTGGGACATTCCGCGATCGTTTGAATCAGTTCATCCGTCCAGTGCGCCGGGTGCGTGTAGAGCAGACGAATCCAGAAATCACCGGGCAACGAATCCAGTTCGCGCAACAAGGTGCAGATCGTCGTGGCGTCGGCCGCCAACGATTTGGTCGCCGCGGAGAACTTCGCCGGGGAGGAAATCGCCCGACTATGATTCGCGCGCAAATCGAGGCCATAGTACGTCGAATCCTGCGAGATGAGGTTCATTTCCTTCACCCCGTCGGCCAGCAGGGCTCGGGCCTCGGCGACCACATCGCTTTGCGTCCGGCTGCGATGCGTGCCCCGCATCCGGGGAATGATGCAAAAGCTGCACGGATGATTGCAGCCCTCGGCAATCTTCACGTAGGCAAAGTGGCGCGGCGTGAGCCGGAAGCGCGGGGTGTTATAGTCCGGGATGTAAGTCGGACGGGCGGTAACCTCGAGGAGCGGCGCATTTGCGGGCGGGGTGGAAGGCGCAACGCGAGTCCGGGTCTTTCCGAACTTGTCCGTGCCCCGTAACGCTTCGGATTCTTCATGGCCATCCGGCGTCCGGCCCTTATCCAACTGGGCCAACTGCGCGGTGATGTTTTGCTTCTTGCGCTCGACCCTCGACCCTCGACCCTCGACCAACTTGTCCGCCCGCCGCACCGCCGCCTGCCGCACGATGTCGGCGACCTGGGAGACTTGATCAATGCCCATGAAGGCGTCCACTTCCGGGAAGAGCCCGGGCAGTTCGTCGCGAAACCGTTGGGACAGACAGCCGGAAACGACCAGTCCCTGCCGGCGCCGGTTCGCATCGCGCACCGCGGCGGATTCGAGGATCGCGTCCACGCTTTCCTCCTGCGCGGAGTCAATGAACGAGCAGGTATTGATGATGACCACGTCCGCCTCCGCGTCGTTATTGGTGACCTCGACGCCCCCCTTGAGCAGCGAGCCCACCATGATTTCAGCATCCACCAGATTTTTGGCGCAACCGAGGGAAATCAGCCCCACCCGCAAGGGACGGTCTTTGACAGTAGTTTTTGACACTGGCGGGGCACCTTAAGCAATGCGGGGGGAGGAGGCAATCTCGCGCTGTGAAACAAACTGGGCGAGCGCGCATCTCAGTTTTGTGAGGGGTGGAAGGCGGTGTGGGGGAAGAGGAGGTG